>DATMNP010000047.1:0-5271 GCA_035568935.1 Opitutaceae bacterium | reverse complement strand
TAGGCCTGGTAGACATCGTCGGCGCTCATGCCGAGCGTCTGCGCCAGCGAGACGAGAAAGTGAAACAAATCGACGACCTCGACGCGCGCGTTCTGCTCGTCGAACTTCTGGTATTTCGCCCACCACTTCCACGGCACGCTGTCCACGAGCTCGGCGAGCTCCTGCTGCATGGCGCGCGTGTAGTTGAGAATCCACTTCGCCTTTTCCTCGTCGGTCGGCGGCGGCAGGGCCACGCCGATGCGCCGGTTGAGCGCGTCCTGCATGTGAAAAATTTCCTCGAGCTTGTCCATGCCACGTGGGTACGGCGCGCAGCGGACGCTGGCAAGCCCGGTCTGCAAAAAGTGGTGGTGAGTCTGCCTGTCAAACTTGTAGGTCGGGGTTTATCCCCGACAGGTCGGGCGTGAAGCCCGACCTACGCCTACAAAGCCTCATTTTTACAGTTGCCCCGCAGGGGAAAATAGGGGATGGTAACCGGTTATTGCATACGTCGAGCGCGATTCCCGCGCTCCGTTTGCTTTCCAATGTCGGCTGCCCCCGCTTGCGGTGAGCGCCGCTTGATAACAAAACAAACAACACAAACATGCTAGAATCAGAAACATCCGGCGCGCCCTCGGGCAGCACCGAGACCGCCCCACCGCCCGCCGCCTTCGGCGCGCGCGGCTCCGGGCTTGCCCGCGGGAAACGACCCGCCGCGCCTGCCCCCGCCACCACCGCCGCCAGCAATGGCGGGTATCGCCCCACGTCGATCGAAGTCGTCGCCGCCAAGAGCGAATACAAGAATCCGTTTGTCGAGACCGCTCCCGCGGCCCCGGTGGACGACGTGAAACCCAGCCCCGCTGCCGAGAGCCCCGCGCCCACGGCGAGCGTTGAAACGAAACCCATCCAAGCTGCGTTTACCGCCCCGGTTGAACCTGTGGCCCCGGCCCCGGTTCAACCCGCCGCCAAAGCGCAGCTCAACATCCTCCCCGCCGAGGAACCCAAGCGCACGGAGCTCAGCTGGGAAGCCGGCTCCTCCGACGTCCCGGTAAAAACCAACGCACGCCCGCGCCGGGAAGACCGCCCGGTCTTCCGCGCCGAGCGCCCTGACAAAAACCCATTCGAGCCGCGGGAACCAAAGCCGTTTGAATCCCGCGAGCCGAAACCGTTCCAGCCGCGTGAATCACGCGAACCGCGCCGTGAACAATCGTTCGAGCCCCGGCGCAATCTGCCGTTCGAGCCACGTGAACCGCGCCAGAAACCGGCGGTGGAAACTGCACCGAAAAAATCCGGCGGATTTTTCGGCTGGTTGAAAAGCCTCTTCGGTGGCAGCAAACCCGCCGCCACCATCGGCACCTCCGCCCCTGCGGTCGAATCCGGCCGCGAAGGCGACCAGCGCCAGCAGCGCCGCCGCCACCGCGGCGGTCGGGGAGGCCAGGGCGGCCATTATCGCCAGGGCGATCCGTCCCGCGGCGAAGGCAACCGTGGCGGTTTCCGCAACGGCCAGCCGCAAGGCGAAGGCCGTCGCGAGTCGAACGGCGAACACCGCGAAGGCGGCCAGGGCGACGGCGGCCAGCGCCGGCGTCGGCGCCGCGGCGGTCGCGGCGGCCAGGGCGGCGGTCACTACCGCCAGGGCGATCCGTCCCGCGGCGAAAGCGGCCACGGCGGCCCGCAAGGCAGCTAACTTCCGCGCTGCGCTCATTTCAAAGGCGTCCGTTTCCACGGGCGCCTTTTTTGTGCGAAGCACAATCACGCCGTAGCTTTAGCGAAGGCGGATCCATACATTGAAACCGCGAATGGACCCTCCTTCGCTAAAGCTACGGCGGGCAGGCGCGAATAAACGCGCATGTTCGGTTTTTCCCTCGGGTAGAGTTATTTGATGTTTGGCTATTCGCGTCCATTCGCGTTTATTCGCGGTTTCAAAAGGATCGTTTCGCCTCTAACGCCCATGTCCGACCTCATTGTCCACGGCGGCAAGCCCCTCTCCGGCACCATCATCCCCTCCGGCAACAAGAATTCCGTGCTGCCGATTTTCTGCGCCACGCTGCTCACCGACGAGCCCGTCACGCTAAAAAACATCCCCGATATCACCGACCTCGACAAGCTCGTCGCCTTTGCGCGCCAGCAGGGCTCGCACATCGAGTGGGATCGCGCGGCGGGCGTGATGCGGCTCGATCACTCGGGATTCAAGCGCAAGCTGGTGGACGACGAGCTGCCACAGGACATGCGCTCCACCGTCCTGCTCTACCCCGCCCTGCTCCACCGGCTGAAAAAAATTTCCGTTCCCTCCAACGCCAAGGGCTGCTCGCTCGGCGTGCGAGAGATCGACCCGCACCTCGAAGTCCTTCGCGCGCTTGGCGCCGCCATCGACGCCGGCGACCCGCTTGTGATCGGCCTGCCGCGCGGCTTCACCGGCACCCGCCACTGGCTCGATTACATGTCGGTCACCGTCACGGAAAACTTCGCCATGGCCGCCGCACTGGCCCGCGGACGCTCCACGCTGATCAACGCCGCCAGCGAGCCACACGTGCAGGACCTCTGCGCCGCGCTCGTCGCCATGGGCGCGAAAATCGACGGCCTGGGCACCAGCCGGCTTGAAATCACCGGCGTGAAAAAACTCCACGGCGCCACCATCACCATCGGCACCGATTACCACGAGGTCGTCACCTTCCTGGCGCTCGGCGCCATCACCGGCGGCGAGGTGCGCGTGAAAAAATCCCTGCCGCAGCACTTCGACCTCATCACGCGCGCCTTCAAAAAACTCGGCGTGACCGTCGAGCACGACGGCACGACCGCCCTTGTTCACCGCAGCCAGAAACTCGCCATCGAGCCGGCCTTCACGCCGAACCTTCTGCCAAAAATCGAGGCCGCCCCCTGGCCGTATTTCTCGGTGGACCTGCTGCCGCTCATGATCGCGCTCAGCACGCGTGCCACGGGCACGATCCATTTCTGGAACAAGGTTTACGAAAACGGCTTTTCGTGGATGCCCGAGCTCGCGAAGTTCGGCGCCCACGTCGTCGTGCTCGACCCGCACCGCATCGTCGTCTTCGGCGACCGGCCGCTGCGCCCCGCAGTCGTCGATTCGCCCTACGTCATCCGCGCCGCCGTCGCGCTCACGATGGTCGCCGCAGCCATCCCCGGCCGCAGCGTCGTCCGCAACGCCGAGATCATCAAGCGCGCCCACCCGCGTTTCGTCGAAAACCTCCGCTCCCTCGGCGCGGAACTGGAGTGGAAATAAACGACTACTAGCAAAACGCGCACAAGACGCTTGGAAATTGCTCCTATAATGTGCGGGGATGCCAAACCTAAAAAGGACTTTTGATCGCATTATTTCCGGCCAGGCTGATGCGAACATCGCTTTCGACGACCTGTTGCGATTGCTTCATAAGCTCGGCTTCACCAATCGCATAAAGGGCAGTCACCATATTTTCCATCAACCCGGGGTTGAGGAAATTTTGAATCTTCAACCAAAAGGCTCGCAGGCTAAGCCTTATCAAGTAAAACAAGTCCGTGGAATTGTGCTAAAGTATAAGCTGTCACTAGACAAAAATGTCTAAATACGAGGTTATCATCTACTGGAGCGAGGCCGACCACGCCTTTATCGCCGAGGTGCCCGAATTACCCGGCTGCATCGCCGACGGCGCCACCCAGGCCGAAGCACTCAAGAATGTGCAGGTCGTCATTGGTGAATGGATTGAGACCGCAAAGTCATTGGGTCGTCCCATTCCCGCTCCACGAGGCCGGCTCTCGGTCGCTTGAATTTGAGAGGAAGTGAGGGCTTGCGACCCGCCACATCTTAAGCCAATTTTTCCTCATGTCGGTCAAAGAGCAGCTCATAGCCTCATTTCAAAACCTTCCTGAGAATGCGAGCTGGGAAGATGCCGAGGAGCGTCTGCGTTTTCTGGCCTCCATCGACGAAGCCGAACAACAAATTGCCCGAGGCGAGGGCGTTCCCCATGAGGAAGTTGTTCGCCAGTTCCGCTCGTGGTTTCAAAAGTAATCTGGTCGCCGGCTGCGCTCGAAGACCTGCGCTCGATAACCAGTTATATCGCGCAAAGCAGCCCTCTGGCTGCCCATCGGGTTGGTGAAAAGCTCATTGGCATCGTCGAGTCTCTGGATCGCCTGCCAAATCGGGGCCGCATGGTGCCGGAACGCAAGCGGGCCGAACTTCGTGAGTTGATCTGCTCTCCTTATCGCATCGCATATGTCGTGCATGCCGATAAAAGTGTGGTTCATGTTCTCCGACTCTGGCATGCAGCCAGAGGTGATATTGTAATCCCACCGCTTGAAGAAAATGCCTGACCAACCTGCCAAAGGCACCAGCTACATCACCACGACGCTCACCGCACCGGTTTCGTCCGCCGAGGCGGCGCTGCGGCCGCTGTCGTTCGCCGATTTTGCCGGACAGCAAAAAACCGTCGACCGCCTCAAGATCATGGTCAGCGCGGCGAAACGCCGCGGCGACGCACTCAACCACATCCTGTTCTCGGGCCCGCCCGGCCTGGGCAAGACCACCCTCGCCTTCATCCTCGGACATGAACTCGGCCGCAACGTCCGCGTCACCTCCGGCCCCGTCATCGAGAAAGCCGGCGACCTCGCCGGCCTGCTGACCAACCTCGAGGAAGGCGACCTGCTCTTCATCGACGAAATCCACCGCATCCCGAAAACCGTCGAGGAATACCTTTACTCCGCGATGGAGGATTTCCGCCTCGACATCATGATCGACCAGGGGCCCAACGCCCGCAGCGTGCGCCTCTCGATCCCGAAGTTCACGCTCGTCGGCGCCACCACCCGAGCCGGCCTGCTCACCGCGCCGCTCCGCTCGCGCTTCACCCTGCAGACGCGGCTCGATTACTACGACGCCCCCACGCTCATCGGCATCGTGCGCCGCACCTGCGGCCTGCTCAAGATCGAGCTCGATGACGCCGGCGCCCAGGAAATCGCCGCCCGCGCCCGCGGCACCCCGCGCATCGTCAACAACCTCGTCAACTTCGTCCGCGACTACGCGCAGGAAAAAGCCAAGGGCAAGATCACGCAGCCCGTCGCCGCCGCCGCGCTGGAGATGCTGGAGATCGACGCGCGCGGGCTCGACGAAATGGACAAGCGCCTCCTGCGCGTCCTGGCCGAAAACTACGGCGGCGGCCCCGCCGGCGTGAACACCCTCGCGGTCGCGGTCGGCGAGGAACCCGACACGCTCGAGGAAGTGCATGAACCCTTTTTGATCCTCGAAGGCTACGTGCAGCGCACGGCGCAAGGCCGCATGCTCACGCCCAAAGGCTACGCCGCCCTCGGCCT
>DATMNP010000046.1:0-24124 GCA_035568935.1 Opitutaceae bacterium | reverse complement strand
CAACTGGAGGCTGGTCGGGGCCGGCAACTTTGGCGGCACGATGCAGCCCGACCTCATCTGGCAAGACACGTCGTCCAACGCATGCGCCTTCTGGCTGATGAGCGGCACCAGCTACGTCAGCAGTGTCACCTTTACGATCGGCCTGCCGCAGGCAGCCAAGCCTACCTTCAATCCGGCTGGCGGCAGCTACTCGAGCGCCCAAAGCGTGACGATCAGTGACGCCACCAGTTATGTGACCATCCGTTATACGACCGATGGCAGCGCGCCCAGCGAGACCAACGGCACGATCTACTCGGGTCCAGTGAGCATTGGCAGCACCACGACACTCGAAGCCATCGCCTACGAGAGCGGCTACGCCGACAGCCCGGTTGCAACCGCCCTGTACACGATCGGCAGCGGCGGTGTGGCCCCCGCCACTCCGACCGGGCTTGCCGCCTCGGCCACGAGCACGAGCGCCATTTCCGTCACCTGGAATGCATCGACGGGCGCCACCAGCTACGATCTCACGGTCGACGGTTCCACCATCTCGGGAGTCACCAGCCCGTACGCGAGCACCGGCCTGGCTGCGTCATCCACGCATACCTATACGGTCCGGGCGGACAACAGCTTCGGCGACAGCGCCTTCAGCTCCCCGGTCTCGGCTACGACCAGCAGCGGCCTGCTGCCGCCCGCCACTCCGACCGGGCTTGCCGCCTCGGCCACGAGCACGAGCGCCATTTCCGTCACCTGGAATGCATCGACGGGCGCCACCAGCTACGATCTCACGGTCGACGGCACCACCGTTTCGGGAGTCACCAGCCCGTACGCGAGCACCGGCTTGGCTGCCTCATCCACGCATGCCTATACGGTCCGGGCGGACAATGGCTTCGGCCCCAGCAACTTCAGCGCCTCCGTCTCGGCCACGACCCAGTCAGCAACAACTGGCGCGTGGGTCGGCAACTTCGATGGCTTCCCCGGTACTGCATGGCAAGCCGCATGGGGCGTTTCGACGACGGACACGGGAGCTCCTGCGGGTGCCCGCAGTCCGGATGAGTATGGTTTTAATGGCCTCTATGGCTACATTCCTCCCAACGGTGGAATCACGATCGCAACAGATAACGGACCGAGCGGCCATGCCGCGGCGGTAACCTATTATGGGGCGCATTCATCAGCATATTCCTGCGGCTGCACCAGGGGCGGCGCCCAGTTCTACCAGGAACTGCAGGATACCCGGAACACAACCAACGCCAACCAACCCGGTTTCAACGGAGGACCCGGTGGAATCGGCAACAACCCAGGTGCGGGTCGCCCGGATCTCGCTAATTCGAAGGTTCTCTATATGAAATATTTTGTGAAGTTCCCGAGCGGCTTTAGCTGGGGTACGGCCGGCAAGCTTCCCGGTTTGTTCGGTGGCCGGGAAGGCGACGAGAGCGGCTTCAATACCGGCCCCGACAGCTTCTCCACGCGTTACATGTGGCGTGGCACGGCGGGTGAGGTTTACGAGTATGACCCATCCATGGCCCCAGGCACGGTTGGCAACGATATCGGTGCGGGCACCTGGAACTGGCAGGCCGACGGCCAATGGCACTGCGTCGAGCAGATGGTTAACCTCACCACCGGTGCGGTTACGGTCTGGTACAATTCCACCGGAGGAGCGACGGCAACAGGACCCCAAGTTTACTCGGGAACCAACATCGTCAAATCAGACGCCAATGGAACGTTTGGCGGTATCTTCTTCGCCACCTTCTACGGTGGCCATGCCGCAAGCTGGGGTCCGGCCACTGCCACCACGGTTGAGTGGGCCGACTTCACGCTCGACACCAAGTTCATCCAGTAATGCCGCTGGCTGCTTGGTAATATCCCAAGTTATATAGTTTCGGGCCGCGCAACATCCGTTGCGCGGCCCTTTTTTTTAATTACCATTAGGGCATTTTAATACCAACGTCCCCTCCCACTTAGACTTTTGAGCCATGCAGCTGTGGTAGGGCGAGGCGTCCCCGACGAGCCGTTCGACCTCGCTCACGGCTACAGGCGCGGCGCGCCCGGCGGTCGCGCCCGACCAAAGTCCAAATGCAAGAGACGAATGGTATAACTTATGGTGCACAGATAGCCGCGATGACAAACGAATGCCTGGGCGTCTTGAGGTGAAACTGAGTGAAGCGCCTGGTGAATGGCCGTGAGGAGACTTTCCTTGGTTCTGGCCTTGGCGTCACTCAGCGACTCTTTGACCACATCGGTTCAATGGGATTGAGATCGGACTATATAAGGAGAAAGAAAACGCAGCTGCGCTCCTTTGGCCTCGATCAGCTTTGGGGCTTGGGTGTCTCGGTGGGCCGAAAGATTATCGCCGATGACGATGTCTGCGGCCTGAAGCGCGGCACAAAGGATGTGGCGGCCGTATTCACGAAAGACTGCGGCGGCAGTGGCCCCTCGATGACCATGCAAGCGGTTTGGTGCTTTAATATGCTCTAGCGGGCAGGGACAAGGGCGAGGCGGAAGCCGAAGAGGCTGCCGGGGAGTGCGGGGTGGTTCGCGAGGCGACACGCAGAGCGACAAAGTGCCGCGGCATGGCCCCAATCGCCGCCGCGAAGAACGCGGTAGGAACCCGCGTCTGGCCCGACTGGATCCGTCACGTTTCCACCGGGGAGTGTTTCGGCATACCAATCCGAACACCATTGCGACACGTTGCCGATCATATCATAAAGCCCAAAGGCATTGGGCTTTTTCTGGCCGACCGGGTGGGTTGAATTTCCGCTGTTACCGACATACCAAGCGATGTCATTCAAGTTGCCATAGCGCGCTCCAGTCGTTCCCGCCCGGCACGCATATTCCCACTGTGCTTCCGTGGGTAGCGTGTAAACATAACCTTGCGGCAGGTGCCCGGCGGCCTGCTCTCGCTTCGTAAGCCTGTGGCAAAATTTCATCGCATCGTGCCATGACACCATCTCCACCGGTGCGTCCAGCCCAGCCTTGGTGAAGCGACTTGGATTATTGCCCATGACGGCCTGATATTGTGCTTGGGTAACCGGGGTTTTCCCCAGCCAAAAGCCCTTGCTGATCGTCACCACCGTTTGCGGGCGCTCCCATTCGTGGCTGCCGTCTTCCGAACGGGGCGCCCCCATCGTGAAGGTGCCCGGGGTTATCCAGAGCAAATGCAAGGCCACTGCATTTGTCAGGGCGATCGTGTGATTCTTCCCTTCGGCGTAATCAAGGGCCGCGGTTACGGCGTGGGTGTCAACCGCGGCGGCGATGGAGGCTGGCTGTTGCGCCTGCGACGAGCCGGTCACCGTCGTGGCGATAATGCAGATCAGGGTCAATAGCTTCGGCAGTCTTGACATAGAATTATGGAGAAGCCCATTATTATGATGTGGCAAGTAACAAATACTTGAAGAAAATACAGGGGATTCACGCACGATGAAATGGCTGTTTTGATAATTTCGTGCGCGTTTATCCTGACTATAGCCATTGCTGGCGACTGAATATCCACCAACTTTATCGTTCCTACATTTAATTAATTGATTAGAGTAGTCCCACTACTTTGATTTACCCATTAACCCATCTGAATCATGAAATCATTGTCATTTATGCTGGCCTTAATGATGGCCGGCGCCCTGCCGACATTTGCCCAGGTTAACGTCATCACCCAGCACAACGATATCGCCCGCACCGGGCAAAATCTGTCAGAAACGGTTCTGACGCCCAGCAACGTTAACGATAGTCATTTTGGGTTGATTCATAAAATCGCCCTCGATGACCAGTGTTTTGCCAGCCCCCTTGTTTATACCGGGCTGACCATTGGCGGCGGGGTGCATAACGTGGTGTACATGGAGACGGTCAACAATTCGGTCTATGCGTTGGACGCCACCACGGGCGCCCAATTGTGGCGTGATAACTTCGGCACCGCGCCGACCGGGGACTGTTCTAATATCCAGGGAAAGTTTGGGATCATGTCAACGCCGGTGATCAATCCAACCAATTCGTGCATCTACGTCGTCTCGATGACCAATGGTGCGTATGGCGACGGGGCTGGTGTTCTCAGATACCGGCTCCACAAGCTCGATTTGGCCACGGGAAATGAGGATGCGGGAAGCCCGGTGGTCATTGCGAATGTGGCCAACTTTAACCCAGCCTACGAAAATGATCGGCCCGCTTTGCTCAATGCCAACGGCAATGTTTACGTCTGCTTTGGCTCGTTTTGCGATGTCACTCCGTCCAACGGCCACATCTTCGCGTTTGACGCCGGTACGCTGGCTCAGACCGGCACGTTTGCCACCACCGTCCCGGGGGGGAGCGCGTACCTGGCGTCGATCTGGCAGTCGGGCCAGGGCCCGGCGGCCGACAGCAGTGGGAATATTTATTTTCTCACCGGGAACGGGACTTGGGATGGGGTCAATAATTTCGGAATGAGCATTCTTAAGATGAGCCCGACCCTCGGCTTGGAGAGCTATTTTACGCCAAATGATTATGCGAACCTCAACAATAACGACGAGGATTTGAGCTCGGCAGGCTGCATGGTCATGCCTGGGACAGGCTACATTGTTGGAGGTGGAAAAGAAGGCAAAATCTATGTCCTGAATCCCGCTTCTCTCGGGGGAATCAGCGCCGGGGATGCGAATGCGATCCAGGCGTTTCAGGCCGTCGCCCCCAACGCCGGAAATGATACGCTCGGCAGTGGCTCATCCTACGAAGACGACATTCATGGTTCCCCGGCCTACTTTGCCAACTCTGCTGGGCCGGCGATCTACGTGTGGGGTTCAAACGATCACGGGCGGTGCTTCCAGTATACGGGTGGCAAGTTCAATCCGACGGCCTCCTCCGTGACTGCGGCGGTTATGCCGATGACTGGCGGCCCCGGCACGGCGGGCGGGACGTTTTCGATCTCAGCCAATGGCACGACCAACGGAATTGCGTGGGCTTACGGAATCCTTTCTGGCGACGCCGATTCATTCACGCAACCCGGCGTTCTTTATGCATACGACGCCAACAATCTGGCGACCCAGCTCTGGAGCAGCCAGGACAACCCGAGTCGGGACTCGATGGGTAACATGGCGAAATTTACTTATCCGGTCATTGCGAATGGCTTGGTCTACATCAGCGACTTTGGCACGTCAAATAGCGGCACGGGCGGGCTGTGCATTTACGGTCCGATCAGCAGTGGCGGTGGAGTCGCAACGACACCGTGCTTGACGTCCGCTAACAGTAACATCGAAGGGATGGTCACGGACGGGACGACGTTCCCCAACACCGGCGGATTTGACAGCGTAGGCAATGCCTATTCCGCCACCATGCTGGGTTCATCGATCACGTGGAACGGCTTGTCGTTTAGCTTGCTTCCCGCCAATGCGAACAATGGCGCATCGAACGAGACTATTACCCTGCCCGCGGGTCAATTTTCGACCCTTTCACTGCTGGGTTCCGGGATGGGTGGCGGTCAAACCAACCAAACCATCACGGTGCACTACACGGATGGCACGAGTTCCACCTTTACCCAGAGTTTCAGCGACTGGGGAATACCGTCAGCAAATTACCCCGGTGAGTCAACGGTCCTTACGATGTCGTATAGGGACACTAACACTGGAGGCAGGGACACTAGATCCATCTATATTTATGGATATAGCTTTGCCCTGAACAGCGCCAAGACGGTAAGCAGCCTGGTCCTTCCGGCGAACAGGTTTGTCGGGATTATTGCAGCCGGCCTTTCAGGCGGCACGAACGCGTTAAGCGCCGCATCTGCTAACATCGAAGGGATGGTCACGGACGGTACGACGTTCCCCAACACCGGCGGATTTGACAGCGTAGGCAATGCCTATTCCGCCACCGTGCTGGGTTCATCGATCACGTGGAACGGCTTGTCGTTTAGCTTGCTTCCCGCCAATGCGAACAATGGCGCATCGAACGAAACCGTCACCCTGCCAGCGGGTCAATTTTCGACCCTTTCACTGCTGGGTTCCGGAATGGGGGGCGGTCAAACCAACCAAACCATCAAGGTGAACTACACGGATGGCACGAACTCCACCTTTACCCAGAGTTTCAGCGACTGGGGAATACCGTCAGCAAATTACCCCGGTGAGTCAACGGTCCTTACGATGTCGTATAGGGACACTAACACTGGAGGCAGGGACACTAGATCCATCTATCTTTATGGATATAGCTTTGCCCTCAACAGCGCCAAGACGGTAAGCAGCCTGGTTCTTCCGGCCAACAGGTTTGTGGCGATTGTTGGAGCCAACCTTTCAGGCGGCGGCGGCGGCGAGGGTCCGTACGGCGGCACCGCGGCCACGATTCCCGGCACGGTCCAGGCCGAAAACTATGACACCGGCGGCCAGGGAGTAGCCTATAATGTCACTTCGATCAATGGGACGGATAATGGCTATCGTTCCGACGGCGTTGACCTGGAAGTCTGCTCAGACACTGGCGGCGGCGTTAACGTGGGATGGGAAAGCCCCGGCCAGTGGTTTAAATATACGGTCAATGTAGCCACGGCCGGCACTTACACGGTCAGCTTCCGCATCGCCGCTCCGGGCGCGGTAACGGATGCCTTCCATCTGTCGAACTCTTCAGGCACAAACCTGAGCGGTAACGTCAACCTTCCCGCTACCGGTGGCTATCAAACCTGGGCCACGGTGACGGCCAACGTGACCCTGCCGGCAGGCCAGCAAACCCTGACCCTGAACGAGGACAACGGCGGCGGCGTATGGAACATCAACTCCATGAGTTTCGCGACTTCTGGCGGCGGCATGACCGAGCAGTGTTCAAACCTTGCGGAGAGCAACACGGCCGGGGTCGCTTACGCTCAGGTTACCGGTGGCCCCAATGGCGGGATCGCCTGCACGCTGTCCTCCACAGCCGTGGGGCAAGTCTTGCAGTTTGTCGTAACCGGCATTGTCCAGGGCACCACCTACGATGTCAAAGTTGGATACAGGTCGGATCCCTCGCGCGGTCAATGCAGGCTGACCGTCAATGGCAATGCGCAACCGCAAATGGCGACCTTGGATGAGTATCAGGCCACTTCCAACTGGGATCAGGTCGCTGACCTGGGCCTCTGGACCGCCGGGGCAGCCGGAACCACCCGCAACTTCACATTTACCGTGTCGGGCAAGAACGCCGCTGCGACCGGCTATACGATGGCTCCCGAGTGGATCACCCTCACGCCGCACTGATAAGCGACCGGGACGATCAAAAGGCAAACGGGTGTGGCCAGGCTAAATTGACTTCATCAGGGAGCAGCAGGTCGCCTCGATTATTCAATGTTTTGGGCAGCTTTTCCAAAGCTGCCCATCTCCGCCATCAAATGAATCGTAAAACGCTTTCCCTCGCCCTGTTCGTGGTCGTCGCGAGTCTTTTGGTGTGTGGACTAAAATACTTTCGCCCTTGGCCAAACTCCCATGCCGCCGAGGATTTAAAGTCTACTTCCGTGCCGGAAACTCCGCCCGTATCCATCCCAAAGGATGGGTTCGGCGGATCAGGACCCGCGATCCAGAAAAATGCCTCTCCCGAGCAGCTCATGGACGCTGCGTGGCAAATGCGTGACGAGGGGGGGATTCCCGCGGCCACGCAGGCTTTTCGGCATTGGACTGATCTCGATTTGGACGCCGCTATCGATTGGCTCACTGATCACGAGGCGGATCCAGCCACCGATCATCTCATCACGGATGTCCTTCTTAAGAATAGAGTCATTAAAGAACACTTCGAGGTCGAGCTGAGGTGGGCGGAAGCGCTTTCAGACCATGATCTGAGCGCTGAAACCATCGGGCAGATTCTACTTGCGCAAGGGATCAAGGCTCCGGCGGAATCTATCCACTATGTGAATGGATCGCATATCCTTTCGCCTGAGCAAAAAGAACGCCTTCGCATGAGTTTGAGCCAGGCGTTGCCTCGTTAGTTGCGGAGCGCGGCAAGCATCAGACTGCGTTTTCCGCCCTCGACCGTGAGGAGATGCGCCATCGTGTAGCCTCTCCCGTGGCATTCTCCACCCAGGGCCTGCGCCATGGCTCATATTATACCAACGTTCCCTCCCAATTAGACTTTTGAGCCATGCAGCTGTGGTAGGGCGAGGCGTCCCCGACGAGCCGTTCGACCTCGCTCACGGCTACAGGCGCGGCGCGCCCGGCGGTCGCGCCCTACCAAAGTCCAAATGCAAGAGGCGAATGGTATTATTCATCGGCTCCGACAAAATCATTGATCTGCCGCCCAAATGGCGGAGCCATTTGTTTAGGAGCCCGTGGGCGAAGTCCGGCCCGCTGCAAGAGGTTGCAAACCGCCATCGATTGCCCCAACTTAACACCTAAGCGTGAACGCCATCCCCATTATCCCCACTTTCTGGCCCTCCAACGCCCTTGCTTGCCAGACAGAGCCAGTCGATGCCTCCCTTTGCGCCCATCCACCCGGCGCCGGGCTTTTCGCTCGGACCCTGGGATGTGTGCGCGGCGGATTGGCCTTGTTTATTTTCGGCGGCGGGCTTGCGGCCGGTTCAGCCGCGCTTCGCGGCGAATCCAGCCCCGATGCGACCATCCATTTGTCCACCACCTTGGTTTCTCCCGTCGACGTCTTGTTGGAGTGGAAGGACGCCTCGCCTGGGGCCGCCGGGCATACCGTCGAATATGCGACGGATCCCAATGGGCCCTTCATTGTGCTCAACTACTGCCCGCCCGGCCAGACCACCTACAAGCACCCCAACCTGATGCCGCAAACGACGTTTTACTATCGCGTCCGCGGCATCTATGGGCCGGTCACCGACCCGGTCGAGGTCACCCTGCCAGGGCAATTATCCGACGAAGCGTACAAAACCGCCTTTTACCAACCGGAAGATTTTGCCTGGACCGTTCCCAAGACCCTTCCCGACAAAGCACCCCTCGTAAAAAAATCGATCCGGAATGCAACGACCCTCGCCGAAGCCGCTCCCTCGGACCTGAAGGCCACCTTCGTTCGATCCACGGTCAGCGGCTTCGAGCTCACCTGGACGAATCACTCCAGCGATGAAGACGGGTTTTTACTCGAGAGCAAGGAGGCGGGCCGCCCGGATTTCACCGTAGCCGCACTCATCAAACCCAAAATCAATGCGTTTGGCTGGGCGCTCAAGCCACCTTTAAGGCATGCTTCCTACCGCATTCGGGCCTTCTATTATGGAACGCCCTCCAACCTTGAAAGCAAAACCACCGTGCTGCCCGGTGATTGGAAAAATCCGACCGCCAAGGTGGAAACGCCGTCCTCGCCGGGTCAATGACCGCACCTGCGGATTTGCCATGAAAACCATTTCTGACCTTCAAAAAAAGCAGGGATTTTCATGGGTGTTTATTGCCGGAGTGCTCGTGGTGGGCGTGGCGCTTGGTTGGTGGGCCTATCGCTTCGGGCCGTCTCCCGTGCACCCCGCCCCTCCAGCCAGCCCGGCCGCATCCTCGCCGGCTCCCGCCGTGGATTCAACCCGGCCGTCCGCCCCCGCCGCTTCCGCAAACACGTATCGAACGGCTGGATACAGCGAGCTTCTGGCCTTCCTGCGCAACAAGCTGTCTGGATCGGGCGAGGACGCCTTGGCCGCACTGGCCGAGATTGCCAAGACCCGGCCTGACCTGGCTATCGCCCTCGCCCAGGAACTCGGCCGGACGGATGCGGAAAAATCCCTGTGGGTTACCGGTCTGGTGAACAACTGGGCCCTGCGCGACCCGAAGCATGCCTGGGATTGGTTGGTGCAGCCAAACAACAAACTGGCCAATAACCCCGTGGTCGGTGCCGTGATGGACGCCATGGCGGCGTCTAATCCGGAAATGCTGCTCGGGAACATCGACGTGCTTCTGCTCACCAACGACACATCCGGCAGCCCTTTTTCGGCCCGGAATTCGGTGTATATGGGCCTGCAAGCCTTGGTCAAGAATGGCAATCTCGCCCTGGCCCGCGCCGCCGTCGAGTCATGGGCCAACGATTCGGTCAACCTGCCGATCGGAACCGCCGCGTATGAGATCGTGGCGATGGCCATGAATCAGGCTTCACCTGAAAACACGGCTGCATGGCTGAAATCCCTGCCCGTTTCTGAAGACCGCAATGCGGCCATCGGAACCTTTGCGGTCACTTGGGGGGAAAGCGATCCCGGCGGCGCGATGCACTGGGCTGAAAGCCTCCAGCCGCAAGAAGGCCAGTCGGAGGCCGTCGGCAAAATTTTTGTCCAATGGATGCAAAACGATCCCGGCGCGGCCATGAATTGGCTCGATAATTACATCCCCCGCACCGCCGGCAGCCTGCAGGACGATGTTTTGATCGGGAGCATGATCCTCTTCTCGCCCACCACAAAAAGAGATCCCAATGAAGCCCTGGCCCTGGCCGATTCGATTGCCAACCCGGAAACGCGCCAGCTCTACCAGCAACAGATCATCCAGTCATGGGCCCGCACCGACCCCGAATCGGCCATCAAAAGCGTGCTGACGAGCAAAACGATTCCCGAAGACCAGAAGCAAATTTTGAATCAACTCATCCAAGAGACGTACCAGCAAACGATCTCACCCAGCCAATCGGAACAATAGACAAGCCTCCGCTTCGAGCCATGGAAACCCCTCCGGTCTATGAACTGCGCGCCGTGTCCATCCGGCAGCGATTGTGAACACAAAAACAGTTCGCCCGCAGCCATCCTTTGCCACGTCACGCGCGGGCGTTTTTCTTGCCGGCGGCTTGCTGGTGGTCGCCGCGCTCATCGCTTACCATAATAGCTTCTCCGTTCCGTTCATCTATGATGATCTAACGGCCATTCCCGGCAATCCAACGATCCGGCACCTTTGGCCGGTCGGGCCCGTGTTGGCGCCACCGGGCCGGCTGACCACCAGCGGCCGGCCCATCGTCAACCTCTCCCTGGCCATCAATTATGCCTTTGGAAAAACCGATGTGCGGGGTTATCACGCACTGAATTTGGCGGTTCATATCCTCGCGGGCTTGGCTCTGTTTGGTATCATTCGACGGACCCTCGCGTCGCTAGACGCGACGCGAGCATTTCAGATTTCAGGTTTCAAATCTAAGATAGTGGAGGGCCCGGCGACAACCCAATCTGAAGTTTCAAATCTGAGACTTGAGATCGCAGCGAATGCTACGCTGCTCGCTTTCACCGTCGCGGCCCTCTGGATGCTTCATCCGCTCCAAACCGAGTCGGTGACGTACACCGTGCAAAGAGCCGAGTCGCTCATGGGCCTGTTTTACCTGCTAACGCTGTATTGTTTTATCAGGAGTCAGGAGCCAGGAGTCGGGAGTCAGACAAAGCAATCCGAGCTCCGGCCCGCAATTTCTGACTCCTGTCTCCTGAATCCTGACTCCTGTCTCCTGCCTCCTGTTTTCTGGCTTCTGGCTTCTGTCCTCTTCTGCTTCCTCGGCATGGCCAGCAAGGAAGTGATGGTTTCTGCCCCGTTGATGGTGCTGCTTTACGATCGCACCTTCGTCGCGGGTTCGTTCCGGGAGTCGTGGAAAAAGCATCGCCCATTATATTTGGGCTTGGCCGCCAGCTGGCTCCTGCTGGGATTCCTCGTGTGGAGCACGGGCGGCAACCGCAATGGGTCCGCCGGTTTTGACAGCGGCCTGCCGTGGTGGATGTACGCCCTGACCCAACTTCAGGCGGTCGTGCACTACCTGCGGCTCACCCTGTGGCCGCATCCCCTCGTTTTCGATTACGGCACGACCGTCGTGAAGCAGGCCGTCGAAGTCATCCCCTGCGCACTCATCGTCGCCGCCCTGGCGACCGGCACGGTCGTTGCTCTGCGGCGCTGGCCGGCCATCGGTTTCGCCGGCGCCTGTTTTTTCGCCATTCTCGCCCCGAGTTCGAGCGTGGTTCCTGTCGTCACGGAAACGATGGCCGAGCAACGCATGTACCTGCCGCTCGCGGCGGTGGTTGTGCTGGTGGTGCTCGGAATCCACGCCTGGGCCGGCCGGCTGGGCACATGCGTGCTCCTTGCCGTGGCGGTCCTGCTCGGATTTCTCGCCTTCCAACGCAACAAGGATTACGCAAGCGCCTTGTCCATTTGGAGCGATACGGTGGCCAAGCGGCCGGGAAATCCCCGGGCGCACAATAATCTGGGGGAGGTGCTGTCCGAGGCCGGTCGAAAAACGGAAGCCGTGGAGCAGTACCAGGAAGCCGTGCGACTCAAGCCCACCGATCCTGATTACAATTTCAACCTGGCCGAGGCCCTGTCCATTACGGGCCACGGGCCAGAGTCACTCGGGTCGTTTGAAGCAACCCTCCGGTTGGTGCCCGACTATGCGCCCGCGCACCTTGGTTACGGGCTCGCTTTAATGAAGGCGGGCCAGGCGTCGAAAGCCATCGCACAATATAGGGAAGCCCTGCGGATCAATCCCTCCTATATCGAGGCGCTTGACGATTTGGGCATCGCTTTGGGGCAGACCGGACAGATGCCGGAGGCCATCGCGCAATTTGAAGAAGCGCTGCGGATCAATCCCAGCTACGCCGAGGCGCACAACAATCTTGGCTATGCCTTCCGCCAGGCCGGTCGGTTCAAGGAGGCGCGCGCGCAGTTCCAAGCCGCGCTGCGCATCGACCCCGATCTTGACGAGGCTCGCAACAACCTGGCCCTTTTGTTGGACAAGCTGGGTCGGACGACCGAGGCCATCGGGCAGTACCAGGAATTGGTGCGCCACAATCCCAGCGATCCCAGTTATGCCGAGGTGCATTATAACCTCGGCGTCGACTTGGCTTCGCTGCGCCGGGTGCCGGAGGCCATCGCACAATTTCAGGCGGCGTTGCGGCTCAAACCCGATCATGCCCAGGCCCGCGAAAAACTGGCCCAACTGCAGGCGCGCCAGCCGGAACCGGCCCCGGTTCCGCCTCATTCCCCCAGTCCATGAATTTGAGGCTAGAGCATTTTAACCACTGATGCACACTGATGGTCACCGATCCGGGAAAGCAGATAAAAAACGAGTTCTAATCCACTTCATATTATCAGTGACTATAAGTGCACATCAGTGGTTAAGTCGTCTTCCACCTGCTTGGCAGGATGAGTGACCATTAGTGGTCAAAATGCTGTACCCTTCCGCCTCTATTCTCCCACCATGAAAAAAATCAGCGCCATCATCGCCTGCTACCGCGACGAGCCCGCGATTCCCATCATGTACGCGCGGCTGAAGGAAACGTTCCAGCGCATCGGCGTCGCTTACGAGATCATTTATGTCAATGATTGCAGCCCCGACAACGCGCGCGCCGTGCTCGCCGGTCTCGCCGCGCGCGACCCCGGCCTGGTCGTGATCAATCACACCCGCAATTTCGGCTCACAAAACTGTTTCACCAGCGGGATGAAAATCGCCACCGGCGATGCGGTGGTCTGCCTCGATGGGGATTTGCAGGACGAGCCCGAGGTGATCGCCGCTTTTTATGAGAAATGGATCGAAGGCTACGACGTCGTTTACGGCCATCGGGTAAAACGGGGGGAAGGCGCGATCCGGCGGGCGGCTTTCAAGCTGTTCTACCGCGTTCTCCACGCCATGTCCTATGTCAACATCCCCGTCGATACCGGCGACTTCGCCTTGCTCGATCGCAAGGTGGTGGACGCGCTCAATGCGCTGCCCGAGAAAAATCGTTTCATGCGCGGCCTGCGCAGCTGGGTCGGTTTTCGCCAGGTTGGCGTTCCCATTGCTCGTCCCGACCGGATGTTCGGGCGGAGCACCTTCTCGTTTACCCGGTATTTCGAATTCGCGCGCAAGGGCATCCTTTCGTTTTCCTACGTGCCGCTCGATCTCATCATGTGGCTGGCGCTGGGCATCGTTTCCCTGGCCTTCCTGGGCGCCATCGGACAGGTCATTTGGCGCTACGCTCATCCCGAACGGGTCCCGACCGGCTTCACCACCGTCATCATCCTCGTTCTTTTCATGGGCGGCGTGCAGTTGCTCTGCCTCTCGGTCATCGGTTCCTACATCTCCCACATCTACGACGAGGTGAAAAGCCGCCCGGTCTTCATCGTGGAAAGCATCCTGAATGACCCGCGGAAAAAACCGAAGGACTCCTAAGAAGCGGCTAGAGCATTTCAACCACGGATGTACACTGATGATCACTGATCCGGAAGAGACAGATAAAAATGAGTTCAACCTAACTTCATGTTATCAGTGACTATCAGTGTACATCGGTGGTTAAGTCGGTCTTCTGCCTGCCTGGAAGGATGAGTGACCCTTAGTGTGCATTAGTGGTTAATATCGGATAACAACCCCGCGCACCACCTCATGTCACCCCGCCTTCGCTACACCCTCCTCATCGTTTTGCTGCTGGCGGGCTATTATTACATGGCGGTGAGCGCGTCGCGCACGGAGAGCACGACATTCGACGAAGCGGTGCACGTCACCGCGGGTTACAACGCGTGGAAGCTGCACGACCATCGCTTTGATCCCGGCAACGGGGATTTCCTGAAACGGTGGGCCACGCTGCCGCTCTTGTTTTCCTCGCCCAACTTTCCGCCCCTCGACAGCGAGAACTGGCGCACGGCTGAGTTTTATCTGTTCAGCCGCGACCTGTTCTTCCACGCCGGGAACGATCCCGACTCGATCCTGCTCCAGGCCCGCAGCATGGCCGCGCTCATCGGTGTCGCCTTGGGCCTCCTCGTCTTCGCCTGCTCCCGCCGTCTCTTTGGCGACGCCGGCGCCCTCGTCTCCGTCACCCTGTTTGCGTTCTGCCCAAACATGCTCGCGAATGGCGCCTTGGTCTCAACCGATCTCACCTTGGCCACGATGCTCCTGGCCTCAACGTGGTGTTTATGGCGGCTGCTCCATGCCGTGACGTGGACGAATCTCCTCCTCAGCCTGCTGGCTTTTTCCTTGCTCGTGATCTCGAAGATGACGGCCGTGTTGATCGCGCCCATCGCCGTCATTTTGATCGTCGCCCGATTTTTCAATCGCGAACCCTGGCTCTGGTCGTTGCGGAAAAAAATGTCCCTCGCCACCCGGGGCCGGCAATCGGTGGCCCTGCTGGCGCTCTTCCTTCTCCATTGCCTGGTCGGCTGGGGTGCGATCTGGACCGTGTTTGATTTCAAGTACCTGGCCCGGGGCAATCCGGCGGATGTGACCCTCACGCTGCCGCGGCCGCCGCCGGGTTCGGAAGTGCATGGCGTGGCCAGCCAGCTGGCGGATTTCTGCTATCGCACCCACGTTTTGCCCGAGGGCTTCGTCAACGGCATGGAGCAGCTGCTCGGGACCAGCCAACGCCGGCCCTCGTTTATGAACGGCCATTGGAAAGCCGGCGGACAAATCTGGTTTTTTCCCTACGCCATTTGGGTCAAGACACCACCGGCATTGTTCTGCCTGCTTGCCCTCGGCGCATTGGGCTGGGCCTCGACGTCGAAGGCCAAAATCCCTACGGATGCGCGCGCCCGGCCGGGCGCGCGCGGTGCACTCTACCACTCCATCCCGCTGTTCGTGCTCGTGGCCGTCTACGCGACCGTGGTGATGCGGCAGGGACTTAACATCGGGATTCGTCACATGCTGATTGTCTATCCCGTATTCCATATCCTCGCGGGTTCGGTCGCCCTGTCCTTTCCGTCGCGCCGGCGCGCCGTGGAAATCGCCGTGGCGCTGCTGGTCGGCTGGTTTGCGATCGATTCGCTGGCCGTTCGGCCGCACTACCTCGCGTACTTCAGCCGCGTCGCCGGCGGCCCGTCGCAAGGCTACCGGCGCCTGGCCGACAGCTCGCTCGATTGGGGACAGGATCTTCCCGGGCTGAAGCGCTGGCTCGCCGCGCATGATCCGGACGACCTCGAGCCGGTTTTTTTCTCCTATTTTGGCACCGGCGTCCCGGAGTATTACCACATCGCCAGCAACCGCCTGCCCGGTTTTCCCGACTGGCGGGAGCACGAAGTCTTCGCCTGCACGCCCGGGTATTATGCGATCAGCGCCACGATGTTCCAAAATCTCTACACCAGGGTTTTTGGCCCATGGAACCGGGTTTATGAAAATGAATACCAAGCGACGCTGCACAACCTGGGCCTGGCGGAAAGCGCGGCGGGTGATACAACGGCGCTCTTCAATGTCCTCCAACAGCACCCGGAGCCATTCTGGCAGGAGCAATACGGCATGTTGGAAAAACTTCGCTTTAACCGGCTTTGCGGATGGCTGCGCGCCACCCAGCGGCCGCCCGATGACACCGTGGGTTATTCGATCCTCATCTGGAAGCTGGACGCCCACGACCTGCACGAGGCGCTCTGGGCCCCCCCGCTGGAGTTGTACGACTCGCCCGCGATCAAGCAGGCCCCAACCCACCCAGCGAATTAAGAACGCTTCCCCACCCCGGTCATTTTAATTACTGAGAATTACATAATGATGTGACAAATCACCAAGGTAGGGCGAGACGTCCCGGCGAGCCGAACTTCCCTCGGCTCGTCAAGGATGCCTCGCCCTACCTTTGGGGTGCCTGCATGTAACTTCATTGAGTAATTATCAATAGGAAACCAAGAGACGGGAAAGTCCGGTTAAATGAAGCGCGTAGGGACAACGCGCTCCGCCTTACGTTCAGGCCGGCGGATATTTTATTGCAACGGCCGGTTATCTGGCAGTACAAGCACCACCCTTGTCGCCGCCTTGCGACAAGCTGCTGCCTTTTTCCAACGGTCCCCCTTTTTCAGGATAATCTTAACTCCTCACTATCATGGAAGCGGCAAAATGTATGGGCAAGGCCTTCGCCGCATTTGCCCTCATGGGTGGCTTATCCTTCCCGGCCCGGGCCCAAATCGGCAGCGGCTGGACGCCCGCCAACGAATCCGTCATCATCCAAACCTCGGTTGGCAGCTTGTTCGTTCCCTCCTTCGCCGGGATCGGCGGCTTGTTCGAAATACCTCCCGGCCCCGGGCGTGCGGTGGAATCGATGTCAACGCTCCCTCCCGGTTCGGAGCAGTTCCAAGGTGACATGACCGTTACCGGCTTGGCCGGCGACAGGATCGGCGTAAAGGCGACTTTCATGTCGCCCGGAACCCCGTGGCTCGACCTGGGCGTCGAAAAATCGCCCGGGGGCTCGATTATCTACGATATTCAAAGCGGCACCGTCCTATCACCTTATACCGTCGGCACCATGGTCCGGATCAATACGATCGTCAGCGCGGACGAAAGTGCGACCGGTGATATCTATATCAATGGTTCGCATGCGGAGAAGAAAACCGGCGGCGTGGGCCCGTTCTTCGACGAATTCGGCGTCTGGGCAACAGCCATCGGCACCGGCCCGGCCACGGTCACCTGGGAAAATGTCCAGTTCTGGACGGGCGGCGGCAAAACCTTCACGATTTCAGCCAGCGCCAGCGGCAATGGCTCGATCACTCCATCCGGCGTTATCACCGCGCCCCAGGCCAGCGACCAAACGTTCACGGTTACACCCGACGCTGGATTCCAAGTGGGCTCCTTGGTGGTGGACGGTGCGCAAGTATTTCTCCCCATCGGTGCCACGACCTACACCTTCGCCAATGTGGAAGCCAATCACACGATCAACGCCTCTTTCGTGCCGCTGGCCGGCCCCACGAAGTTCAACATTCCCGGTTCGGCCGTGACCGCAAGCGACTTCCAAAGCCCCAATGTGCCCGCCAACACGGTCGATGGCGACCTCGGCACGCGCTGGTTGGCACAAGGCGACCCGCAGTGGATCCAGTACGACCTCGGCGCGGTGGGCACCGTCAACTTCGTGAAAGTCGCCGTCGACCAAGGCACCATCCGCGTGCAGGCCTTCGACATCCAAACCTCCAGCGACGGGACAACCTTTGCCACCGTGGCGGCCGGGTTGAGCAGCAGCGGGACGACCACCGCCCTGGAAACCTACAACCTCCCCTCGCCCGCGAGCGCGCGCTTCGTCCGGCTCCTCTGCCACGGCAGCGGCGTCAACACCTGGAACAGCCTCACCGAAGTGGAAATCTGGGGCAGCAGCAGCGGCCGGCCGTTCACCATCACCGCCCGCGCCGCCGCCAACGGATCGATCAGTCCGGCGGGCGATGTTTCGGTGGCATCAGGCGCCGGCCAATGTTTCACCATTACACCCAACCCTGGGTTTGTGATAAACGACGTGCTGGTCGACGGTTCGAGCGTGGGCGCCGTCAGTTCGTTCTGCTTCACGAATGTGCAGGCTGATCACTCGATTAGCGCCTCCTTCAAGTCGACCCTGGCCCAATTCACCATCGCCACCAACGCTGGCCCGGATGGATCGGTCAGCCGCAGTGTCACGGTGGAGGCGGGCGGCAGCGTAACGATCCTGGCTGTGGCGAATGCCGGATTCCATGTGCGCGACGTTTTGGTCGACGGTGTCAGCGCGGGTGCAGTGGCGTCTGTCCCCTTCAAGGACGTGCAAGCCAACCACACCGTTAGCGCCGTTTTCCAAGCGAGCCCACCCGAGTTTACCATCACCTCCAGCTCCGGCCCGAATGGACTGGTCAGTCCCAGTCTTGCCGTAAATGCGGGTGGCAGCGCAACCGTCACGATCACGCCGGACGCCGGATTCGAGGTGAATGATGTGCAGGTCGACGGTGTCAGCTCGGGCGCCCTTGCCTCCGTTCCTTTTGCCAACCTCCAGGCCAGTCACACCGTGAGCGCGACTTTCGTGCCCGCAACCGTCCCGCAATTCACCATTGCGGCAAGTCCCGTCACGGGCGGATCGATCCGTCCTTCCCGTGTCGTCGTGACCCAGGGCAACAACATCATGCTTGGGATTATTCCCAACAGCAGCAACTCCATCGTCAATGACGTGACCATCGACGGCTCGAGCATCGGCGAAACTTCGGGCGCCCCGTTTGTCAATGTGCAGGCCAATCACACCGTGGGCGCATCGTTCAAACCGTTGTCCAAAAATGCGCACACGATCCGCTCCCCGGGCGCCGGCCTCAGCCCGGTTGCCTCGGCCAATGCCGGCGACAACTTCACGGTCGAAATCACGCCCAACTCCGGATCCGTCGTGGCCGACGTGAATGTCGACGGCTTGAGCGTGGGCCCGGTGACAAGCTTCACGTTTAAGAATATACAGGCCGACCATGCGATCAATGGCACTTTCGCCTCATCGGGCAGGACCCTGGCCGGGTCTTCGGGCGATGGATGGCATGCGTTGCCCATTTTCCCGGCCGCGACCGGAACCTTCACCGCCACCTTCGACGCCACGCCCACCGTGTCGCCGGAAAACGCCGTGGTCGGCCTGTCCAGCGGAGCCGCCACGGCCCCGGGCGACAACTCCTGCAGCGTGCGCTTCAATCCCTCGGGCCAGGTCGATGCCTACAATGGCACCGGCTACGTCCCCACCAAACTCAACTATTTGGCCAACGTCACCTATCACTTCCGCCTGGTCGTGAATATGACCACGCACACGTACTCGGCCTTCGTGACGGCGCCCGGCGGCCTCGAACAGGCCGTCGGCTCCAATTATGCCTTCCGCCGCACCGCCAACCCGGCGACCAGCCTGGACCATTGGAATCTCACCCTTGGCGACACGCCACCGGGCTGCTCGCTCACCGCGACCAACCTCAATCCGTGAGCCGTGGTCAGAGGCCACAGGAGAAATTTCCCTGCGCTCCTTGCGATCTCTTGTGGCTGTTTTGCTTTTCCACCACCAAGATTTTCCGTGGGATATTTTAGCCACGAAGGATCACATAGGGCACAAAAAAATGTTTCCTGGATTCCTGGCTTCTGAATCAATCCATCCGGATCGTTTTAATTCGGAAACCAAGAAGCCGGGAACGATCCTCAAGCAGTTCACAGGATGGCGCACATTGTCCCGATTTTTTAGGTAGGGCGGGTTATCCTTAACCCGCCGCCACAGCAAAGGCGAATGCCTTGCGGCGCGTTAGGGATAACGCGCCCTACCCTCGAACCTATGCAACCGGAATGCGCGGCGAGCCTTTTTCGCTAATGCCACAAAGCCCAGGCGACAACGCGCTCCACCTCGGGATCGACTTCGACCTTCGATGATCCGCGGGCTGCCGCGGTTTACGATTTGGGCAGCGGAGTCGGCGAAGGCACAGGAAGTGCGCTGGTCGCGGGCGTGGGAGTAGGCGTAGGGCCCGCGGTCTTTTGGTCTTTGGCTTTCGCCGCGGCTGCCTTGGCTGCATCCTCCGTGGCTTTGGCCTGCTGCTTGGCGACAAAATCCCGCGTCAACTGCTGGATTTTCTTCATCGCTTCCATCACGCGCGGCCGGAGTGCCGTCCCGATTTTCTGCTCTGCTTGGGGCCGCTTCGTCGCGTAGGCCTGGCCGGCTGGCGAGTTGTAGAAATCCGCGATGGCGCGCAACTCGTCCGTGGTAAAGGTCTCGCCGTAATTGCGCGCGGCAACGGCATGGATTTCCTCGGGGCTCAATCCGATAAACGCCGTATCCATGGCATTTTTCCGGAAGGCCGCGATCTCATCCGCAGCCGTGCCCGGCATGCTCGCCCTTGCAATCATCTGCTGGACCATCTGCTTCTGCTGATCCAGCGCCTTGCCCATCAATTCGTCGAAATGCAGGGCCTTCAGGACTGAATCGACCACCGCCGGATCGGCCTGGACCACCGGTGCGGGGGCTTTCGCGGGTGCGGGGGGAGTCGGTAACGCGACCGGTACGGAATTATCGGCGGCCAGGGCCGCGAATGTAAAAAGGGGAGTCAGGAGAAAAAGACGCAGGATTTTCATGGAAGGTAAATTAAAAGCGTTCAGCGGCGGGCTCGTCGAGATTTTCTTTTGTGGCTGGCCGTAATGACCGAGGTGAAGCCGCCGCGGGCTTTCCAGTGGGCGACGACCGTGAGGCTGCGCGGCTGAAGGATCGCGGCCAGGTCGTCACAAATCTGGTTGGTCGCCGCTTCGAAAAAAATCCCCTGGTTGCGGTAGGCGTGGAAGTAGAGCTTGAGCGATTTCAACTCCACGCATTTTTTGTCGGCCACGTAGCGCACGGTGATCTCCGCGAAATCGGGGTGGCCGGTCATCGGGCAAACCGAGGTAAACTCATGGTGGGTATGCTCGATGAGGTAGTCCCTCTGCGGCGCGGGATTGGGGAAAACCTGGAGGAGCTTGGGATCCATGATTGGGCGATAGGCTATTGGCGATGGGGATGGGTGTAGATTTCAGAGATCAGAGGTCAGATGTCAGATAAAATCGATAGAAAGTTCCGCCCTCTGATCTCTGCCGTCTGGCTTCTGTCTTCTTGCGGCTGCCCTATCGCCTCTTGCCTGACGCCTCTCGCCTCGGAGACGGCGACCTCGCGCTTGCGCGCTAGGTCGCCGTCTCCGTGAACCGCGCTTCGCGGATGACGGTGATCTTGATCGTGCTGGGATATTGCAGCTCGTCCTCGATTTTCTTCCGGAGCACCTTGGATATCTCGCGGGCTTGCTCGTCGGTGACGGCCTCGGGCTTGACCACGACGCGGATTTCGCGGCCGGCCTGGATGGCAAAGGCCTGGTGCACGCCCTCCATCGACATCGCGAGTTTCTCGAGGCGCTCCAGGCGCTGGAGGTAACCCGCCATCGACTCGGCGCGCGCGCCGGGCCGCACGGCGGAAATGGTGTCGGCGAGGATGACGAGCCCGGCATAGACCGTCTCCGGTTTCACTTCCTCGTGGTGCGCGGCGACGGCGTTGACGACGATGGAGGTTTCGCCGTAGCGCTTGATGAACTCGGCGCCGATGACCGCATGGCTGCCTTCGTATTCGCCCTCGACCGCCTTGCCAATGTCGTGGAGCAGGCCGGCGCGCTTGGCGACATTCGGGTCGAGCCCGACTTCGCTCGCGATCATCGAGCAGAGGAAGCCGACCTCGACCGAGTGATCGAGCACGTTCTGCGTGTAGCTGAAGCGATGCTTGAGCTTGCCGAGGAGCTTGATGATTTCCGGGTGCAGGCCGTTGACCTTGAGCCGGGTGACCGCGTCCTCGCCAGCCTGCGTGAGATTGACGTCCATCTCCTCCTCCGCCCGCTTGACGAACTCCTCGATGGTCGCGGGGTGGATGCGCCCATCCTTGATGAGGTTTTCCAGCGCCACGCGCGCAATTTCGCGGCGCACCGGGTCGAACGACGAGATCAGAACCGTCTGCGGCGACTCATCGATCAGGAGGGTCACGCCCGTGACCGCCTCGAAGGCCTTGATGTTGCGGCCTTCCCGGCCGATGATGCGGCCTTTCATGTCGTCGCCGGGCAGGGACACGATGGTGGCGGTCACATCGTTGTTGGGCTGGCTGGCGAGCCGCTGCATCGAGGCCAGCAGGATGCGCTTGGCCTCGTTCTGGATGTCCTGCTCGGAGCGGTCGAGGATGCTGCGCCGCAGGGCGCGCAACTCGTCCTGGCACTCGAGCTGCAGTTCCTCGCGCAGCTGTTTTTTGATTTCGTCGCCGTCCATGTTCGAGACGCCTTCGAGGCGCTTGCGCAGGCTTTTCGAGAGTGACCGCATGGCGTCGCGCGCCTGCTGGAGCGCCGCATTTTCACGGGCGATGCGCTCCTGTTTTTGCTCAAGCTGGTAATCGAGCAGGGCCAGCGACTCCTCGTGCGAGCGCATCTCGCGAAGCTTGAGGTCGGCCTCGATTTCACGGCGGTCGAAATCGCGCATGAAGGCGGTGCGGCGGGCCGAGATTTCCTCCTCCGCCTTCTGCTTGGCTTCCTGGCCGGCGACGGCCGCCTCGCGCTTGGTCACCTCGAGGAGCTGCGCCGCGCTTTCCCTGGCCAGGCGGCGGGTGTGGCCCATGACCAGCCACACGATGACCAGCCCCGCCGTTGCGCCCACCGTCACCGCTGCGACGAATGACCATGGCAACGATGCAAATTGCGCAATCAGGAAGACATATTCGGGGACTCGCACTGATTTATAAGAGGGGCAAGTTAGCCAACGCCCCCCAAAGCACAAGTTTTCTCGGGAGGCCCGGCGGGGCTGCAAATCACAAACCTCCAAACGCCAAAAAAAACAACAAATCAGGATTTGGTGATTCGGCACTCGCCCTCCCCTCCGGGATTCATGGTTTCTGAATTCAACCCCCTGATCATTTTTATCCAGAAACCAAGAAGCCGGGAATCGGATGTAGCCACGAGAGAACGCATAGAGCACAAAGAAGAGGGATTTCTTTGCGATCCTTGTGAGCTTTCGTGGCAAAAAGTAATTCGGGTTCGAGTTTCTTTGTGATTTGCCGTTTGGGATTTATGATTTGCTCGTCGGCGGCCTTGCACGCAACTCCAGAAAAGGTTTAACTATGCCGTTTGTGACCCCGCGAGCCTCCACCGAATTCCTCAGCGTCTTCAAAACCACCACCCGTGCGCGGTGGGATTTCGTGACACCGCTTTCCCTGCTCGGGCTGAGCGCATTCGGCGTGTGCTTCATTTACAGCGCACAATATTCCACGCACGGGAATGCCTGGGCCATGCAGTTGCTGTGGCTGGCGGCGGGGGCGGTGATCTATCTGGCGGTGTCGCTCATCGATTATCGCTTCTGGCTGAGCACGGCCCACTGGTTCTACCTGGCCTGCCTCGTGCCGCTGCTGTTGGTGCTCATCCCGGGCATCGGCGACACCCAATTCGGCGCCCAGCGCTGGATCGACCTGGGGGTTTTCAAGCTCCAACCGTCGGAACCGGCCAAGATCGCCGTGCTTCTCATCACCGCCAGCATTTTGATCTGGTCGGAGATCGGCACCGTCCAGCAATCTTTCAAAGTCCTTGGTAAATTGGCGCTTGCGGTGGGTTTGCCTTTGGTATTGATCTTGTTGCAGCCCGACTTGAAGTCGGCGATAGTGTTGCCCCCGATGGTCTTTTCCATGCTCTACGTTTCCAAGCTGCCTTCGCGTTTCTTCGCGGCAGCGCTGGGGGCGTTTGTCGTGTTGCTGGGCGTCGTGGCGTTCGACAGCTACCGCTACATGGACTTCATGGAGTCCCACCACCTTTCGTACATCAACGACAAGGGCAAATACGAGCACCACACCTGGGTTCCCCTCCACGACTATCAGCGCAACCGCATCGTCTCTTTCATCGCGCCCGACAAGATCGACCCCATGGGCATCGGCTGGAACCAGCGCCAGTCCCTCATCTCCGTCGGCAGCGGCGGCTTCCTCGGCACCGGCTGGACCGAGGGCACGCAGGCCCAGCTCGGCTACCTGCCGCGCGCGGTCGCGCACAACGATTTTATCTTCTCGGTCATCGCCGAGGAAAAAGGATTTCTGGGAAGCCTTACGGTTCTCGGCCTGTTTGGTCTGGTTTTGTTCAACGGCATCCGCATCGCCGGTCTCTCAAGG
>DATMNP010000045.1:0-8862 GCA_035568935.1 Opitutaceae bacterium | reverse complement strand
GCATTTCGTTGCTTGGCGGACTCAATATCAATTAACCGCAGATGATCGGTCTCAACGAACCCGCCGGCCTGGTGCCGGCCCAGCCTCCTTCGCCCGCGCCCGCGCTGACGGCGAAGATTTTTTCCGAGGACGGCTGGCTGTGCGACGCGCTCGAGCTCGAGCACCGTCCGCAGCAGGCGCAAATGGCGCGGGCCGTGGCTGCGGCGATGAAAACCGATGAACCGCTGCTCTTCGAGGCCGGCACCGGCGTGGGCAAGTCCCTCGCCTACCTGCTGCCGGGCCTCATTCACGCCATGAGCCAGACGCGCCAGATGATCGTGTCCACGCACACGATCTCGCTGCAGGAACAGCTCGAGACAAAGGACCTGCCGCTCTGCCGCAAATTCTTCTCCGCCGTCGACGAGTTGAAGCCGTACGCCGCGTTCAAGTCCGCGGTGCTGGTCGGCAAGTCCAATTATCTTTGCACGACGCGCCTCGCCTACGCGCTGGCCGACCGCGGCACGCTTTTCGCCGACGACGATTATACCGAGCTCCAGCGCATTGCCGCGTGGGCCGAGACCAGCACCACCGGCCTGCGCTTCGAGCTCAATCCCCCGCCGCGGGCGGAAGTCTGGGAAACCATCAACTCCGACTCGTCCTCGTGCTCCCGCAAGCACTGCAACGGCGAGAAATGTTTCTACCAGCGCGCGCGCACCCGCCTGCGCTCGGCCCACGTCATCATCGTCAACCACGCGCTGCTCTTCGCGCTGATCAACTCCGGCGGCGCCCAGGCCCAGGGCGCGGGCAGCACGACGCGCGGGCTGCTATTCCCGGACGATTTCGTCGTGATCGACGAGGCCCACACCATCCCCGAGGTCGCGACGCAAAACTTCGGCCTCAGCCTCAGCAGCTACGGGGTCGATCGCGCGTTGAAACTGCTCTTCAACCCGAAAAACAAGCGCGGCCTGCTGCGCAAGGAAGGGGGAGCCGAGGCGCAACAGCTCGTGCTCGATGCGCTGGATGCGTCGAAACAATTTTTCGATTTCATTTCCGCCACCCTGCTCGCCTCGCAATCCATCGTCCGCCTGCGCGAGCAGGATGTCGCCGAGCCCATGCTCGACGGCCCGCTCACCGCGCTGCACAAAATCATCAGCAAACTGGCCGACCGCCTCGACGAAGGCCGCGACCGCGACGAACTGCTCGACCAGGCCGGGCGGATCAAGAGCCTGCGCGCCGGTTTCAACGAGTGGCTTGCGCTGTCGGACCCCGCCCACGTCTATTGGGCCGAGCGCACCGGCCGCCGGCAAACCATCGTCACGCTGCGCAGCGCGCCCATCGACGTCGCGCCGGCCCTGCGCGAGCATCTCTTCGGCTGCCGCACAAGCGTCGTGTGCACGAGCGCCACGCTCGCGCTCAGCGGTCGCATCGAAACCTTTGCCCAGCGCATCGGCGCGGATGACGCCCACGCCGTGGTGGAGGCGTCGCCGTTCGATTTCGAGCGCAACATGCGTGTCTATGTGGCCGCCGACATACCCCTGCCCTCGCCCAAGGATGCCCGGCTGTCGCTCGATTCGCTCGTGGACTGGCTGCGGTTTTGCGCCCTGCGCGTCACCGGCGGCACGCTCGTCCTTTTCACCAGTTACCACGACCTGCGCCATTGCGCGGCGGCACTGGGGGAGGATTTTTCCGCCGCCGGGCGCCCGTTGTTGGTGCAAGGCGAGGATCTCTCCCGCACGGAAATGACCACGCGCATGCGCGACTTGGGCAACGCCATCCTTTTCGGCACCGACAGTTTCTGGACCGGCGTCGATGTGCCCGGCGATGCGCTTGCCCAGGTCATCATCACCCGCCTGCCCTTCGATCCGCCGACGCACCCGATCCTCGAGGCGCGCGCCGAGCACATTCGCGACCGCGGCGGCAATCCGTTCAACGAGCTCACCCTGCCCGACGCGCTCATCAAGTTCCGCCAGGGCGTGGGCCGGCTCATCCGCACGGCCAGCGACCGCGGCCTCATCACCCTCCTCGATTCGCGCGTGCTGGCAAAAACTTACGGGCGCCTTTTTCTCGACAGCCTGCCCACGCCGCACTGGGAAACCCTCACTTGCGACACCCGCGAGGCACGATTTCAGCCTTTCGCTTGACGCTGATCTGGTCCAGACTGCTTTGTTTCCCATGCATCTCCGCACCGCCGCCCTGAGCGACATCGGCAAAGTCCGCAGCGAAAACGAGGACAGTTACCTTTGTGATGAATCGGCCGGCCTTTTTGCCGTGGCCGATGGCGTGGGCGGGCTGCCCTGCGGGGCGGATGCCTCGCAAATGGCGGTCAACACCGTGCGCGACCTTTATCGCGCCCTGCCGGAAGGCGAAGTCATCGATTTGGTGCAAATCGTGCGCGAGACCAATGCCCGCGTTTTGGCGCTCGGCCACAAGGTAAGCCCGGAACTCGGCATCGCCACGACCCTCACACTGGGAATGATCACCTGCGGACAACTTTATCTCGCCCATGTCGGCGATTCGCGCTGCTACGTGTGGCACGACGGCCAGCTCGATTTGCTGACCCTGGACCACTCGCTGGAAAACGAAGCCAACCTGCGCGGCGCACAACGACTGCTGGCCTACTTCACCGAATCCAACCGGGCTTCGCTCACCCGCTGCATCGGCCAGTCCGAGCCACCCGAAGTCGATCTTCTCGTGCGGCCGGTCGCCGCGGGCGAACGCGTGCTGTTTTGCAGCGATGGACTCAGCCGGGTGATCAAGGAAAACGAGCTGAAGGAAATCCTCGGTCGGGCCGACAACCCGGCGGACGCGATGAAAGAAATCATCGAGAATGTTAACCGCCGCGGCGGGCCGGACAACATCACCGGGGTGCTTGTGGCCATCGATGAGGTTTAGGGTGCTTCCACCATTGATGATATGAATATCCGTTCCGCACACTTCGCCGCGCTGGTGGCGCGTCAGCCCGACAACGAACTTTTTCGCTTCAGCCTTGCGCAGGCACTCGCGGAAGAGGGACGCGGCGCCGAAGCCGTGCCGCACTTCGAATTTTGCGCGAACAAAAAAGCCGACTGGATGATGCCAAGGATCCTGCTCGGAAAACTCCTGGTGCAGCTTGGCCGCCGCGACGAAGGCAAGCCGGTGCTGGAAAACGCACTGGGCCTCGCGGTCGAACAGCAGCACGAGGACCCTGAACGCGAGCTGCGGGCGCTGCTGGCGGAACTGTAACGCAAATTTTCTTTAATGGTGGAGCGCGGCGTCCCGATGCGCTCAGAACAAGACTATGTCACCCAATCGTCACACACCTGTGACAAGTTTCGTCGTGCAGGTTGGGTAATTTCCAACAAACTGGCCTATGCGCGTCATTCTCACGTCCCACGGTTCGACGGGTGACATTTACCCGATCATTGCGCTGGCGGTCGCGATGCAACGCGCCGGGCACAAGGTGCGCTTTGCCACGATTCCCATCTACCAGCGGGACATCGAGGCCGCCGGCATTGAGTTTCTGCCGCTTTGCCCGAATTGGGAGCAGGCCGACCTCAGCTACTGGATGGGGCGCCTGCAAAAAATCCGCCTGCCGCTTTACCAGCTCCGCGAAATCTACGTCGGCGCGCTGCCGTACATCACAGAGATGATCGCACGCATGGACAAGGCGCTCGATGAAACCGACCTGCTGGTGTCGTCGTATTTGTTCCCGATGAACCGCAGCATGGCCGAGCGCAAAGGCGTGCCGTTCGCGAGCTTCGCCTTCGCGCACCAGGCGGTTCCCTCGCCTGATTATCCACCGGAGAACCTCGCCCTGCCCCCGTGGTTTCCGCGGCCGCTGCGCCGGCTGTGGAACCGCGCGCTCTGGCGGGTGGGCAATGTCGCCGTGGACACCATCATCAACGGCGCCGTGGCTGCGCCGTTGCGCGCGTCCGGCCTGCCCAAAGTGCGCAAGTTTTTTTCCGAGCCGGCCAATCTCGTCCTCGTGGCCGTGTCAAAAAGCCTCATGCAACCGAAAAATGCGGAAATTCACCCGCGCTTTCGCTTCACCGGCTACTGCCGCTGGCAGGCGCCGGAGGATGCCGCGCTCGATGCGGAGGTGACGGCTTTCACCGGCGGCGAAACCGTGCCCGTGCTGACTTTCGGCAGTATGGTTTACGACAACCGGCGCGCCGTCATGCGGCGTTTCGTCAAGAACTGGCCGCGCGGAAAAAAAATCATCATGCAAAGTGGTTGGGCCGAGTTTGCCGCGCCGCCCGACTGCCCGTACATCAAGATCGTCGGCAAAGTGTCGCACGACCAGCTCTTCCGCCACGCCTCGATGGTCATCCACCACGGCGGCGCGGGCACGACCGCCAGCGTGTTGCACGCCGGCGTGCCGCAGATCGTGGTGCCGCACATCGGCGACCAGCAGTTTTTCGGTCAGGAAATCGAGCGGCTCGGCTGCGGGTTCCGCCTCGGGCAAAAAATCTGGCCGCAACAGCTTTACCTCGCGACGGAACGCATCGCCGCCGATCCCAGCTACAAGGCACGGGGGCTTGAGGCCCGCAAAGTTTTACTGAAGGAAGACGGCCCCGCGCGCGCCATCGAGGAACTGGAACGCTTTGTCGCCGAAAGCAGGGCAACCGCGCAACAGCCGATGATCCTGAAACCCGGCGCCGTGGCCCGTGCGTAGACGAATGATGCTTTATTCGTCGTTCTTGTACTCGTTATAGTTTTTCACGATCGAGAATGCTCGGCGGCCATGGCCGTGATATTTCATCCAGCAACTTAGTTGCAGTTTTGCCGTGCGATCATTGCTCCTCATAGCCTGCCCGGCCGATATCGGCAGCAGGCGGACTCCTTGATCCGAGCGTTTCACTATATTGTTACAACAACACGCCGGTGTCTTAGTCCTTTCCAATTGCATCATAAATGCTGGCATGTATTTTGCAACGACATAGGAAATAACCCCCATACCCCGTAAGAGCCTTATTGCCCCCTTCATGTTTTCCATGGAGCCCAACCTGCCAAAAATGAAAGCTAATATTTTACGTTCGCTACCCTGTGGTTTTTTCATGCTGGCCACCCTTGCCGGCCTGCTCCGGGCCGCCGGCACCAACCCGAGTCTACAGCTACCGTCCCATTCGGCCATTCTGGCGACGATCAGCAGTGTCAACAATTACTGGATACAGAATAATTCCGCCGGCTCGGTTAACAACTATTGGGACGGCTCCGTTTGCGTGCTCGGCGATATGGCCGCCTACGACGCCACTGGAAACAGCAATTATTTGAATTATGGCCAGGCTTGGGCGAGTGCCCATACTTATTCCTTGTTGGGCGGCGACACTACGCGCAATGCCAACAACCAGACGGCCGGCGAAGTCTACGTGCGGCTGTATCAGATCCTCGGCACTTCCTCCGACCTCACGCACATCACGGCGGACGTGAAAAGCATCATCAATAGTTCAAGCTCCAACGATTGGACGTGGGTCGATACCCTCAACATGGCGATGCCGGTTTTCGCCGAGCTCGGCCAGATCAACGCCGATCCCGCCTACGCCGCAAAGATGTACTCGGAATATTCGCACACAAAATCCTCCCTTTATGACCAGACGAAAAGTCTTTGGTGGCGGGATAGCACTTATGTGGGCACGTCCTTTTGGTCCCGGGGAAATGCGTGGGCCTTTGTTGCCCTCGCCAAAGTGCTGGAGACTCTTCCGACCAACGACCCCCATTATGCCGACTATCTCAGTACTTTCCAAGCGATGGCAGCCAAATTGATCACGCTGCAGCAAAGCGATGGCTTCTGGTATGCGAATTTGACCAACCCATCGCAGTTTGGAACGCCCGAGACTTCAGGTACGGCCGGCTTCACTTACGGACTGGCTTGGGGCGTCAATTCCGGAGCGCTTGATTCGGCCACTTACCTGCCAGCTGTGACCAAGGCGTGGAACGGGATGGTGACCACCGCCGTGCACACGAACGGGTTCCTGGGCTATGTGCAGGGCGTAGGAACAGCTCCGGGTCCCAGCAGCTCCACCACCACCGCCGACTTTGGCGTTGGCTTATTTCTGCAAGCCGGAAAGGAAGTGGCAAAACTCGCGACCGCTGGGGTGGCCGCGCCGACCTTCAGCCCTCCGGCTGGCACTTATACGAGCGCACTGTCGGTGACGATCACCTCGGCGACCAGCGGTGCATCGATCGCCTATACCACCGACGGCTCCACGCCGACGGAGAGCGGCGGCACGGTGACCCATGGCACCGCGTTGCCCAACGGAGGGTCCATTTCCATCAGCACCACGACCACGCTCAATGCCGTGGCCTACGAAACCGGCATGACGGACAGCGCCGTGACTCCCGGCCTCTACACCATCAACCCGCAACTTGCGCCGCCGACGTTCAACCCTCCTGGTGGCACTTATACGAGCGCGCAGCCATTGGTGCTCAGCGATGCCACCCCTGGCGCAACCATCTATTACAGTATCAATGGCACCCCATACTCCCCCTACACGGGCTCGATTTCGCTACCGCCAGGCACCTCCACGGTCTTCGCCTATGCCGCCACTGCGACCGGGAGCAGCTATACGTATAGCCCGGTTGTGTCGGCCACCTACAAAATAATCACTCCGGTGACGGCGCCGACGTTCAGCCCTCCGGCTGGCACCTACACGAGCGCACTGTCGGTGACGATCACCTCGGCGACCAGCGGGGCCACGATCGCCTATACCACCGACGGCTCCACGCCGACCGAGAGCGGTGGCACCGTTACCCATGGCATCGCGCTGTCCAACGGAGGATCCGTTTCCATCAGCACCACAACGACGCTCAATGCCATGGCTTACGAAACCGGCATGACAGACAGCGCCGTGACGCCCGGCCTTTATAACATCAACGTGCCGCAAGTGGCTACGCCGACCTTCACCCCCCCCGCGGGCACTTACACGAGCGCGCAGTTGGTAACGATCACCTCGGCGACCAGTGGCGCATCGATCGCCTATACCACCGACGGCTCCACGCCGACCGAGAGCGGTGGCACCGTTACCCATGGCACCGCCCTGTCCAACGGAGGGTCCGTTTCCATCAGCACCTCGACCACGCTCAATGCCATGGCCTACAAAACCGGCATGACGGACAGCACGGTCTTCTCCGCCCATTACGCGATCAACTCTTTGCAAGCCCCTGTGATCTCGAGTCCCGACACCGCCTCCGGGACAGTAGGAGTGCCTTTTAGTTATCAAATTATCGCCTCCAATTCTCCAACCAGCTACGGGGCAACCGGACTGCCAACCGGTTTTTCGGTGGATACCTCGACCGGGCTCATTAGCGGGACGCCGGGCGCTCCCGGAATCTCCTCGGTGACACTAAGTGCCACCAATGCGGGTGGTACAGGCACCCAGGCTCTGATGTTAAAAATCGAAATCGACTGGACTTTGGCCGGCACCGCCGACTTCAACGGCGATGGCAAACCCGACCTTATCTTGCAGAACACCGTGAACGGGCAGCGCGCCATCTGGCTGATGAGCGACACCACCTACGTCAGCAGCGTCAGTCTCGGAACCATTACGCCCGACTGGCAGATCGCCGGTGCCGCCGACTTCAACGGCGATGGTAAACCCGATCTCATCTGGCAAAACACGAAGAACGGGCAACGTGCCATCTGGCTGATGAACGGCACCACCTACCTCAGAAGCGTCAGTCTCGGAACCGTTACCCCCGACTGGCAGATCGCCGGTGCCGCCGACTTCAACGGCGATGGCAACTCCGACCTCATCTGGCAGAACACGAAGAACGGGCAGCGCGCCATCTGGCTGATGAACGGCACCACCTACCTCAGCAGCGTCAGTCTTGGAACCGTTACCCCCGACTGGGACATCGTTGGCGCCGCCGACTTCAACGGCGATGGCAACTCCGACCTCATCTGGCAGAACACGAAGAACGGGCAGCGCGGCATCTGGCTGATGAACGGCACCACCTACGTCAGCAGCATCGGTCTTGGAACGGTTTCGACCGACTGGAACTTGGTTGGCGCCGCCGACTTCAACGGCGATGGCAAACCCGACCTCATCTGGCAGGATACGGCGTCCGACGAGTGTGCCATCTGGCTGATGAACGGCGCCACCTACGTCGGCAGCGCCACCTTTAGGCTCGGCCTGCCGTAAGTAGCCAACCCTTCATTCAACCCTCCCTCTGGCTGCTCGCTCACGGCCACAACCTAATCCGTAATCTCGACAACTCTCGCTTGCTCCTGCGCCCGCGGCATACTGTCTCGGGCGTTTTTGTTTTTTAAATCGAGGCTAATACCATTCGCCTCTTGCATTTGGACTTTGGTAGGGCGCGACCGCCGGGCGCGCCGCGCCTGTAGCCCTGAGCGAGGTCCGAACGGCTCGTCGGGGACGCCTCGCCCTACCACAGCTGCATGGCTCAAAAGTCTAATTGGGAGGGGACATTGGTATAACTGGAAATCTAACTTCGGGAGTTTGGCCGCCTTCGCGTAAGTTGCTCGACTTTGTGCGGGATCCTGAGCCGTTCGCATTGCGAAGACTGGCCTGCCAGATCGTAGCCCGCACAAGAGCGACAGCCCGTCTCCGTTCGCCAGTCGCAAGCTTCGACGTGACAGTATTCGCCCTTGCTTCGCGTCGGGCTAAGACTGGCGGTGTCTATTGGACAAAGTTCGAACATTTTTCGCCGAAAATCCGTCCGCTTAGGGTATCCCCACACCCTTCCCCACGGCGGGGATAGGCGGGGCTCCCCTGATCGCCATTGGTCTCAATGGTTTAACGCGGCTTTGCCGCGTTATCCACATCCCCGACTTCGGTCGGTTTTTGTTCGCTCGTCGCAGACTCCTCGCTCTCCAAAAACCTCCCTCACCGTCGCTCACGCGACGGCTACTGGTTCTTGCACGGGTTCACACGCGGACGGGTT
>DATMNP010000044.1:0-16014 GCA_035568935.1 Opitutaceae bacterium | reverse complement strand
GCGGTGGGTTGAACCCGGGCAATAAACGGGGTCGCGCCCGTGTTCAGGTGCACGAAGGTCTCGGCGCCCATCGGCTCGGCGATTTCAACCATGGCCTCGGCGGTGACGGCGGAGTCGGCCGTCGCGTCGCAGATGTCTTCGGGCCGCAGGCCAAGCGTGATGGGCCGATCGACATAGGCCTGGGCCTGGGCGCCGAGCGGCAGCGCAAGCGGCGTGGCGGCGGGGTTGTCCTCGACGAAGCCCAGGGAGTTTCCCGTGCGGCGCACGGTGCCATGGAAAAAATTCATCGACGGGCTGCCGATGAAGCCGGCGACAAAAAGGTTGGCCGGCTGGTTGTAGAGGGTGAGCGGCTCGGCCACCTGCATGATGTGGCCGTCCTTCATGACACAGATTCGGTCGCCCATGGTCATGGCCTCGACCTGGTCGTGGGTGACGTAAATCATGGTTGCGCCGAGCCGGGCGTGGAGCCGGGAGATTTCGGCGCGGGTGGAGACGCGCATCTTGGCGTCGAGATTGGAGAGCGGTTCGTCAAAGAGAAAGACCTTGGGCTTGCGCACGATGGCGCGGCCGACGGCGACGCGCTGGCGCTGGCCGCCGGAGAGGGCCTTGGGTTTGCGCTGGAGGTGGTTTTCCAAACCGAGCATGGCGGCGGCCTCGCGCACGCGGGCGTCGATCTCGCCCTTGGAAAACTTTCTCAGCTTCAAGCCGAAAGCCATGTTGTCGTAAACCGACATGTGCGGGTAGAGCGCGTAGTTTTGGAAAACCATGGCGATGTCACGGTCCTTGGGCAGGACGCGGTTTACCACCTGGCCGTCGATGGCGATGGTGCCGCCGGAAATTTCCTCCAGTCCGGCGATCATGCGCAACGTGGTGGTCTTGCCGCAGCCGGACGGCCCCACCAGCACCATGAACTCACGATCCTCGATGGCCAGGTTGATGCCGTTGACCGCCCGCACGCCGGGGCCGGTTTTTTCGGGATAAACCTTCAGGAGGTTTTCAATGACGACCTTGGCCACGATGGGCGGAAAATCAGCCAAGCATCCCGCGCTGTCCATGCCCAATTTTGCGACCGTATTTTTAGCCGGAACTTTTGCGTTGCTCCCATGCACCGCACGCGGCTAGTTCCCTTGCCGTAACGACGCAATTTTCTCGCCCCGACATGGCCAAAAAGAATTCCATCAGCCTGCCCCTCACGTTTGACCTGCCCCTCGATTTGATCGCTAAAATCGAGGCCCACCGCCGGGCGCTGGCCCTGCGCTCGACCAGCGAGGTGGTGCGCGAGGCGCTGGCGGATTTTAATTTCAACCGGTACAGCGCGGAGCAAATCGAACACCGCCAAATCTCCGTGCGTTTGCCGGAAGAGCAGAAAGCGCTGCTGTCCCGCCTGGCGCGCAAAAAAAGCGTGAGCACCGGCGAGCTTGTGCGCTCGGCGCTGGTGCAGTTCATGGGCAAGCCGGTGAAGAAAAGCAGCGGGAAGAAACCGCGACGCTAAAGCGCCTGCAGGCGCAAATCACAAACGCCACTGTCCAAAAGCCAAAAACTGAAGTTCGGATTTGGTAATTCTCAGTAGGAAGCCAGAAAGCCAGGAACCGCTCCTTTGGAATTTGGACGTCTGGGATTTGGTCTTTCCGCCACTGGCGGAGCTTGATTTCCGCAAGTGCACCCATTGGAGCTTATCTTTAAATAAAAATGGCCGTCGTTCGTGCAGAAAATTGGCTGCGCAAGGCGGCTTGGGTGGGGATATCCGCGGAGCGGCTTTCTCCACCCAAGACAACGCCGCGCCAGCCGGGTTTCTGCACGAACCCAACGGGCTGGAAGCAAAACCTGCCGGGAGCCGCGTTATCGCCAAAGAGCAAGCCTTTTAAGGATTGCTCTTCGGCTCTGCCTTGCTCGCGGCGGTTTTACCTTTCCAGCGCCGGTCTTTTTTATTTAAAGATAAGCTCCTCGTCATGAACTTTACCGCATGAGCACATCGCCTTTGCCTCTCTCCACCTGGGCCCAGAATATCGCGCCGTCGCCGACGCTCGCCATTGACGCAAAAGCCAAGGCGCTCAAGGCCGCCGGCGAGGATGTGTGCAGCTTCGCCGCCGGCGAGCCGGATTTCGACACGCCCGACTTCATCAAGGAGGCCTGCGCCGCGGCGCTCCGCGCCGGCAGGACGAAGTATGCCCCGACTCCCGGCATCGATGAGCTGCGCGCCGCGCTCGCGGAAAAATACGCCGCCGACTACGGCCTGAAGATCACGCCCGCGCAGGTCGTCGTCAGCCCGGGCGGCAAGTTTTCCTGTTATCTTGCCATCCTGGCCGTCTGCTCGCCCGGCGACGAGGTCATCATTCCCGCGCCGTATTGGGTGAGTTATCCCGAGATGGTGAAACTCGCCGGCGCGGTGCCGCGCGCCGTCCTGGCCAGCGACGCCACGGGCTTCAAGCTCACGCCCGCGCTGCTCGAGTCCGCCCTCACGCCGCGCACGAAGCTGGTCATCCTCAATTCGCCGTCGAACCCGACCGGCGCGGTTTACACGCGCGCCGAGCTCGAGGCGCTCACGGCCGTCGCGCTGAGGCGCAACCTGTATATTTTGTCGGACGAAATCTACGAGCACCTCCTTTACGACGGCGCGCAGCCGACCTGCCTCGCCGCGCTGGGCCCGGATGCCGCCGCACGCACGATGGTCGTCTCCGGTTTCAGCAAGACCTACTCGATGACCGGCTGGCGGCTTGGAACGCTGGTGGCGGCCGCGCCCATCGCCAAGGCCGTGGCCGAACTGCAGAGCCAGATGACGTCCAACGCCACGACGTTCGGGCAATACGGTGCGCTTGCCGCGCTGCGCGAAAAGGACCAGGCCCGCAGCGCGCTGGCCGGCATGCTCACGGCGTTCGACCGGCGGCGGAAGTTTTTGCATGCCGAGCTCAACAAAATCCCCGGCATCTCCTGCCTGCTCGCGCAGGGCGCGTTTTATCTTTTCCCGAATATCGCCAAACTCGGCCTCCCGGACCAGGAGTTCTGCGCGCGCCTGCTCGAAAAGGAGAAAGTGGCCGCCGTTCCCGGCAGCGCCTTTGGCGCCGAGGGCTACATGCGCCTCAGCTATGCCACCAGCGATGAAATCATCCGCAAGGGCGTCACGCGGCTGGCAAAATTCTGCGCCGAGTTGAAAAAATGAGCGTCTCCGGAGCTTTCAACCTTCAACTGTAAACTTTCAACTCATCTCAATGCCTTACAAAGACGTCACTCCGCCCGCCGGCGGAAAAATCACCATCGCCGGTGGCAAACTCACCGTCCCTGACCATCCGGTCATCCCGTTTATCCGCGGCGATGGCACCGGCCCGGACATTTGGGCCGCGTCCGTGCGCGTTTTCGACGCCGCGGTGCAGAAAGCCTACGGCGGGAAGAAGAAAATTTCCTGGTTCGAGGTCTTTGCGGGCGAGGAAAGTTTCAAGCGCTTCAACAACTGGCTGCCCGACGACACGGTCGAGGCGTTCAAGGATTACCTCGTCGGCATCAAGGGCCCGTTGACCACGCCCATCGGCGGCGGCATCCGCTCGCTCAACGTCGCGCTCCGCCAGATGCTCGACCTCTACGTCTGCCTGCGGCCCGTCCAGTGGTTCACCGGCGTCCCGTCGCCCGTGAAGCACCCGGAGAAAGTCAACATGGTGATCTTCCGCGAGAACACCGAGGACATCTATGCCGGCATCGACTTCGAGGCTGGCAAGGAAGCCGCGCTCAAGACCATCGAGTTTCTCAAGGCGAATTTCCCCAAGGATTTCAAAAAAATCCGCTTTGGCGACATGCCCGGTCTCGTCGGCATCGGCATCAAGCCCGTGTCGAAGACCGGCACGCAGCGCCTCGTGCGCTCCGCGCTCGAGTACGCCATCGCGCAGAAGAAAAAGTCCCTGACGATTGTCCACAAGGGCAACATCATGAAGTTCACCGAGGGCGCCTTTCGCGACTGGAGTTACGAACTGGCCAAGACTGAATTCGGCGCGGTCGAGATCGACGGCGGCCCGTGGTGCAGGATTCCCGACGGCAAACCCGGCGCCGGCCTCGTCATCAAGGACGCCATTGCCGACATCGCGCTCCAGCAGGTGCTCACGCGGCCGACGGACTTCGACGTCATTGCCACGCTCAACCTCAACGGCGACTACCTCTCCGACGCGCTTGCCGCGCAGGTCGGCGGCATCGGCATAGCGCCGGGCGGCAACATCAATTACCTGACCGGCCACGCCATCTTCGAGGCCACGCACGGCACCGCGCCGAAATACGCCAACAAGGACATGGTCAATCCCGGCTCCGTCGTGCTTTCCGGCGAAATGATGCTGCGCTACCTCGGCTGGGCCGAGGCGGCGGACCTGCTGCTCAAAGGCCTCAACGGCGCGATCGGCTCGAAGAAAGTCACCTACGATTTTGCCCGCCAGATGGACGGCGCCACCGAGATCAAGTGCAGTGAGTTCGGGACGAATATCATCGACCACATGTGAGCTGCGGCTGATGAGAGGCGCGCGTCATTGGTAGGGCCCGTTGCCCCCAACGGGCCGAAAACCAACGGGCGACTGGGGGCAGTCGCCCCTACCTGGATCACCTGAATTCAGCGTCGGGGATCTACCGTCGCTGAAGCTAGGATGGACAGGTAAACCCCGGCCTGCAGTCGTGCGCTGCGCGGGGTGAATTAAAATTTAAAACAAAAGAGGAAACTATTTCGTGCCGCGCGCGTCTGATCACGGCATGGAACTGGAATCGCAAACTTTAATGAGAGTGCAGGCCCTCGACGAGGATCTGCAGATGGTGCGCGCCACGCTCGCGACCATCGCGGGCGACGTTCACCATTTTTCGGGGGAAGCCGGCTATGCCATTGTGGAAGCGCTGGAAAAGCTCAACCAGGCGCAGGAAGAAGTGGCGCGCTTGAGAAACAACTAGGGCGGTTTCGATTTAGATGGACGCAATATTGTAGCCGGGGTCGTTGACCCCGGCTGGCCTCGACGAGGCCGGCTACAAATGAAAGCGACAGATTAAATCGAAACGGCGCCGCCGCGTCATCCCAGCACGGTCAGCACGATGCCGGCGAGCACGCCAAGGACGGCGGGGAGTTTCTGCCGGCCGTTTTTCTCGCCGAAGAAGAGCAGTCCGCCCGTGAAGGCCACAAGCATGCTGCTGCGCCGCAGGCTCGCCACGAGCGAGATGAGCGCATGGGGGTTGCGCAATGCACGAAAATAAATGAAGTCCGCCGCCAGCAGCGCGCCCGAAAGCAGCGGGATGCTCCAGCGCCAGTGAAATTCATGGCGCGGCCACCAGCGCCGCTTCCAGCCGATGGCCAGCGGCAGGAAAAGCAGGGCGAGATAGATCGAAAACCACGCCTGCACGGTCGCGGCCGAGAAGCCGCACTGGCCGATCAGGTATTTGTCGTAGAGCGCGCTGACGCCGTTAAGCACCGTACCGGCGACCAGCCAGCCGATCCATTTGTCCCGGCGAAAATTGATTCCCTCTCGCTGGCCGGCAAAGGAGAGCCCGACAAATGATGCCAGTGTCGTCGCAATGCCGAGCATCTGGAGCCCGGTCGGACGTTCGGCGAGAAGGGCGAGCGCGCCGAGGAGCGTCCACAGCGGGCCGGTCGCGCGAATGGGCGAGGAGATCGAGACCGGCAGGTGTTTGACGGCGAAATAGGTGCAGGTCCACGACGCGGCCACGAGGGCCGATTTGAGCGCGAGGAGCAGGTGCTGGAAGGGCGTGAGCGAAGCGACCACGAGGCTGGCGGGCAGGGCCGCCGGATGCAGCGCATGCACGCCCATCAACAACGACCACACGGCGGTGCTGCAGACGTTGCTGAAAAAGAGCACGGGCAGCACGGCGTTGTCGCGCACCGCCTGCTTGGTGAAAAGCTCGTAGCATCCGAGAAAGAAGGCGGACGCGAGGGTGGCGACAATCCAGTGCATAGAGTAAAAAGGCTGAAGGGCTGAAAAACTGAAAGGCTGAAGATTCCGACGGTAGTTTTCCGCCAACTCCTTCAGCCTTTCAGTTTTTCAGCCCTTCAGCCTTTTCTTTGATGGCCAGTCGAACTGCACCTCGACGTGAAAGAGTTTGCCCTCCAGGTGCACGACCGACTGCGTGGCTGCGTCGAGGGTGAACACGAAGTCGATTTTTCCGGGAGATTGCGATGCACAAACATCCCGATAGAGGTAATGCAGCAGCAGATGGCTGCCTTCGCGGCTCGTATCGAGCGGCGCGCCGAGAAAATGCAAAAGGTCGGTGCGGGTGAGGGGTGCGAGGCCGGATGGGTCGAGGGTGGTGCGGGCGCTGTGGCTTGACTTGTCCACACTGGCATGCCCGAGCGAGCGCAGCGCCTGGAGCACGAACGATTTTTGCACGAAGGAAAAAGTGCGCTCGGGCAGGTGGACGCGGGTCATCTTGCCGTCCACAAAAGTGAAGTCAGCCTCGACTTCGTAGTCCGTTGCCTGTTCGCCGGGAGCGGCATAGTCCTTGATCCAGCGCAGGTGCCAGCGCTCGGCCGGGCCGATCGGCTCGGTCGATTCCGGCGCCAGTTCAAAGAAGGCCATGTCGTCCGCCAGCAACACGGGCTTTTGCATGGTGAAAGCCAGGCCGTCGGTTTCATCGACGGCGAAGAAGCGGTCGAAGTCGGCCAGCTGGTGTTTCAGCTCCAGCAGCCGCAGGTAAACGCAGCCGCCCAGCAGCAGGCAAAGGGCGGCGAGCAAGGGCGCGAATCGCCGCAGGTCGCGCGAAGGAGCGGGCATGATTAAAAACTAACTTCCACTATTTTTTAATGAAGCGGAGCAGGTACACAAACAGGAGCGCGCCGGCGACGGCAAAAAGGATGTGTCCGAGCAGACTGTAGGCCGCGATGCCGACCAGGCCGAACAGCAGGTTGCCCAGGAACGCTCCGATGATACCCACGATGACATTGCCGGCCAGGCCGAAACCGGAGCCTTTGGTGATGAGCCCGCTGAGCCAGCCGGCCAGTGCGCCAACCAGAAGAAAAATGAGGAAATCTTGAAGTCGCATGATCACGGCATGGCGGGTCGGAGGCGGGCGCGCGAGCGGAAATTTATCCTGGGCCTTTTCGATTCAAATCGGCCAATGGGCATGCTTCTTGTCATTCCGAGAGCCGCGCGAGGAATCTCACCTGCCAGCTCCGTGAGATTCTTCGCTGCCGCTCAGCATGGCAAAAACGACTCATGTGACCATTAAAATCGAAGACGCTCTGTGAGTCGTTTATTTTCCCGATGAAGCGGGCGGGCTGGAAAATTCAATGCGGCCAAGCAGGCCGAGCAGGCGGGTGCGCAGCAGCTCATCTTCCTCGGCGGTGGATTTATGGTAGGTGCTGTGTTCGAGCACGCGCTCGGCGAGCTCTGTGCTGATGACGAAAACATGGTCGTTTTTCACGAAGAGCAGGTTGCCGCGCTTGGCCACGAGCGAAGGGTCAGGCTCCCCGGTCAGCGAAATCCGGTCGGCAAACATCGAACCTCCGGGGAGCAGGGTGTAAACGATGAGCGCGCCGTCCTCTATGCCGGGCAGGAACCGGGCGCTTTCGATTTTGGCGCCGGGCGCGCGCTGCTGAAAATCAGGCATCACGTAAGTGCTGAAAAAATAGACCAGGTAATCCTGGCGTCCGCGGGTCTCGTTTTCCCAGTGCTGGGTGGTATCCTGCGCGAAGACCGCCACGCTCACGTGGGTTTTGAAATTATCCCCAAAGGTGACGACGTTTTCCGTATCCAGGACCGAACCGCCCAACTCCGGCAGCACGGGGATGGTCATGCGGAAAACCCCGGTCGCAGAAATATAAGTGCTGCCATCGATCTTTCCGTGCAGCACGGGCGGAGGGTCGGCGGTTTGCGCACGCAAGACGGCAGAGAGAAAGAAAAAGAGGGCGGCAAAAAAGCGCGGGTTCACAGGCGGTAAAACTGAAGGCTGAAGGTCGGGCTGGAGAGGTTCAAGTGTCGGCATGCGGCTGGGACATTTTCGATTCACATGGGCCCATGGGCACACTCCTTGTCATTCCGAGCCGTGCGAGGAATCTCACCTGAACGATCCTGTGAGATTCTTCGCTGCCGCTCTGAGTGACAAAAAGACGACTCATGTGACCATTAACATCGAAAAGGCCTTAGGGTTGGACGCATGCCAGCGCCGGCAGTTCCATCCAATTGGCCGGGGAAATATCTTCCGGCCGCGATTGCGGCGAGAGCCCGTGCCGGGCAAGCCGGGCGAGCCAGGCTGCGCCGTCGTCTGACAGCCGCCCGCGGAGAAGCGAGCCGAGCTGTTTGCGGCGATGCTGGAAGAGCCCGCGGATAAAAAGCTTTATCTCCGGGGAAAAAACAAAGGGCGCGGGCTTGCGCACCAGGTGCAATAATTGCGATTCGATCTCGGGTCGTGGGTAGAAACAGGTTGCCGACACGCGGTGTCCAGGAGCGAGGTCGAAAGCGGCCTGTAAAAAAATCGAGATCGCGCCAAATTGTTTCGTGCCGGGTTGGGCGTTGTAACGTTGGGCTGCCTCCTGCTGCACCATCAGCACCATGCGCGCGGGCAGCGGGCCGCCCAGCACGGCGTCCATCCATGGTGTGGCAATGGCGTAAGGCAGGTTGGCCACGATCTTGAAGGCACCCGCGGCAGCGTGTTCTCCCGGCAGCGCGGCCAGCGCGTGTTCAACCGCATCGCCCTCGAGCAGGTGAAACGCCTGCGGATGCTGCGTCCCGAGGGTCTGGCGAAGATGGGCGGCCAGCACGGGGTCTTTTTCCACCGCCCAGGCATTGGCGCCGGCTTCGAGCAGGGCCGAGGTGAGCGTGCCGAGCCCGGGTCCGATTTCGATCACGTCGTCGCCCGGGGCGATTTGCGCGAGCTCGAGCGATTTTCGGACGATGTTGCCGTCGATCAAAAAATTCTGCCCGAGCGAACGCCTGGGCGTGTGGCCGAGGCCGGTGAGCAGCTCGCGCGTGGCGGAAGGCGTGAGGGGCATGTGAATTTTCAGATGGGTTCTATGCCTGATTAAAATGCTCTAGGAAGATCGCCGGAAGTCGGCGACAAGCTGCGCGGGGTCGGCGGCTTTCATCAGGGCCTCGCCGACGAGCACGGCGTGAGCCCCGGCGGCCCGGGCGCGGGCGGCATCGGCACCGGTGAAAATGCCGCTTTCGCTCACGGCGATGACGTTTTTTGGAAACTGCGGGATGAGCCGTTCGCTCAGCGCAAGATCGGTCTTGAAGATGGCGAGGTCGCGGTTGTTCACCCCGATGATTTTTGCGCCCTGGGCGACCGCCCGGCCGAGGTCGGCTTCGTTGTGAATCTCAAACAAGGCATCGAGGCCCGCCGCGTCCGCGGCACCATGCAGGGCCTTGATTTCTTCATTGGCCAGTGCGCGCACGATGATGAGAATGGCGCTGGCGCCGGCCTCCCGGGCCTCGAAAACCTGGACCGGATGAACAAAGAAATCCTTCCGCAGGCAGGGCAGGGGATTCGACAGGCTCACCCCATGGGGATTGGATCCACCCGCACCAGCGGTGGGTGGATCATCGCGGAAACGACTGGTCGCGCCGTTCAGGTCGGCCAGCGAACCGCCAAAATATTTTTCGTCGGTGAGAATGGAAAGCGCGTCGGCGCCGGCCGCGCGATAGGTCAGAGCCTGGGTGAGGGCGTTGGCGTTTTGCCTGATGGCGCCGGCCGACGGCGAGCGGCGTTTGATCTCGGCAATGACCGCGAGGCGGCGATCGGCGCGGCGCAAGGCGGTGGCGAACGACGGCGGCTTGGGCAGCGCGGCATCGAGCCGCGCCAGTTCGCCCTCGGTAATCGCCCGCACGAGCGGGGCGATCTCGCGGCGCTTGTGGGCCATGATCTCGGTAAGTTTGTCGGACATTGGGGTCACCAAAGAACACAGGTAACGCGCGGAAGGTAAGAAGAAAATTTCGGTTGAATGGCATTTTGGCAACCACTGATGGGCACTGATATTTCTTAACCGCGGATAGACGCAGATCGGATTTTGAACACAGAGGTCACGAAGGACGCAGAGAGAAAAGCAAAATAGCCTTTGTCTTTGTGGTTCTCCTGTATTGCGTGGTTTGAATGAGTGCGATCGAAGACCTTTGCTCCACCATCGCCCGGCTGCGCGCGCCGGACGGCTGCCCGTGGGACCGCGAGCAGACGCACCAGACACTCACGCGCTGCCTGATCGACGAGTGCAGCGAGCTGCTCGACACGATCGACCGCATGGACTCGCCGCATATGCGCGAGGAGCTGGGCGACGTGCTGGTCCAGGTGGTGTTCCACGCCCAGCTGGCGGCCGAGCGAGGCGAGTTCGACTTCGAGGCCGTGGCGCGCGACATCAACGACAAGCTGATCCGCCGCCATCCGCATGTCTTTGGCGAGGGCAAGCTCGACACCTCCGACCAGGTCATGACGCTGTGGGAGCAAATCAAGGCCGGCGAAAAAAAGGCGGCGGGCAAAGCCGGGGGCGAACCCAAGGTTTTCAAGGAGCTGCCGCCGCGCCTGCCGGCGCTCATGTTTGCCGAGGCGGTGTGGAAACAGATCCAAAAAAAGAACCTCCCCGCTGAAGGGGCGGTGGACGCGGCGCGAGTGCAAGCCCTGGGCGGAAAGCTGACCGAGGCGGAGGCCGGCCGGCGCCTGTTCGAACTCGCGGCCGCCTGCCGGGCCAATGGCATCGATCCCGAAAGCGCGCTGCGGCTCGAGACGGCGCGGGTGATGCGCGAAGTGGAAGCTAGGGCGGTAACCGCAAAAACCTGAGGGTTTCAACCGCGAATGGACGCGAATAAACGCGAATCAAGCCTGCGCTTTCCGCGGATTACGCAGATGGTGCGGATAAATTCTTCAAGAAAGCCTTGGATTTATTCGCGTCCATTCGCGTTTATTCGCGGTTAAAAAAACACTCTTCCCGTGACGACTGAAGCGGTAAAGCCGTTGCCTCCGAAGATCGCCGCCCAATGGCTGGCGCCGTTCCTGGAGTTCCTGGAAAAGGAGCGGCGCTACTCCGCCTATACGGTGCGCAACTATCGGCAGGCTTTCGAGGATTTCTGGCGCTGGCTTGATGCCGCAGGGCTGTGGGCGCGCGGGATCGAGCGCCTCGGGCCGCGCGACGTGCGCGACTTCGTCATCGAGGCGCAAGCGCGCTTCGGCCGGCGCACGCTGCACAACCACGTGTCGGGGCTGCGCGCGTTTTTCAAATTCTGGATCAAGCGCGGACAGCTCGTGGCGAATCCGTTCATCGGCCTCGCCCTGCCGAAACTCGAGAAGGCGCTGCCGAAATTCCTGACCGAGAAACAAATGGTGGACCTGCTGGCCGGGCCGCTGCGGCTGCTTGAAAACGAAAGCATCAATGCTTTCACCGCCTGGCGCGACCGGCTCGTGCTCGAATTGCTCTACGGCGGCGGCCTGCGCGTGAGCGAGCTGGTGGGCCTCGATTATGGGCAGGTCGAATTCGACCGCGGCGTGGCGCGCGTGCTCGGCAAGGGGCGCAAGGAACGGCTTTGCCCGCTCGGCTCGGTGGCGATGGCCGTGCTCGCGAAATGGAAAAAGGAGTTTGCGCGGGACACCGGCTTTGCCACGCCGGTCGTGATCACCGCGCATTACGAGCGGCTTAACGTGCGGGCCGTGCAGCTCCTCGTGAAGAAATATCTCGCGCTGGCGGACCTGCCGATGGATCTCTCACCGCACAAGCTGCGGCACAGTTACGCGACGCACCTGCTCAACGCCGGCGCCGACCTGCGGCTCGTGCAGGAGCTGCTTGGCCATGCCAGCCTGTCCACCACGCAAATCTACACCCACACGAGCGTGGCACGGTTGAAGGAAGTTTATGACAAGGCACATCCTCGCGCGTGAAACGCGCGAGGATGAATTTAAGATTCAAGATTTAAAATTTCAGATCGATCTTAAATCTGAAATGGCGATCGCTGCGCTGCATCAGAGTGAGGCGATAGCCCCGGTCATAACCTCACAAGCCTTATCGATCGCCATGCCTTCGTGGGCGGTGCAGAGGAACCAGCTTTCGTAGGCGCTGGGCGGCAGGTAAACGCCATGGTCGAGGCAGGTGTGGAAAAATTTCGCGAAAAGTTTGGCGTCGCTGGTCAGAGCCGACGCGTAGTCGCGCACCGGCGTGCTCGTGAAAAAGAGCGAAAGCATCGAGCCGACCTGCGGCACTTGCCCCGGCAGGCCTTTCTTTTTGGCGGCGGCTTGCAGCGCGTTGCGCACCTGCTGGCCGAGCGCATTGAGCCGCGCGTAAGCGTTTTCATCCTGCAGGAGCTTTAGCGCGGCAATGCCGGCCGCCATCGCGAGCGGGTTGCCGCTGAGCGTGCCGGCCTGGTAAACGGGGCCGAGCGGCGCCAGCTGGTCCATGATGTCGGCGCGGCCGCCGAAGGCGCCGACGGGCAGGCCGCCGCCGATGATTTTGCCCAGGCAGGTGAGGTCGGGCGTGATTTTTTCCAGCTCCTGCACGCCGCCCAGCGCGAGGCGGAAGCCGGTCATCACTTCATCGAAGATGAGCAGGGTGTCGTTGGCGGTGCAGGCGGCGCGGACGTGTTTCAGGTAGTCGCTCACCGCGGGAACAAAACCGACATTGCCCATGTAAGGTTCGATGATGACGGCGGCGATCTGCTTTGGATATTGGGCGAAGGCCATGGCGAGCGCGGCGTGTTCGTTGAACGGCAGCACGATGGTTTCCTGGGCGAAGGCCCCGGGTATGCCGGCGCTGTCGGGATGGCCGTGGGTGAGCGCGCCGGAACCGGCCTTGACGAGCAGCGAGTCGGAATGGCCGTGGTAGCAGCCGGCGAACTTGATGATCTTGTCGCGGCCGGTGAATCCGCGGGCGAGGCGGACCGCCGACATCGTGGCCTCGGTGCCGCTGTTGCACATGCGCACTTTCTCGATCGATGGCACGAAGCTCGTGATGAGCTCGGCCATCTCCACCTCGTAGGGATTGGGTGTGCCGAACGACGTGCCGTTTTCGAGCGCGGCGGCGATGGCGGCCTTGATGCGCGGATGGTTGTGTCCGTGGATGGCCGGGCCCCAGGTGCAGACAAAGTCGATCAACTCGCGGTCGTCGGCCGTGACCAGCGTGGCGCCGCGCGCGGCCTTGACGAAGAACGGTGCGCCGCCGACGGAGCGGAACGCACGGACGGGGGAGTTGACGCCGCCGGGCATGAGCTGCAAAGCGCGGGCGAAAAGTTGTTCGGATGTCATGTCGTTAAACCACAGAGACACAGAGGACACGGAGATAAAGCCTGAAAAGGATTTCTCCGTGCACTCTGTGTCTCTGTGGTGAAAAGTTAACTCACGTATTTCTGCACGATGGGAATGCGGCGGCCGATGCCGAAGGCGAGGGGGGTGATGCGCAGGCCGGGGGCGGCCTGCTTGCGTTTGTATTCGTTCAGGTCGACCTTGCGCACGACGTCGTTGACGACGGCCTCGGCAAAGCCCTGCGCCACGAGGTCGCGGCGCGAGAGGCCTTCCTCGACGTAGCCGCGGAGGAGGGGGTCGAGCAGGTCGTAGGGCGGCAGGCTGTCCTGGTCGGTCTGGTCGGGGCGGAGTTCGGCGCTGGGCGGCTTGTCGATGCTCGATTGCGGGATGGGCGGACGCCGGCCGTCGCGGCGCGCGTCGTCGTTGATCCAGCGGGCGAGGGCGTAAACCTGCGTCTTGAACACATCGCTGATGACGGCGAGGCCGCCAGCCATGTCGCCATAGAGCGTGCAGTAGCCGACGGCGACCTCGCTTTTGTTGCCGGTGGTGAGGAGCAGCGCGCCAAATTTGTTCGAGAGTGCCATCATGAGCACGCCGCGCACGCGGGCCTGGATGTTTTCCTCGGTGACGTCGCGCGGGCGGCCGGTGAAGCTGGGCGCGAGCGCGGTTTCGCACGCGGCGACGGCCTCGACAATCGCGATGGTCTCGAAGCGGATGCCGAGGTTTTCGGCGAGCGCGCGGGCATCGTCGCGCGAGTGTGGCGAGGAGATCGTCGAGGGCAGGGAAACGCCGACGACATTTTTCGGGCCGAAGGCCGCGGCGGCGATCACGCCGACGACGGCGGAGTCGATGCCGCCGCTGAGGGCGACGAGCGCGTTTTTGAAACCGCTTTTGCCCGCGTAGTCGCGCAGGCCGAGGACGAGGGCGGCGAAAATATCGGCCGGGCTGTCGTCAGCATGGGGTTGAAAGTTGAAAGTTGAAGGTTGGGCGGCCGTGTCGACCACGCGCAGTTCCTCGGAGAAAGCGGCGAGTTGCGCACAAACCCGGCCTTGGGCATCGGCCACGAGGCTGCGTCCGTCGAAAATAAGTTCGTCGTTGCCGCCGATGGCGTTGACGTAGGCGACCGGGCAGCCGAGGGCGCGGGCGGCGTCGGTGACGAGTGCCTGGCGCAGGTGGCCCTTGCCGTGATGCCAGGGGCTGGCCGAGAGGTTTACCATCAGGTCGCAGCCTTCCACCGCGAGCAGTTTGACGGGATCGAGGCCGTGATAGAGCCGGCGGGTGGCAATGGTTGGATGCGTCCAAATGTCCTCGCAGATGGTGATGCCGATTTTCTTCCCGGCGAATGCGATGGTGCGCGGCGCGGCGGCGGGCTCGAAATAGCGGTCTTCGTCGAACACGTCGTAGGTCGGCAGGAGGCATTTGCGCGCGATCAGGACGATCTCACCGCGGTGGCAGAATGCGGCGGCGTTGAAGAACGGCCGGCCCTGGCCGCTCGTGTTGGTTTCGACAAAACCCACGAGCATGGGCACGTCGCCCACGGCGGCGGCGATCTCGGCGAGCGAGGATTCGGTGTCCGGCACGAAGCGGCGCTTGAAGAGCAAATCGCGGGGCGGATAGCCGCACACGGCGAGTTCGGGAAAAACGACGAGTTCCGCGCCTTGCGCGACGAGCGCGGAGTAGGCGTCGAGGATTTTCCGGCGGTTGCCGGCGAGGTCACCGACGGTGGGATTGAGTTGGGCGAGACCGAGGCGCATGCGATATTAAGCCGGCCAACGTGAAGGAGAAATGGTGCGCTGACAACCATTGAGCCGGGCCAGGGGCACTGATATTTCTTAACCGCGGATGGACGAGATGGACGCGGATTCGGATTTTGATCACGAAGATCGCGAAGGTGCAGAGGGAAAAGCAAAACGGAAACAGTCGATTTTTTTGGAACCACTAATGCACACTAATCGGCACTAATGCTTGCACCCAGCGAGTAGAATGAGCTTTTTTCACAGATTCTGCGTCATGCATGCCATGAAGTTGTTAAAGTCTATTTTGCCATGGGCTGCCGCCGTGGAGATTTTGCAGGAGAAGGCACCGTGAGCGAAGCGCGCCTAGTCCTCGCTTCCGCTTCGCCCCGCCGCCAGCAACTCTTGGCCGGGATGGGACTGGCCTTCGACGTGGTGCCGGCGGAAGTCACCGAACATGAGGCGCCGGATGCCGATCCGCGCGCGATGGTGGCCCACAACGCCGCGCTCAAGGCGGATTGGGTCGCCGCGCGGCATCCCGCGGCATTTGTGCTCGGCGCGGACACGACCGTGTTCATCGACCAGACCGTGCTGAACAAACCCCGCGACCTGGCGGACGCGCGCGCCATGCTCAAGCGCCTGGCCGGCCGCACGCACACCGTGTTCACCGGCCTTGCGCTGCGCCGCGCTTGCGACCGGCTGCAGTTCGATGAAGGCGTTACCAGCGAAGTGACCTTTAAGAATTTCGGCGATGCGGTCATCGATGCCTACTTCGGCCTCGTCAATCCCCTCGACAAGGCCGGGGCCTACGGCATCCAGGAAGGCCGTGAGCTGATCATCGCCGGCTGGCAGGGCTCATTTACAAATATTATGGGCCTGCCGGTCGAAGAAACGAAACAAATTTTGACGCAGGTGGGTCTCCTGGGTTCAATCTAGCCACCATGAACCGATTGCTCGAACCAGAAACTCCCCCGACGGAACGCCGGCGCGGGCCGCGTTTTTGGCCGGACGAGGAAAAGCAATCGATCGTGGTCGGCCTCATCCTCACCTTCATCCTTTGGTGGCCCTCGCTGCTGCTCTTCGGTTGGGCCCTCAATCATATCCACGG
>DATMNP010000043.1:0-9115 GCA_035568935.1 Opitutaceae bacterium | reverse complement strand
AACTGCGCGAGCTCGCCCTTGAGTTTGCCGCCGACCTGCTTGGTGGCCTTGATCTGCGCGGCGGAACCGACGCGCGAGACGGAAAGGCCGACCGACACGGCCGGGCGGATGCCCTGGTTGAAGAGATCGGTCTCGAGAAAGATCTGGCCGTCGGTGATCGAGATGACGTTCGTCGGGATGTAGGCCGAGACGTCACCGGCGAGGGTTTCGATGATAGGCAGCGCGGTGAGCGAGCCCTTGCCGTCGAGGCGGGCGGAGCGCTCGAGCAGGCGGCTGTGGAGATAGAACACGTCGCCCGGGTACGCTTCGCGGCCGGAGGGACGTTTCAGGATGAGCGAAATCTGGCGATAGGCGACGGCGTGCTTGGAGAGATCGTCGTAAACGATGAGCGCATCCATGCCGTTTTCCATGAACCACTCGCCCATCGCAGCGCCGGAATACGGCGCGAGATATTGGTTGGCGGGGTTGTCGGCCGCGGGTGCGGCGACGATGATGGTGTATTCGAGTGCGCCGGCGGCCTCGAGGGCGGCGATGGTGCGGACGATGTTGGAATTTTTCTGGCCGACGGCGACGTAGATCGAATAAACCGGGCGGAACTTCGGGTCGCCGCTCGCGAGGCCGACCTTGTTGATTTTCGCCTGGTTGATGATCGTGTCGATCGTGATGGTGGTCTTGCCCGTGCCGCGGTCGCCGATGATGAGCTCGCGCTGGCCGCGGCCGATCGGGATCATCGAGTCGATCGCCATGATGCCGGTGAGCAGCGGCTGCGAGACGGACTTGCGGACGATGATGCCGGGCGCGATTTTTTCGACGGGATACGTTTCCTTCGCGTCGATCGGGCCCTTGCCATCGACCGGGTTGCCGAGCGCATCGACCGCGCGGCCGAGGAGGGCCTTGCCGACGGGCACGGAGAGAAGCTTGCCGGTGGTCTGGACTTCGTCGCCTTCCTTGAGCTGGGCGATGTCGCCGAGGATGACGCAACCGACTTCGTCTTCCTCGAGGTTGAGCGCGATGCCGATGGCGCCGCCCGGGAATTGCACCATCTCGTTATACATCACGTCGGAAAGGCCGTCGATTTTGGCGACGCCGTCGGCGATGGTGCGGATGTTGCCGGTGTTCTTCTTGACCGCCTTGCTCGAAAGCTTGGCGATCTCTTGTTCGATTTGGTCGAGGACGGTGGACATTGGGAATTAAGAATTAAGAATGCAGAATGCAGAATCATTCATCAGAAGGGAAAACTTGGGTTCTTCATTCTTCATTTTGAGCTCTACATTAGCTGGCGATAGCCAGCGTTGAAAGTTGGCCGGAGACGGACGACTCGTAAACGTCATCGCTGACGTGCACGCGCAGGCCGGCAAGCAGCGCGGGATTGGGTTTCGCGGTGGCGGTGACCGCGCGGCCGTATTTCTTGGTCATCGCCGCGGCGATGGCGGCCAGCGTGGCGGCGGTGATCGTGCCGGCGTGCTCGACGATGGCCTCGCTCTTGGCGAGCTCGGTGGCGATGAGCCGGTAATAGGCCTTGAGCACCATGACCGGATTGGCCGGCTTGTGCTTCTCAATATATTCCATGACGCCCGCGACGCGGTCGGCCGTGACCACGCCATTCACCACGCTCAGCTTGAAAAGCTGGCGGGCAAACTGCTGGGCTTGTTTGGCGGGTTTGGCCATATGAAAAGGCGAGAGGCTAGAGGTAGGAGGCGAGAGGCATCAGACGCTGGTGAGTTCGCGGGCGGCGGACTCGTTGTAACGGGTGCGATCGGCCTCGTTGAGCTCCTTGGCCAGCACGCGCTGGGTGATAGCCACAACGAGGCGGGCGATTTCACCGCGCGTGTCGGCGAGCATTTTTTTGTGCTCGAGCTCGATGGCCTGCTGGGCCTTGGCGACAATATCGTTGGCGCGCTCGGTGGCGGCCTTTTGTTCGCGGTCGGAAAAATCCTTGGCGGCCTTGCGCGCCTCCTCGATGAACTTGGCGCCCTCAAGCTGGGCCTTTTTGATGAGCTCGGCGCTCTCCTGCCGGGTGGCATCGAGCTTGGCCTTCATTTCCTCGGCATACTTGAGGCCAGATTCGATTTTTTTCTGGCGTTCGTCGAGGGTGGCGATGACGGGCTTGAAGGCAAAACGCCAAAGCACGAACGCTACGATGCAGAAGCTGAGCATCTGCGCGAGAATGCCAGGCAGGTTGATGCCAAAATCGTTGACCAGCTTTGTGACTCCACTGGCGGCTTCGGTCGCTGGTACAGTGGCTTGAGCGAGGATGAGAGAAAGCATGACAGAAAAGGGAGTCCGCGCCGCCTTAACGGCGGCGCGGAAGAGAGGATGGAATTACTTGCCGAGGAACAGTGCGTAGAACGCGACGGCTTCAGCCAGCGCCATGCCGATGATGGCTTGGACTAGAATCGGGGTCGCGGCACCGGGATTGCGACCGACGGCTTCAGCGGCTTTGAAGCCGACAAGGCCTACACCGATTGCAGCGCCCAAGCAGCCGAGGCCGCCTTGAATGCTTCCTGTGAGTTCAGCGATAATGTGGATCATGATGTTTGGTTTTTGGTTGGTTGGATAACCGCCGTCCGCACGCTTGGCACGGTCCCGACGGAAAAGTAATGGAATTTAGTGGGGAGCTTTTTCGTGGCCGTCATGGCCGGGTTCATCGTGATGGCCATCGCCGTGGTTGCAGATAAGGCCGATATAAACACTGACGAGCAGCATGAAGACAAACGCCTGGACAAAGCCGATAAGCAGCTCGAGAAAGTAGAAGGGCGCCGGCAGGCCCCACTTTTGGATGCCGCTCATGGCGTGCATCAGGTTTTCACCGCCGAAGATATTGCCGAAAAGACGGAACGAGAGCGAAACCGGCCGGAAAAAAATCGAGATGATCTCAATCAAACCTGCGGCAAAAAATATCAGAAAAAGCGGATAATAAATGACGGCAGGAGTTTCCTTCTTATTGGCCTTGTTGCCAAAAATATCTTTCAGGACAAACGCCGGTCCCGCATAGCGCATGATGAAATAAAACCACGAGATAAACGCGACGAGGGCGAGCGCGATGGTCCCGTTCATGTCGGCGTTGCCGGGACGGACAAATTCCATCCATTCGCCTGTGGTTTGGCTTCGGACATAGACCGTGCCGACGCCGGGAAACAGGCCGCTCCAGTTTTGGAAAAGGATAAAAGTGAAGAGCGAAATGAGCAGCGGGAAGGCATAGGGCGCAACCTTTGCACCGACAATCGGCGAAATGAGCGTGCGCACGCCTTCCACCAGGTTTTCCACCATGGCCTGGCCGCGCGAGGGAATGAGCTTCGGTTTTCTAATAACGAGCCGGACAACGATGATGAAAACCAGCGCAACGATCCAACTGGTGACCATGCTGTTCGTCACCGGCAGCGGGCCGACACGGAAGAGCGGCTCGGCCATCGGTGCAACCCCGGACTCGGCCGCGAAGGCTGGCGCCGCCGTGGCGGCGAGCAGGAGCGGGAGCGAGAGAAGTTTTTTGAACTGTGACATGGCGGCACCGGGCGATTGCGTCGGCTTTAAAGGGGTTGAACTAGGCAAACGTACCATGCCCCGTCAACCTCTGAAAATTATGCTGCCTAATAGCCCACGTGGTATTAGCTGTTGCCCTTGTAAACCGCGGCCAACTTATAGAGTGGGAGTGCGTCCGGCGACCAGCGAATGGAAGGTGGGAGCGCGGGCCTGGAAGACTGTCTCGGTCTCGAAAATCCAGGGGGCGGCGGAATCTATCCGCCACAAGGGATGCGCAGCCAGGACCGCGGTGGCATGCGCAAAATAACCGCGGTGGTCGGTGCGAAAATACAGGCGCGTCCCCTGCCCCGCCAGCGTCGCAAGCACATCAAGGAAAGCTGGTTGCAACAGGCGATTTTTGTGGTGGCGCCGCTTGGGCCAAGGATCGGGGAAAAGGACAATAATTGCACATAAGCTGGCGTCAGCCGGCAGTGCGGCGAGGAAATCATGCGCCTCGGCATGGAAAAAATGGAGGTTGGGCAGCTTGGCCCGGTCGCGTTTGCGGATGGCTCGCGCGATGCGCTCGCCGATGAGATCGATGCCAACGCACAACTCATTGGGATGCGCCGCCGCGTAGGCCGTGAGAAAATGCCCATGGCCACTGCCGATTTCGCACAAAAAATGCGCGTTGGGCGGCAGCACGCGCCCCAGCGCAGCGCGCAGGTCGGCGCGACGTTGCGCGATGAGCGCGAGATGGGCGGGACTGGGTACGATGGTTTCCACAGCGGGAATTTTTTAATGCAAGGAAGCTGAACACCAATGCATTCTTACACAAAGGTCGCAAAGCTCGCGAAGCATGACGAGGGATTCTTCGCTATGGTCCGTATGACAAAGAGCCTTCCCTAAAATCCGACTTGGCGTTCTTTGCGATCTTGGTGTAAAATATTTCTGATGCTCAATTGCCCGCGTGCAGGGGCAGGCTGAAAAAAAATGCGGTGCCCTGGCCGAGTTTGCTTTCGCACCAGACGCGTCCGCCGTGAAGTTGCACGATGTGTTTCACGATGCTGAGACCGAGGCCGGTCCCGCCTTTTTCGCGCGAACGGCCTTTGTCCACGCGATAAAATCGCTCGAAGATATGAGGGAGATCCCCCTCGGGGATGCCCGGGCCGTTGTCGCGGACACAGATTTCAACGTCGTGGGCGTGAAGCCGCGTGGAGATGTCGATGTGTGAGCCGCGCGGCGCATATTTGAGGGCGTTCTCGAGGAGGTTTTCGAAAACCTGCGTGATTTTCAGCGGATCGATGAGAAGTTCGCTGACCGCAGGATCGAGCGCAAAATTGAGATTGTGCCCGGCCGTGGTGGGCCGGGCGCGGTAGTCATCAACCAGGCCGGTGATCAGCGTGGAAAGGGACGTCGGTTCGCGGTGGAGCTCGGGATTGATCGATTCGAGGCGCGAAAGTGCCAGCAGGTCTTCGAGCAGCGAGTTCAGGCGTTCGGTGTGGCGCTGGATGGTGCGCAGGAAACGCTCGCGATCCTCGACCGGCATGTCGCGGCCATCCACCAGCGTCTCGATGTATCCCTTGATGACGCTGAGCGGTGTGCGCAGCTCATGGGAAACATTGGCGACAAAATCCTTGCGCACGCTTTCCAGCCTTTTCTGCTTCGTTATGTCGTGCAGGACAAAGAGCGCCCATGGGCCGCGCTGGTCGTCAAGCGGAGGGATCAATGTGCCGGTGGCCTCGACCCACGTGGTGGAATTGCCTTCGACAAATTCGATTTCATGCTGCGGCTGGGCGCGGCCGGCGCGCACCGCATCGACATAGTTGAGGAAGGCCACGCTGCGCAGGACGAGTTCGAGGCGCTGGCGCAGGATGTTTTGTGCGCTGGGGAAAATTGCCTGCAACGCCTTGTTTGCTAGCAGGATGTAATTGTTTGCATCAACGATGAGCACGGCCTCCTGGAGGCTGCCGAGCGTGGCCTCGAGCTGGGCGAGCTGGCCGGTGCGGAGCTGTTGGAGACGGATGATCTCGGCAATCAGCTCGTTGGTCGCGCGGGCGAGGCGGCTGTAATCATCATCGCCCTGCAGCTCTTCATGCAGGTTGAGCTGCTTTTTGAGAATCGCCTGCTCGAGACTGTGCGCGATGTGCCGGCGTCCGCGCAGCCGGAGCAGCGCGCGGGCGAGTCCCGCGGCAAGTGCCAGCGTGACTACTAGATGGAGCATGCCTCGGATTTGCGCTCGGCCATGCGGTAACCGACGCCGCGGATGGTCTCGATCCAATCGGCCTCGGCGCCGAGCTTTTCGCGGAGGCGGCGCACATGCGTGTCCACGGTGCGCGTTTCAATTTCGGTTTCGTAATTCCAGACATTGATGAGCAGGTGCTCTCGCGTCTGGACCCGGCCGCGGCGTTCCATGAGCAAGTGGAGAAGCTTAAACTCCGTGGCCGTGAGCTCGAGCGCGACGCCGTTGATGGAAACCACGTGACAATCAACATCGAGCACGATCTGGCCGACTTGCAGCCGACGCTCGGCTGACGGCGCACCTTCGGAGACGCGGCGGAGAATGGACTGTGCCCGCAGGACGAGCTCCTTCGTGCTGAACGGCTTGGCCACATAATCATCCGCCCCGGTTTCAAGGCCGGCAATGCGGTCGGCCTGCTCGGCTTTCGCGGTGAGAAAAATAATGGGGATGCGCTTGAGTTTGGGATCGGCGCGCAGCATGCGGCAGATCTGGATGCCGTTAAGGTCGGGCATCATCACGTCGAGGATAACCAGGTCGGGCAGGAAACTGCGCGCGAGACCGATGCTGCTGTTGGGATTGTTGATGGTCTCAACCTGAAACCCCTTCGCTTTGAGATGATAGGCCACGAGCTCGGTCACATCCGACTCATCATCGACCACGAGGATTTTTTGGGCTTTGGGTTCCGACATTGCGGTGAGTCTAGGTGGGGCGATGATGGACGCTAGCGAATTTGCGACCGTTGCAGAATTGTTACATGGTAAGCAAATGCAGGCTTTGTGCAGCAATTAATTTTCTGCGTTAGATCGGCGCGCCGACTCAATGAGAACCATCAGGATGCTGATATCCGCGGGATTTACGCCACTGATGCGACTGGCTTGCCCCAGCGTACCCGGGCGGGCCTCGGCAAGCTTAAGCGCGCTTTCGCGACGCAAGCCGCGCATCGTGAGATAATCGATATCACCGGGAATGCGGATTTTTTCGATTTCCCGCAGTTTTTCGATCTGGCGAAGCTCGCGAGAGAGGTAGCCGCGGTAGGCTACACGATAAAGCACCTCCTCGCGAACAAAAGGGCTCTCCTCGGCAAAGCCGGATGGAAGCTCAGGCTCCCCTGCCCCAGCGCGTCGAATGAAATCTCCAAAAGTTACTCCATTGCAACGGGTTGACTCAAAAAAAGCCGCCCAGTGTTCAATGCACTTTTTCTTTTCGTGAATTTTTATTAATCTGCTATTGGTTAACAGTTTATAATTTTCTGCATGATGGAACAGCCGCAGTTCGGCGCTGCCATGATTGAACAGCAGCCGATACTCCGCGCGACTGGTAAACATGCGGTAAGGCTCTTTGGTTCCCTTAGTTACGAGATCGTCGATCAACACGCCAATATAGCCTTCGTGGCGCTGAATAATCATAGGCTGTTCTCCCCTAGCATTTTGCACAGCATTGATGCCGGCCACAATACCTTGGGCCCCGGCCTCTTCGTAGCCTGAAGTGCCGTTGATCTGCCCAGCAAAAAAGAGGTTTTCAACTTTGCGGGATTCAAGCGATGGATGCAGCTGTGTCGGCGGAGCAAAGTCATATTCCACCGCATAAGCCGGCCGCAAAAGCACAGCCCGCTCCAAACCAGGCACACTGTGAATCATCTTAATCTGAACATCGAACGGCAAACTGGTTGAAAGGCCGTTGACGTAATACTCGTTCGTGTTTCGTCCTTCCGGCTCCAGAAAAAGCAGATGTCGCGGCTTGTCGGCAAAGCGGACAAACTTGTCCTCGATGCTCGGGCAATAGCGCGGCCCTACTCCGGCGATTTCGCCACTGTACATCGCTGACAAATGGAGGTTTGCGCGGACAAGCTCAGCCGTTTGATCTGTCGTATATGTCATCCAGCAAGAGACTTGGGCGGTGCCAGGCAGCCAGCCGATGCGCTGCTCCCCTGTTTGTTCCACGTGGAACAAATCGTCGGAATCTCTCGTGTCGTGGAAAGCAAAAAGTGTTGGTTTTAAATCCCCTTTTTGCTCCTGCATCTTGCTGAAATCAATGCTGCGACCTAACAACCGCGGCGGAGTCCCGGTCTTAAGTCGCAGCAATTCTATACCGGCTTCTTGCAGGCTCCCCGACAATGTCCGCGCGCTAAAATCGCCCAAACGCCCGCCTTCGTTTTTGTTTTGCCCGATATGCATCAAGCCGCGCAAAAACGTTCCGGTCGTAATGATGACCGAGCGTCCAAGAAATTCCACATCGATGTTGGTTCGACATCCAACGACTTTGCCGTCCTTGAAAATTAGGCCGGTCACCATGGCTTGGAAAATCTGCAAGTTCGGTTGCAGCTCCAGCGTATGTTTCAAACGGAATTGGTATGCCTTTTTGTCGCACTGGGCTCGCGGCGACTGAACAGCCAAACCTTTGGATTCGTTGAGCAATCGGAACTGAATTGCTGTCACGTCTGCATTGATTGCCATTTCGCCGCCAAGCGCATCGATCTCGCGGACCATTTGACCTTTAGCTTGGCCACCGATGGCAGGGTTGCAGCTCATCTGGGCGATCGTGTCGATGTTGCCGGTCAGGAGCAGGGTAGAGGCGCCCATTCGCGAGGCCGCCAGCGCGGCCTCCACGCCCGCATGGCCCGCGCCACAGACAATCACATCGAATTGTATATCGCTGTATATCATTAACTTAAATAATAGTAAGCCAAGAGCCTACTGGGATTTAAGCCGGTGTGCAAGGCCTTCAAAGGCTGATTTCGCCGCCAATTCCGCGAAAAATTTCTTCCGCGGAAGAAAACCGCTGATCAAAGAGACATTTTTCCCGCGGATTACGCGGATAGACACGGATTAGTAATAAGAGGGAATGGATCGGACCGAACCAATCCGCGATCATCTGCGACATCCGCGGAGAATTATGCCGGAAGCCGGCTTTTTCCGCAGCTTATTTTCCGATGCAAAACATCGCGAACAGTTGATCGAGCATCCGCTCGTTATCGACCTTGCCGGAAATTTCTCCAAAAGCATTCAAGGCGCCGCGCAGGTCGCTGGCCAGCAGTTCGGCCGGATCGTTGGCGGCGAGTTTTTTCTGCGCCGCCGCGAAACATTCCCTGGCCAGGTTCAAGGAATGCGCGTGGCGGGCGTTGATGGCGATGATGTCGGCGCCGATTTCGGTCGAAAATGCATCAGCCTTGGTCGCGATGGCCGCGCGTAGTTCGTCGAGGCCGGCGCCCGTCAGCGCAGAAACACGAACGACCTGGAGGCCGGCCGGAGGCGAGGGCAGGGCCGGAGGCGCAAGGTCGATTTTGTTGATCACGACCAGCGCATTGGCCGGCGTGAGCCGCGCCGCCAGTGCCGCGGGCAGGATCGGGCAGGGGCCCGCGGCGTCGAACACCAGCAGGAACAGGTCGGCCGCCGCCGCGCACTCGAGGGTTTTTTCGAT
>DATMNP010000042.1:0-12130 GCA_035568935.1 Opitutaceae bacterium | reverse complement strand
ATGCGCGTGAGGATGTAATTACAGGTGCCGTTAAGGATGCCGTAGATAAGTTTGAAGCGGTTGGCGATGAGGCCTTCGCGCAAGGCCTTGATGATCGGGATGCCGCCCGCGACCGATGCCTCGAACAAAAAGTGCCCGCCGTGCTTGCGCGCGGTGGAAAAAATTTCCGGGCCGTGCCCGCAGATCAGCGCCTTGTTGGCGGAAACAACGATCTTGCCCTGCCGCAACGCCGCAAGCGTGACCTCGCGCGCGAGGTCGGTGCCGCCAATGAGTTCGCACACGATGTGCACGGCGGGATCGGTCGCGACGGCGAGCGCGTCGGTGGTGAGCCGGGCCGTGGGGATTTTGACCGCGCGGGCCTTTTTCAAATCGCGCACGGCGGCGCGGTGCAGCACGAGCTTCACGCCCAGGCGCGACTCCAGCTCGGCGCGCGAACGACTGAGATGCTTCCACACGCCCTGCCCCACTGTGCCGAAGCCACACAGGCCGATGTTGATGATGGGCGGCGAACTCATGGTGCGGGGTCTTTCTTTTTCACGAACTTGTTTTCAGTGCCGTTGAGAAGGCGAACGATGTTGGCCCGGTGGCGGACAATCACCAACACTGCAATGAAAAGGGCCAACCATTGCAACAATGGCGGTTCATGCCTGAGAAACGCGACGGCGGGCAGCGCGATCGCCGCGAGAATCGAGGCAAGCGAAACATAGCGTGAGGCGTAAAATGCAACGATCCACACGGCGCCGGCGATCAGCGTCGCGACCGGCAGCAGGACGAGAAACCCGCCGGTGGCCGTGGCCACGCCCTTGCCTCCGCGAAATTTTATGAAGCACGAAAAACTGTGGCCGACAATGGCGGCCACCAGCCCAACAACCATGCCGGGGTAGGTGCCGGAGAATAATACCCCCGTCCCGGTGGAAGCCAGCCCTGATACGGACAACGGCATGAAAATCGCCCCAAACAACGTTGCCACCGCCCCTTTCAGCATATCCAAAACGAACACGAGGTAACCCGGGCCCTTGCCGAGCACACGAAGGACGTTGGTCGCGCCGGAACTTCTGCTGCCGACTTCAAAAATGTTCACGCCCTTCGTCCGCGCAATGAGGTAACCGAAAGGCAGCGAGCCCATCAGATACCCGGCGGCAGCGGCGATGAGGATGGGAAAAAGCATGGCAATCAGATTGTCATGCTGAGCGTCAGCGAAGCATCCGGTTGGATCCTGATCAACTGGGTCATTATGGATTCTTCGCTTCGCTCAGAATGACACAACAGGAGTCATGTCGCTCACAGTTGCACGAACTTCGCCTGCTTGATGGCGGGGTGGCTCTTGATTTCCTTGCGGGCGTTTTCGCTCGGTTCGGTGTCCACGCGCACGACCATGTAAGCCGTGCCACCGGGCGTCAGGCGGCTGAGCGACATGTCGGCGATGTTGACCTTGTCCTTGCCGAGAATCGTGCCGACGGTGCCGACCATGCCGGGCTGGTCCACGTTTTCGAGGATGAGCAATTTGCCCTCGGCGGCGACCTCGACGTCGCGGCCGTTGATGCCGACAATGCGTGGCTGGCTGGTTTTGCCATTCAGCGTGCCTTGCGCGGAAAAAGTTTTTCCATCAGGAGCCACGGCCTCGACCGCGATCAACTCGGCATAATCGCTGGCCCCAGCCGATTTCACCACCTCGACATGGACGCCGAGGCGCTGAAGCACGACGGGCGCGTTGACAAAGTTGACCTCATCGCCGCTGATGCGGCGAAGGAAGCCGCGCTGAATCGAGCGTGTGACGGATTCGGCATCGAGATCCACCATCTTGCCCCAATAAGTGATGCGGAGGGTGGCAATTTGCTGCGGCGCGATCTGCTGGACGAGCGCGCCGAGTTTTGCGCCAAGGTCGAGATAGGGCCCGAGGATTTTGAGGGTGTTCGCGTCGATCGAGGGCATGTTGACGGCGTTGCGGATCACACCGCCGGCGAGGACATCGGCGATTTGCTCGGCGACTTCGACTCCGACGGCATCCTGGGCCTCGGCGGTCGAGGCCCCGAGGTGCGGCGTGAGGACAACGTTGGGCAGCGCGCGAAACTCGCTCTCTTTTGCCAGCGGCTCATCCTCGTAAACATCGAGGCCGGCGGCCGCGACCTTGCCGGACTTGAGCGCGGCGAGAAGGGCGGCTTCCTTGATGATGCCGCCGCGGGCGCAGTTGAAAATGCGCAGGCCTTTTTTGCATTTTTCAAACGCCGCCTCGTCGATCATGTAGCGGGTGTCATCGGTCAACGGCATGTGCACGGTAATGTAATCTGACTGGACGAGAAGCTCATCGAGCGTGGCGGCCTCGACTTGCATCGCCTTCGCGCGGCTGGGCGCGAGATAGGGGTCATAGGCGAGCACGCGCATGCCAAACGCCTGGGCGCGTTTGGCGACTTCGCCGCCGATGCGGCCAAGGCCGACGATGCCGAGGGTTTTCTTGAAAAGCTCGATGCCGCTGAAGCTCTTGCGATCCCACTGGCCGGCCTTCATCGAGGCGGCAGCTTGCGGGACAGGGCGCGCGCCGCAGAGGATGTGGGTAAATGTGAGCTCCGCGGTGGCGATGGTGTTGCCCGCCGGGGTGTTCATCACGACCACGCCGTGCTCGGTGGCGGCATCCACATCGACGTTGTCCACGCCCACGCCGGCACGCCCGACGACTTTCAGCAGCGGCGCCGCGGCAAAGACCTCACGGGTGATCTTGGTCTCCGAGCGCACGGCGATGGCGTGCACATCTTTGACGAGTTCGAGGATCTTGGCCGGGGACGAGCCGTAGGCCTCGACCACGTCAAAGCCCGGCTGCTGGCGCAGGTAGGCTACTCCTTTGGGTGAGATCTTGTCGGCAACGAGGATTTTCATGAGAAAAAGTGCCCAATCGAAGGCCTTCGCGGGCCGTGCCGCAAGCTTGAACACCTTGAACATCCAAACACCCAACATCGAACACCAACATCCAAGTCCGATCAGCAAGCCCTTTATCGTTGGGTGTTCGATGTTGGGTGTTTGGACGTTCAAGGCAGCGCCACAATATCCCCCAGTCAGCGATGTGGATCGGGAACTTTTGCGACCAATAGGGGTCAATCATGCCACCACGCTGCGCCGGGGATAAATTCATCTTCCGCTAGAGGCACCGAGCGTAAGGCCACCGCGAATAACGCCATCACCGTCAGCTTGGGAAGTTTGAAGGACGCATGGAATAAGCCGGGTTACTTTGTGATCTGGCCAATGGAAGACTGGGCTGATTTTATTGCGCACGATTCTTGCTAGTCTAACGTCCCATCGCGCAGATTTTGTCCAGCACGTGGAAACTTATCCCCATCATTAGCGTCTAGTCATCTCGAGCATGCAAGCCGCCGCCCGCCCCATTGCCGCCCCGGCCAGGGATATTCGCTTCGATTCGTTGCGGGGCCTCCTGCTCGTGTCGATGGCGATCAACCATCTGCCGAGCGACCTGCGAGTGGTCACGGACCAAGGCGTGGGCATCGTTTCTTCGGCGGAAGGCTTCGTGTTTTTATCCGGGGTGCTCGCAGGCTTTGTTTACACGCGCCGGCTGTGGCGCGAAGGAGCGAGCCGCCTGCGGGCCATGACCCGGCATCGGGCCGGCGTGATTTACCGCTGGCATCTCGCAGCCTATTTCGGGGCGTTTGCCGCGTTGGCCATCAATGCCTGGATCACCGGCGTACATTCCAATACTTCGCCGCCGCTGTTCACGGACAAACCCCTGCTCGCCTCCGTCCTCGGCCCACTGCTGCTCTACCAGCCCGGCCTGCTCGATATTCTCCCGATGTATTGTGTGTTTGTGCTGCTGCTGCCGTATGTGCTCGGCGCGCTGGAAAAAGGCTGGCGCTGGCCCTTGCTCGCAACGAGCTTTGGGCTGTGGGCCGTCGTGCAGTTCCTGCCAAATTATGACGGCTCGATCATTTTTCCGCCGCTCAATCTCGGCTTTTTCAACCTGCTCGCTTGGCAGTTTCTCTTTATCAGCGGCGTCACCATCGGCTACGCCAAGACCAAGAGCTCCACGGCGCTCACTCCGGTGCGACCGGGCCTGCTGCTGGCGGCCATCGGCGCCGCGGTATTTTTCTACCTGTTGCAACACCAGAAAATTCCCTCGCTCTGGTCGGACCAGCATTTTGGCATCATGCTCAACAAGCCTTCGCTCGGCGCGTTGCGGTTGATGAGCAGCGCGCTCTGCATCTATCTGGTGGCCGTTGCCGGCACGCGCTTCCCGCGCCTGTTCTCCTGGCGTCCGCTAGCGATACTCGGCCGGCATTCCCTGCCCGTGGTCGCGGCCCAATGCGTGCTGGTGCTCGTCTTCCTCGCGCACGACAACTTCTTCACCACCGCGACGGGTCGCTGGATCGTCTCCGGCGCCACGATCGCCTCCCTTTTTGCCGTGGCCGGCCTATGCGAACTGTTGCCGCGCAGGCCCACCGTTGTTTCCACCGAGCCATCTCGCACCCGCGAATTGCCGGTCTTTGCCGCCGCCAAAGTGAATGAGCAGGCCCGCGCGGCTTGAACGGCCGGTCGGTTTAAAAATACTTTGGCCGCATTGCGGTGGGGCGCGTTGCCCCCAACGCGCCACGGCTCGCTCGGGGAGCGAGCCCCTACCCGCGCTGCCGCGCGAAACGCACTCATTGCGGCTTGACGCCTTGGTGGTAGCCAACCTGCTTTTGACCAGCTCCCGCCAACTGATCATTTGCCATGCACGTGTCCGCGCCCGCCGCCAAAAAAGAATCTTCCCTCACGATCGGGCAACTGACCGAGCCGGCCCTGGCGGTTTTCCGGCCGGAGAAGACGGCGAACGAGGCCATCGATGCAGTGCGCGAACTGGCCGCTAAATATTTCTTCACCTACATCTACGTCACAGATGCGACAGGCCGGCTCATCGGCGTCGTCACCATGCGCGACCTGTTGCTGGCCGGCCCCACCCGCCAGCTTGGTGACTTCATGCTGCGCGATCCGTTTTTTCTGAAACCACAGACGCCGCTCATGGAGGCCATGCGCCTCACGCTTCACCGCCATTTTCCCTACTATCCGGTATGCAACGACGACGGCGTGCTGACCGGCATGGTGCGCGGCGCAACGCTGTTCGAGAAGGAAGCCATCGAAATCACCGCACAGGCCGGCGAGATGGTCGGTGTCGCCAGGGAGGAGCGCACCGGCAGCAGCTGGCTGCTCAGCCTGCGTTTCCGTCACCCGTGGCTGCAAATCAACCTGCTCACGACCTTCCTGGCCGCGGGCGTCGTGGGTGCATTCGAGCACACCATCAACAAAATCGTCGTGCTCGCCGTGTTCCTGCCCGTGATGATGGGCCAGGCGGCCAACACCGGCTGCCAGTCGCTCGCCGTGGCCCTGCGCGGCATCACGCTGGGCGAGCTCAAGCCCGGTGGCGAAAAAGCCCTCATGCTCAAGGAAGCGCTCGTCGGTTTTTGCAACGGCGCGTTAACAGGCCTCACCGCGGGCGCGGGCATGTTCATCTACGCGCGATGGAAGCACACGCCCGAATCGCCGCTCGCGCTCGGCACTGTCGTCTTCCTCGCCATGACCGGCACGTGCGCGATCAGCGGCATCACCGGCGTGATCACGCCGCTCGTCCTGAAAAAGTTCGGCGTCGATCCGGCCAGTTCATCGAGCATCCTGCTGACGACCATCACCGACGTCGTCAGCATGGGCCTGTTCCTCTGCCTCGCCACCGCGTGGCTTTTGTAGAGCCGTTGCAGAAAAACTACAGCCATCGAGATGTTCGTTCGCATGGGTAGGGGCGGCTGCCCTCAGCCGACAAGGCTTCGCACTTGTCGCCGCCCGTCAGTTTCCGCCGTCGCTGAAGCTATGGCGGACACGGTCGGTCCGTTGAGGGCAATGGATCCTGCCAAAATCAGCCACAACCATACCCTCTCGGCTACGATATTTTTTATGCTCTAGCCTCGAAAAAAACCGCATCTTACGTCCCGCCGGTAAAAAACTCCCGCACGGCCGCCACGACTTCGGCCCGGGGCACCTCGCGCTCGCTGCGCTCGGTGAGGTCGCGGAGTTTGACCACGCCACGCGCCAGCTCGTCGCCGCCGTAGATGAGGGCAAGCTTCGCGCCCGAATCGGCCGCGAGCTTGAATTGTTTGCCGAAGGCCACCTCCTTGAGCGGATACTCGACACTGCGGCCGGCGGCCCGCAGCGCCGCGATGTCGGCAAAAGCCGCGCGCCGCTCCGCCTCGCCACCCATGACCGCGTAAACATCCACCGCGTCGACGAACTTCGGCATCAGCCCGCGCTGCTCGAGCAACAGGTCGAACGTCATGTCACCGATGGCAAAGCCGACCGCCGGCAGTTCGCCGTAGCCGAGCTTGCCGATAAGGTTATCGTAACGCCCGCCACCCGCCAGCGCCCGCAGCTCCCCTTTGCGGTCGAACGCCTCGAAGACAAAGCCGGTATAGTACGCCAGCCCGCGAACCACGCCGAGATCGACCTCAACGAAACGCGCCAGGCCCATCGCCTCGAGGCCGCCGAGTAGTTTTTTCCAGTCGGCCAGCCGCGCAGCGAGCTTGTCGCCACCGAGCTCCGCGAGCGTTTTTTCCAGCCCGGCGAGCGTTTTGATTTGCAGAAACGCGAGCACCTTTGCCTTCAGCCCGGCGTCGAGCGGGCCAAAGGTCTCCGTGTAGCCCTTGAATGCGTCGTCGCCGAGTTTTTCGTGTTTATCGACGGCGCTGAGCATTGCGCGGGTGCGCGACTCATCAAGACCGAGCGCCTCAAGGTAGAAAAACCACAGGTTGCGATCGCTCAGCCGCACGTAGAAATCTTGTTCGGTCAGCCCAAACGAGCAGAGGCACTGCACAAGCAGCGCGATGAGTTCGATCTCCGCCTCGGCGCCGGGCTCGCCGAAGATGTCGGCGTTGAATTGGTGGAAACACCGCCCGCGGCCTTTTTGCATGCGTTCGTAGCGGTAAAACTCTGCGATGCTGAACCACTTGATCGGCCGCTTGAGCGTGGCGGCCTTTTCCCCAACGAGACGGCACACCGTCGGCGTCATCTCCGGCCGCAGCGCCACCCCGCGCCCCCCCTTGTCGGTGAAGCTGAAAAGCTGCGCCTCGATCTCGTCGCCCGACTTCGTTTTGTAGAGTTCGAGCGGCTCGAGCACGGGCGCATCGTATTCGGCAAAGCCGAACGCTCGGGCGTTCTGGCGCCAGAGCCGGAAGATATGGTTCCGGCGCGTCAATGCGTCGGGATAGAACTCGCGAAAACCGGGCAGGGTTTGAAACGTGGCCATCGAGCCGCTAGAATTGTGGCTCAGCCACGCCGGGCGCGAACCAAAAGTTAAGAGCCGACGGGGATTGTAGCCGCCGAGGCTTCGCACTCGTCGCCGGGGTCGCTGACCCCGGCACCGGCCTCAGCCCGTTCGACAAGCTCAGGGCCCCGAGCCTGTCGCGGCTACATTCGGAATGCGCTTATCTATGCCCTGACCCACCACAAAAAAGGCCGGGCGAAGTCGCCCGGCCTTGGAATTCGTTGATATATTTTTTTTCGCCTCAGGGAGCCTGCAGCTTCACGAGGTCGATCTTCTTGAGCTGCTGCTTGAGGACCTTGCCCGACTTGAACTTCACCACCGCACGCTGCGGGATGATGACCTCGGCCTCGGGTTTGTTGGGGTTGCGTCCCACGCGCTGCTTGCGCACCTGCACTTCCAGGACGCCGAAATTGCGCAACTCAACATTGCGTCCCTCGGCCAGTGCTTTTTGAATGATGTCGAGCGTCATCTGCACCGTGGCCTGAACTTCCTTTTGCGGAAAGCCCGTTTTCTCGTAAATCGTCAGCACAATCTCGCGTTTCGTCAGATTATTCGACATGGTGAAATCCTCTTTTGGGGGTCGTTTATCTTCGTCTAAGTTATTTTCTTCCAAAGGGTACGTCAACAGTCAGTAAGGCATTTTTGATTAAAAATGCGTGAAAAAGATACACAAGACGCGCTAGCGCAACTGTCTAACCATATTTAGAATTCGTCAAAAAAAATTATTTCCCAATGACTACCGGTCACAGATCCATCAAAATTGCCTTTAGCTCATCGGCTTCCGACATCGTTGGTCGCACCGATGCAACGGTTTGAGCCACGCTTTTTCCCCCACGCCTTCCATGCCTGACCCCGTTGCCGTCAACGCCATGTTCGCCCGCATCGCGCGGCGCTACGATCTCGCCAATCGGCTGCTCAGTGGCGGCATTGATGGGTGGTGGCGCCGCCGCCTGGTCGCCGCCGTGCGCCGCGCCCAACCACACGATGTGCTCGACCTCGCCACGGGCAGCGGTGACGTGGCCTTCGCCCTCGCCCGCGCGCTGCCGGCCGACACGCGCATCACCGGCATGGATTTTTGCCAGCCGATGCTCGATGAGGCGGAATTGAAAAAGTCAAAATCACCCCGCTTGGCCGGCATTGCCTTCCGCCAGGGCGACGGCCTCGCGCTGCCACTGGCCGATGCCTCGTTCGACGCCGTGACCATTTCTTTCGGCCTGCGCAACATGGCCGACCGCGACCGCGCCCTGCGCGAGATGCGCCGCACGCTGCGGCCCGGCGGCCGGCTCTTCGTGCTCGAGTTTTCCCAGCCGTCGCGGTGGTTCCGGCCGTTTTATTTTTTCTACATGCGGCGGCTCGCCCCGCTGCTGGCCGGCCGATTGACTGGCGACCGCGCCGCCTACGAATATCTCTGCGGCTCCATCGAGCAGTTTCCCGGGCGCGATGCGCTCGCCGGAAAAATCCGCGAAGCCGGTTTCACCCGAGTTTCCGCGCGCACCCTGACTTTCGGCATCGTGGCGCTGCATGAAGCAACCGCCGATTAGGGCCTTTTTAGCCGCGAATGGACGCGAATAAACGCCAATAAATAGGGCCGTTGGCCAAAAACCTGAATCGCTCACACCGGCGATTTTCCAACACACCGCATTTCCGATCCGAGTGTTATTCGCGTCTATTCGCGGTTCAAATACCGTCTTAGTTAAATGATTTGCCGCAGCCGCAGCTGCTGTGGGCATTGGGGTTTTTGATTTCAAAACCCTTGCCGTGCAGGCCGTCGTCGAAATCGATGTTCGAGCCGTCGAGATAGGCGAGGCTCGACGCATCGACGAGGAGTTGCAGGCCCTCGCTCTCGAAGGTCGTGTCCCCGGCCTTCAGTTCATCGAACGAAATGCCGTATTGCAGGCCCGAGCAGCCGCCAGACTCGACAAAAACCCGCAAACGCTGGTCAGAAGCATTGCGTTCGCGGGACAGGGTGCGGACTTGCGCGGCGGCACGGGGTGAGAGCGTGATCATGCGAAAAAACTAAACACACACCGCGGGCTGTCAACCGGACGGGCAGCGCAAATGGGGTGCTTTAGCCCTGTTTGAACACCCGTGAAGCAATTTTCATGCTAGATGCCGATTTACCCGCTTGCAAGCAACAGCGACCTACCCTTCCTTCAGAGTATGCCGGGAATGAAAAATATTTTTACCGAACTGCATTACGAGATCACGCAAAAACTTGCGGAGGGCGGCATGGGCGTCGTCTATGAAGCGGTGCAGCACGGAGCGGGCCATTTCCGCAAGGTCGTCGCCCTAAAGATCATTCGCGAGGAATTTTCGGCCATCCCCGAGTTTCAGAAAAATTTCATCGGCGAGGCGAGGCTCGTCGCCGACCTCATTCACACCAACATCGTACAGACCTACCATCTCGGGCAGACGAGCGGCCATTATTTCATGGTGATGGAGCTGGTGCGCGGCGTGAACCTCGACGAGTTCCTTGAGCGCCATCGCGAAATCGAGCGGCCCATTCCGATCGATCTCGCCGCATTCATCGTCTCCCGCATCGCCCGCGGTCTCACCTACGCGCACCAGAAACGCGACCACGAAGGCCGGCTGCTCGGCATCGTCCATCGCGATATCGGCCCCAAAAACGTCCTGATGGGCTACGAAGGCGATGTGAAGCTCACGGACTTCGGCATCGCGAAGGCCCTCGACCTGATGTATAATGACGAAGGCAAGGTCATCGCCGGCCGGGATGACTATCTTTCGCCCGAGCAGGCCAGCTATGCCATCACCGACGCCCGCGCCGATCTCTTCCCGCTCGGCATTGTGCTCACCGAATTGCTCCTCGGTAAAAACGTTTTCCACTCGGCCGACCGCATGCAAACGCGCCGCAACATCCTCACGATGCCCATCCCGCAGTTTGGCGAACTCCGCAGCGACATCGATGCGCGCCTTGAAGCCATCATCCAAAAGGCCCTGCGGCGCGACCGCGACAAGCGTTACCAGACCGCCTACGAAATGCTCACCGACCTCGAGCTCTACCTTTACAGCGACCGTTATGGCCCCACCAACGAAAAACTCGGCTATTACCTGAAGGAGCTGATGAGTCCCCAGGAGCCCCCCACCCACCCGCCACCTGCCCGGTCTCACGCCCGGATCCACCCCTGAAATGCCCCACGTCAACCACGTCAGCCTGACCTACGGAGCATATGAGCGGGCACTCGATTAGCCAAGACCTTCGCCAGCGCCAGACGCAGCAGCTCGTGCTTGCGCCGCAATTGCGGCAATCGCTGAAAATTCTGCAGGTCGCCGCGCTCGACCTGCGCTCGGTCATCCAGCAGGAACTGCAAAACAATCCCACGCTCGAGGAGATGCCCACGGACGACGCGAGCTTCGAGAAGGAAACCGGCACCGATAACAACGAGGCCGGCGATGCCGCCGAAACGCGCGAAGAAATGGATTTCTCCAAGGAGTTTGAAATCCTCTCCAAGCTCGATGACGACTGGCGCGATCACATGGCCCAGGTCGGCGGCACCCAGCCTTACACGAATGAGGATGCCGAGAAACGCCAGCATTTCTTCGATTCGCTCGTCACCGTGGCTTCGCTGCAAGAGCATCTCATGCGCCAGGCCGAGCTGGCCGATATTGACCGGCCCATGCTCGATGCCATGCGCCATCTGGTCGGCAGCCTCGATGACCACGGCTTTCTTACGCAGACGCCGGCCGATATCGCACTGCAAACCAACCTGCCGCTCGAGATCGTGCAGGCCGCGGTCAAGCTCATCAAAACCTTCCAGCCGCCCGGCATCGGCAGCCAAAGCCTGCAGGAATGCCTGCTCGCCCAGCTCACCGCCAAAGGCCGCGGCGAATCACTCGCGGCGCGCATCGTGCGCGACCATTTCGCGCTGCTCACCCGCCGCCGCATCCCCGAGATCGCCCGCAAACTCGGTGCGCGCATGGACGACGTGCAGTCGGCCATCGAGGACATCGGCGTCCTCGATCCCGCGCCCGGACGGCGCTTCGCCGAGGACAGCAACCGCGTGGTCTCGGCCGATGTCACCGTCGAGAAGGACAGCGGCGAATGGAAAATCATCCTCAATACCGACTACATCCCGCGCCTGCGCATCTCGAACACCTACAAGGAACTCATCGCCAAGGGCTCGCTCTCGAAAAGTGAACTCGACTACCTGCGGGAGCACATGCGCTCGGGCAAATTCCTCATCAATTCCATCCAGCAGCGCCAGCAGACCATCGAGCGCATCACGCGCGAAATCATCAAGGTGCAGGGCGATTTTTTCGAGCAAGGCGTGTCGAAGCTGAAGCCGCTCACCATGACGCAGATCGCCGAGGTGGTCGGCGTGCATGAGACCACGGTCAGCCGAGCCATCGCCAATAAATACATCAAAACCCCGCACGGCGTCTTCGAATTCAAATATTTCTTCACCCCGGGCTACCAGGCCGACAGCGGCGCCTCCGTTTCAAACACCAGCGTGAAGGAAATGATCAACGACCTCATCATGCTCGAGGACAAGGCCCATCCCTTGAGCGACCAGGAAATCGTCACCAAGCTGCAGGAAAAAGGCATCAACATCGCCCGCCGCACCGTCGCCAAGTACCGCGAAGAGCTCGGCGTGCTGCCGAGCAACCTGCGGCGAGAGTATGGCTGAGCCGCCTTCGCTTAAGCTCCGGCGTGCCAAGGCCGAATCGTTCTCGTTCTCCTAATCGTTATCGTTCTCCATTGTCATTGGTCATTCGTCCTTGGTCATTGGTCGTAGTTGGTAATTATTGATCATTACCCAATGAAGTTACATGCAGGCGCCCCAAAGGCAGGGCGAGGCATCATTGACGAGCCGAGGGAAGCTCGGC
>DATMNP010000041.1:0-7735 GCA_035568935.1 Opitutaceae bacterium | reverse complement strand
TCGACGGTGCTGACGTTGCTGGTGCCGTTCATCAACCAGATGGCGCGCTGACAAGACACCGTGTTCTGCCAGATGAGGTCGGAGTTGCCATTCTGGTTGAAGTCGGCGGCGCCCACCAGATCCCAGTCAGTGGTAACAGACCCGAGACTGACGCTGCTGACATACGTGGTGCCATTCATCAGCCAGATGGCGCGCTGCCCGTTCACCGTGTCCTGCCAGATGAGGTCAGGTTTGCCATCGCGGTTAAAGTCGGCGGCGCCCACCAGGTCCCAGTCAGTCGCAACCGTTCCGAGACTGACGACGCTGACCAGGGCGGTGCCGTTCATCACCCAGATGGCGCGCTGCCCGGTCGACGTGTTCTGCCAGATGATGTCGGGCTGGCCATGGCCGTTGAAGTTGGCGGTGCCGACGATATCCCAGTTGGTGGAAAGATCCCCGAGACCGACGCTGCTGACGTAGGTGGTGCCGTTCATCAGCCAGATGGCGCGCTGCCCGGTGACCGTGTTCTGCCAGATGAGGTCGGAGTTGCCATCTTGGTTGAAGTCGGCGGCGCCGACCAGGTCCCAGTCAGTCGAAACAAATCCGAGATCGACGCTGTTGACGTAGGTGGTGCCGTTCATCTGCCAGATGGCGCGTTGCCCGGTCGACGTGTTCTGCCAGATGAGGTCGGGGCTGCCGTCCCGGTTGAAATCGGTGGCGCCCACGATGGACCAGTTGCTGTTGGATCTGGAAGCCATGAAGCTTTGCTGCAGCATATTGAATTCGTAGGGGGTGGGCGAGACCTGGCCGGCCTGCGTTGCCTGCAACGTAATGAGGCCTGACGCGGTCGGCGTGATGGTGAAGACACCGCTCACCGGGGCGCTGATCGTAGCCGAGCCAGTCACCAAAGTGAGTGCAATCGGCAAACCCGAGCTGGCCGATGGGGTGACTGTGAACGAACCGGCGCCGACCACCCGGTTTGGGATGGCGGCGAAGCTGACCGACTGCCACGTCGGATTGACCGTGCCTGCGGTGTAGAATCGGCTGGTGCCAAAACCCACGTCCCCGGGAACGAAGGTCAAGGTCGAGAAAACACTGCCGAGGTTGGCGATATCCGAAGCCTGCCCGGTCAGGGGATCGAGCGTTCCCAAAATCGTAAATTCAGTGTTTGGATCCAGCCGGAGAAAATACATTTTGTTTATCCCGTAGCCGACGTCGGTGCCGGTAAAAGCCAGCGCGTTATGCCCGCCCATGCCCAAATCGAATTTATCGGTCGAGGTGCCGAGCAGGGCCGGGTCAAGTGTACCGAACTTGGTGAATCCAGTACTGGAGTCGGTGCGGAGATAGTAGAAAAAATCGGGACCATCGCCCAGATCGGCAGCCGCGAACGTCAGGCCAAAGTAGCCGCTTGCGCCCTGCGTCGTCGGCCCGCCTGGCCCTGACATGGGTTTCAAATCGGTCACCGCCGACGCGGTGCCGGAACTCGGTTTGATGACCGTAAAGTAGTCCCCGGAGGACTTATGATGGATTAAATAGAAATTAATCGCCCCGTAACCGACGTCGGGATCGGCCGAGGTCAGGGCCGAGTAAGAACTCGGAGTGAGTTTGCTGCCGATATCCGCATGGTTGGTCGCAGCACCGGACGCAGCGATATAGCGGGTGAACGCGTCGATATCGCCGCCGGACGGAATGGCCGTGCTTTTGATCGAGTAGAATTGGTTGGCCCCTCCACCCAATGACAAGTCCTGGGCCATAAAATGGAATCCCGCCAGGCTGCCGCCAAGGGCCCAGTGCGGAGCGAGGGTGACCACCCCGGTCTCTGGGGTGATGGCGATTGACGCCATGTTGTCGGCGCGGGCCTGGATGCCGGCTAAAATCGTGAAGGCCACGAGGGCCGATGTGAGTAACGAGCGATAATTTTTCATGTGAGACTTTTTGTGCTGGCTGAATGCAGACGAGGTGACGTCGGCTTAAATCCAGCGTTCAAAATAGTCGGTCGCAGCCCTCGCTACCATGGGGTGTAGCGATAATGGGGTGTAGTAAGTACACGGCAGCTATCCAACGCCCAGCATCGAACATCCGCCTTCGCTAAAGCTTCGGCGGACAGATCCAACGGCCAGCATTCAAGGACAAGCACTGACCGAATTAGCAGGTGTCAGGTGCGAAGCGCCAATTACTGGGCATCAAGTAACAAGAGCACGCGGCATTATAGCGTTTTCGATTTGATTGGTCACATCGGCATGCCTTTGCGGCACATCCTTCACTTTGTCATTCCGAGATCCCGATCAAGCGGCTGCGCGGCTAGAGTAGAACAGGCCAAGGAACTTTGCCTGTGTTTGAAGGTAGGGCGAGGCGTCCTCGACGAGCCGCGGCTCGCCCGGAGGTCTCGCCCTACCGGCGCTGCCGCGCCAAAACCTAAAATTAAACAACAACTAGCATGAGTTCATTGGCAGCCGGGCGAGGTGCCGAGGCCGAAGGCCGAAAGTCTGACATCTCAGGAATCGAAATCGAAAAAAACCGCAGAGATTCCTCGCACGGCTCGAATGACAATTCCGCCCATCATGGGTCTGTCTAAACCGAAAACACACCCTAAGGCCGAACTACCAACTACCCAGCGGAACGCCGTCTCAAATAATCGTCAGCTGGACACTGTTTTCAATGACGCCGGCGGAAATTGCATAGCGAGTGAGGCCGGCCGTGTCATGGATGTTGAGCTTGTCCATGAGGTGCTGCCGGTGCTTCTCGACGGTCTTGATGCTGATGCCGAGTGCGGCCGCGACCTGTTTGTTGGCCGAACCCTCGGCCACCAGTTGGAGCACCTCGGACTCGCGGGAAGTCAGGCGGGTGGCGTTGGCCTTGACCAAACCGTCCCGGTCGCGCGGCTTATTTTGGCTATTGCTCATGCGCCTGGCAATGGAAGGACTGTAAAAACTATTACCCCTGGCCACTTCGCGGATCGCCTTGGTCAGAACATCGGCGGACGTTTGCTTTTCGAGAAAGCCGACCGCGCCGACCGCCGTCATGCGCTCGATATATTCGTCGTCGCTGTGCGCGGAGAGGATGATCACCCTGGCGGCGGGATTCGCGGTAAGGATTTGCCGCGTCGCTTCCAGGCCATTGAGCACGGGCATGGCGATATCCATCAGGATGACATCGGGGCGGAGGGTCTGCGCCTTCTCCACCGCTTCACGACCGGTCTTGGCCTCGCCGACCATTTTAAAATGTCCGTCCGCATTGAGCAGCGCGCACAGGCCCTGGCGCACGACGGAGTGATCTTCGGCCAGCAGGACAGTGATTTGTTTCGGATGATTCATTTTTTTGTTTTTTCCTGGGTAAAGGGAACTTCTGCGCGCACGGTCGTGCCTTTGCCGGGTGCGGATTCGATGGTCAGGCTTCCGCCAACCATTTCGACCCGTTCCCTCATGCCGACCAGGCCCAGGCGCTTGTGGTTTTTGGCCGAGAGGATTTTGTCGACCTGGAAGGATTTTCCGTTGTCGCTGATCTCCATCCGGATGGCGCCCGGGATTTCCGTGATGCTCATCCTGACCTGGGTGGCCTGCGCATGACGGGCGACATTGGTGAGCGCTTCCTGGGCCACGCGGAACAGCACGGTTCGCTTGGCGCTGCCTAGGGCCTCGACCCCGCCGAAGGCGGTCAGCTTGATCTTGATTTTTTTTCGCGCGGCCAGGCTTTTGTTATATGCATGGAGGGCCGGGATCAGCCCGAGGTCGTCCAGCACCGCCGGCCGCAGTTCACGGGCAAACCGATGCACCGCATTCACAGAGTTTGTCACCAGCCGCTGGGTGCGGACGATTTTTGCCTTCAGCGCGTGCAGGCCAACGGCGGCTCCCTCGCCCAGGGCGGACAACTCGACGTTGATGCCGATCAGCGTTTGCACGACCCCGTCATGCAGTTCACGGCTGATCTCCTTTCGCTCCTCCTCCTGCGCCGAGATAATCTGGCGCGTCAGCTGGCGGAGTTTTCTCTGCATGACCTGCGACTTGAAGAAAAGTTCTTTATACTGCGCCTTGCCTTTCCTGATGGTTCCTTCGCCGGCCTTGCGTCGCGCGACTTCGCGTTCCAACCGGCGGTTTCCACTGGCCAAAGCCTCGGTGTGCAGGCGCAACGTCTCGTTGTGCTGCTGCAAGTGCCGGTTGGTTGCCCTCGTGGCGCGCTGGGCCGCTTCCAGCGGGATGAGCGCCTGGGTGAAGAAATATCCCGCCTGCTTCAGCGAGTCGTTGTGGGGATTGGCGAAATCATGTGATGCGGCCAGGGCAAACACCGCCTGCTCGTGCATGACGGCCAGATCCAGTGTCGCCAGTCCGCCGGCCAGGGCAGCCCGGCCCAAACCTTGCGCACTATCGCCGTCCCCCAGGTTTTGCTTCTCGAGGTGGGTGCGGAGCGCCGCCAGGTAGCGGGCAGATATTCTGGTGCGGGCGTCCTTCATCAAGGGTGCGTTTCCATCGGTCACCTGCCGGGCGGTGACTCGACTGCGGGTTGAAACACCCGCTGGCATTCGATATTGAACGCTTGTTTTCACGAAATAGCGACAAGGTAAACCCTACCGGATGGCTGTCGTGGCCATGGGCGGCAGCGGAATGAGCACCTCAATTTCCGTGCCGCCGCGGCGGACGGATTTGATTTTGAGCGTGCCCCCCACATAGCTCGCTCGCTCGCGCATGCCGAGCAGGCCGAGGCCGCCTTTCCCTTTTCGTCTGGCCAGGTGGTCGAAGCCGATCCCGTCGTCATGGATCGCCAGCTGGATGAAAGCGCCCTGCTGCGTCAGGTGCACGGTAACGTGGCTGGCGCGGGCATGCTTTTCCACGTTCTTCAAGGCTTCCTGGAGAATGCGGTAGAGTGCCAGCTCGGTGTCGGCGGGCAGCCGAGCGACCAACTGCACGCAGGCCAGTTTCACGAGCACGCCCGTCCGATGCGCGAACTCCGTGCTGGTGTCGCGCAGGACGGCGACCAGGCCCAGCTGGTCCAGGACACTGGGCCGCAGATTGCGCGAGATGCGCTCCACTTCCCTGGCGGCCTGGCCGAGCATCTCGCGGAGTTTCATCGCCTCTTTTTTCGCGGGGCCGTCGCGCGCCGAAAGTTTGTCCGCCAGCGCCTGGCTGCGGAAGAGGACGGCGATGAGCAGCTGGGTGATGTCGTCGTGCAACTCGAGGGCCACGCGCCCGCGCTCGGCTTCCTGCACTTGGACCACGCGGTGCGTCAGGGCCCGCAGCATTTCCTCGTTCCGCCGGGCTTCTGTCATGTCCGTCACCACGAGGCCAACCGGCGCGTGTTTGAAACCATTCTTGGCCAGCAGCCGGATGGAAATTTGCACCGGCATTTGCGAACCATCGCCGGCCATGAGCAGCACCTGGATCTTGGAGCCGGATTTGTCGGCCCGTCTGATGAGCGGTCGGAGCAGGGCCCGGTCTTCGGCGGAGATAAAGCGGCGGAAGGAACTGCCCGTCACCTGTTCGAGCGGGCATTTGACCATTTTGGCGAAGCACTGGTTGGCGTAGAGAATCGTTTTGTCCACCGTCAAGGTCAGGGCGCCTTCGTTCATGGATTCGATGAGCACGCGGTAGGCATGCTCGGCGCCTTGCAGCGTGAAGACCTGGTCGCCCTGCTTGCCCGCGACGACCACCGTATCCACTTCGCCAGCGCGGATGGCACGGAGCGTTTCCAAGGTGTCAGCCAGGCGCACGCGGAGTTCGGCGAGTTCGCGGGACGGGGCCGGGCGGGTGGAAATCTTGTGGCGGGTCGTCTTCACCCGGCGGTTTTACCTTTTGTGTTAAAACTCAATTCGACAAACAGGCCGGCGGTGTTGGCCAGGTTGCCGATGAAACGGCGCATGGGCCGGGGAAGTTCTTTGATCAGCGTCGGGGTCGCAACGATCTGGTGGTCGCGTGCCAGTCCGGGTTGCTGGTAGATATCGACCACTTCGAGTTTGCAGCGGTCTTTCAGTTCGTTTTCGCACAGCTGACGGACGTGCAGGATGGCTTGGCGCGACCGCGCCGTGGCCCCGGCCACGAACAGTCGCAGGACGTACTTGCCCGCGGGCCGGGTGACCAGGGACGGAGTAAAGACCTTTGTTGAACGACTGGCATTGGTTTTTTTCAGGATGTTATCGCGGTTAAACTGCCGGGCGCAAATCCAAGCCAACGAGCAAGTGCGCGGTATCGGAAAGGCTGCCAATGATGGTTCGCACGGGCTGCGGCAACCTGCGCACTACCGTGGGGACGGCCAGGATTTGGTCGCCTTTGGCCAGCTCGGGATGCTTCACCAAGTCAATCACCGTGATGCGATAACAGCCTTTGAGCTGGCTTTCGCAAACTTTCTTTAAGTTCGTGAACGCCGCCAGCGATTTGGACGTCGAGTCGGTCACATAGAGGCGCAGTTGCCAGAGCTTGGCGGGCCGGCGCTTGGCGCGGGGGGCGCGTTGTTTAACCGTTTTAGTTTTCATCGGTGGATCTTCCCGTTTTTTCCGTTTCTGGAGTTGCCCCGCGTGCTCGTTGACGTCTTGGCATCTGCCTGGCGCAAGCGGCCGGAGGCCGCCCGCTCGGTGGTCAGGGTGAGCGTTTGCGTTCCAACCTGTTCGTCCACACGCCGCAGTTCCATTGTTTCACTTTCGTAATCGGAGCGCAGTCCGTTGATCTGCCGTTCGATCGCCTCGCGTTTGCGCTCGAGTTCGCGCTTGCGGCGGGCGGCTTCCTGCTGGCTGGCCAGAATGGCGGCTTTCTCCAGGGAATTTTGCGCGGCGCGGGCTGAGCCGGTCAACACGCCGCTGGGGCCGATGTAGGCGTCCACGAGGTCAATGCCCCGGTCCGAAATAAGGAATTCGCGGATTTGGTTCGAGTGCGCCATGCCGCGGGCCTTGAGCACGTAGAGCACGCGATTGCGTTCGCCGTTGCCTTCGAAGTCCTGCAACAACAGCCAGGAATCCATCAGCGAGGACATGGCCATTTCACTTTGTTGCAGCGAGTGGCCTCCCTGGGTCAGGCTGGTGAAGAGCGAGGTGACTTGTCCGCCCTTCAGGTAATCAATCAGCCGCGTCACCATTCCCTTGCTTTCGGAGTCGGTGCCCGCGTCCATCAGGCTGGTGATCGGGTCCACGATGACGACGGCCGGTTTAAACGTGGCGATTTCCTTGAACATCGTGGCCAGGTGCATTTCCAGGCCATAGAGCGAAGGCCGCGCCGAATGAAACCGCAGCAGGTTGCGCTTGACCAGCGGCTCCAGGCGCAAACCGATGGAATGCATGTTGCGGATGATCTGGTTGGGCGATTCCTCAAACGAGAAAAAGAGCACGCGTTCCCCGCGCAAGGCGGCGGCCTGGGCAAAATTGGCGGCGACGATGGTCTTGCCGGTGCCGGGCGTGCCGGTGAGTAGGATGCTGCTGCCACGGAAAAAGCCCCGCCCGCCCAGCATCGCATCGAGCCTCGGGATACCGGTGGCGATCCGCTCGCTCGATATCTTGTGATTCAACCCCAGCGACGTGATGGGCAGCACGCTGATGCCTTCGTTGCTGATGAGAAACGGAAACTCGTTGGTGCCGTGGCGCGCGCCGCGATATTTCACCACCCGCAGATGCCGCGTGGCAATCTGGTCATTGACGCGGTGGTCGAGCAGGATGACGCAGTCGGACACATATTCCTCCAGTCCGTGGCGCGTCAGCTGCTCGCGCCCGCGCTCGGCCGTGATGACGGCGGTCACGCCCTTGACCTTGAGCCAGCGGAAGAGCCGGCGCAGCTCGGCGCGC
>DATMNP010000040.1:0-41475 GCA_035568935.1 Opitutaceae bacterium | reverse complement strand
GGCTCGAGCGAGAATCCGTGGCTTTTCACGAGTTCGAGCGCGGCGGCATAACACGAATGCTCGCGCGAGGGCAGGGTGATGGCCAAGAAATGTTCGGTGCCATCGACGGTCATCGAGGTCGCGCTGGAGGATGGGGCGCTTTTAGATGATGCCTGTTTTGTTTCGACCGGTGCATCCGGCTTGGGTGGTGGCTCGGAAAGGTGATCGCTCACTCCAACCAGGCGCCCGTCGTCCCAAGTGAAAAACATCCCGGTTTTATTGGCCACGCTGAAAACCTGCTGTCCGTGCAGCAGCGCAATCAATTCGCGCAACTGTGCACGGCTCAATTGCAGGAAGAAAGGCGGGCGACCGCCGCCACACCAGCGCTGGATCAAGGCCAGCGCTGGCAGCAGTTCCGACGGGGGCGGCGCGGAGGTGTCCAATTCCGCCTTCACCACGATGGCATTGCGTGTGGCCGCGGCGGCGAGATTGGGCGGAAGTAGGAGGCGAAGCATTTTGTTTTAACCACTAATGGGCGCTAATTCTCACTAATCCGGCCTCATGCAGTTTTAACCGCGAATGAATGCGAATGGACGCAAATAGATTATTTTTTCAGATCAAAGTCGGTTTTTCTTTATTCGCGTTCATTCGCGGTTTCTTTTTCCGAAGCTTCGCGGCTCGACGCGAGGGCAAAAATGAGGGAATATTTTTTGATCCGGCTTCTCGCATCTTCATGAGTCACGAGGTTTTCACGCAATTGGTCGATGCGCATTACGCGCCGCTCTACCGCTTTGCGCTCAGCCTGGCCAAAAACCAGGCCGACGCGGGTGACCTCGTGCAGCAAACATTTTTCATCTGGGCCACCAAGGGCCATTCGCTGCGCGAAGCGGACAAAGCCAAGTCGTGGCTCTTCACGACCCTCTACCGCGAATTTCTGCGCGGGCGCCGGCGCGATGCGCGCATAACCTCGGTCGAGGACCTGCCGCCGGGACAGGCCGACCTGCCGGCGGAGGAGACCGACCACGTGCGCCGCATGGATGGCGCGCTTGTGCTCGAGGCCTTGCAGGAAGTGGACGAAGTTTTTCGCGCACCGCTTACCCTGTTTTATCTCGAGGATTTGTCCTATGTCGAAATCGCCGAATCGCTCGATGTGCCGGTCGGCACGGTCATGTCGCGTCTGTCGCGCGGCAAGGCCCAGCTTCGCGCTGTGCTGGCCAAGCGCGAGGCGGCGGGGCCGGCCAAGGTGATTTCATTCCCGGATTTCAAACAACAAAAACCATCATGAACAACAACGAGGCCAAGTTTCTCCTCTGTGCCTACCGGCCTGGCGGCCGGGACGCGGACGATCCGGCCTTCGCCGGGGCGCTGGCCCAGGCGCGTCAGGATCCGGCGCTGGGCGCGTGGTTCGCGCGCGAACAGGCATTCGACACGGTGATGGCGGCGCAACTGGGCTCCATCGCCCCGCCGCCCGGCTTGCGCGAAGCGATTCTGACCGGTGCCAGTGTGAGCCGCGCCTCACACGAGGCACGGCGCTGGCCGGTGTGGCTGGCGCTCGCCGCGAGCGTGACTTTATTGCTCGGCCTCGGCGCCATGTGGCAGATGCGACGTGCGAGGCAGATGGATCCGTTGACGGCCTTTATCCTGCACGATGCCCAGTTTGAAAAACATGGCGGGCATGGCGAGGCCACCAGCGACTTGGCGCGCGTGCTGGAAAATCCGGCCACGCGGCTGGCTTCGGGACTGCCGGTCGATTTTGCCAAGCTGCGCACGACCGGCTGCCGCACGCTGAGTTTTGCCGGGCACGACGTGCTGGAAGTCTGCTTTAACCGCGGTGGCAGCGAATTTCACATTTACATGGCGCAGAGCGCCGATTTTCCGCAGATCGCATCAACGACCGGGCCGCACGTCATGAAACATGACGGTTGGTCGGCGATGCAGTGGGCCGACGCGCAGCATGTGTATGTCGTGGCCAGTTCGGCCGATCCGGCGACGCTGCGGGCGTTGTTGTAGGGGTTAGTTAACCACTGATGGGCACTGATTGTCACTGATATCAGAATCAATCCGTGTCTATCCGTGCAATCCGTGGTTGATTGAGTTCCCTGCCTGTCAGTTTGAACACGCAAGGTTGACGGCGGCGGAAAATTGTCGTCGCTGAAGGCGTGAGACGCGTTTTTTTTCGAACCTTCCGGCTGGGCGGCTGGCTCACGTTGGCAGGCGTGGCCTTGCTCGCCGCCTGTCGCACGGTGCCGCCGCCGCCGATGGCGGAAGGCGGCGTGGTGCGCAGCGGGCAGGTGGCGTACCAGGGCGAAAAAAGTTTTGTCGTGGAATTTGAGCTGCGGCAGGGCAGTCCGGACGATTTCGACCTGGAGCTGTACAAAGGCGTGGGCACGCCGCTGTTCACCGTGCGCGTGGTGCGCGGCGAGGTGTGGGCGGGGGGAGCGATGGCCGGTCGCAGCTGGCACGGCCAAGCGGGCGGATGGATGCCGGGCGCGCTGGCGGGATGGGTCGGCCTGGCGGAGGTGTTTGCGCGGCTGCCGGCGACGGACATTCCGGGCTGGAAAATCGAGGTGAAGCGCAGCGCGGCGGGCGAATTGCAGCAGCTCGTGGCGACGCACGAAAGCTCGGGCGAAATGTTTGATTTTCGCTTTTAGAGCATCTTCGACTTACGCTTATCGCGAAAAGGGCAAAACCCTTTTTCGACCTGATCGGTGTCCCGCCAAATCGAAAGAATCCAGGTTTTCCTTTGCGAACCCAGCGGACTTTGCGTGAGGCATCCGGTGTGCTGATCGGGTCATGCCGTCTTATTCGATCTTACCTCTCCAGTTCCATCGAGTGACTTGGTGCGGAAGAAGCGGCCGATACATCCTCCGCTGCCGTTCCAGGATTTTCCGGCAACGGTGACGGTTCTTCCATGACACGGTCTTCGCCGCCTGGCCATTCATTGAAACGTGCCGATCCGGGCCTCAGGCCTCTTTCAACCTTGTAGGCCACATGCAAAGCAACGTCGGAGTACAGGAGTGAGTGCAAGCCGGGCCGCTGCTTGAATTCAGCGATTTTGTCCGGGTCGTTGCCCGCGAGCAACCGCAGGCCCGGGGCAACGGAGACATTCATCGCCCGCAGTGAATCGATGAGCGAAGCCAGCTCCGTGGCGATGACGCTGCCTGGAATGGGCAGGTGCAATGCCAGCGCGGCCAGCATTTTTTCGCGATCCGCTGTCAGGACATCCGGGCTTTGGAGCAAGGCGATGACCGTGGCGGGAAAATCGAGCGCGTTTTGAAAAACCGGCATCGTATCCTCCGTGCACTCGCCGGCGATGGACTGTGCGTTGAAATGCTGCCGGAGCACCGGCTGGCAGTTGAGCGGTTCATCCAATTGTTGCAGCGAACGGATGCCGCTCGCAATGCTCGCGTCATTTTTCCCATGGTTGATCCAATCGCCAACCATGGCGGTGTTTTCCCGGCGCCGAGCTTCGACCGAATGTTCGTCGAGTCCGAGCTTGTGTTTCAGCTCATGGGACATTTTTTCGACCACGTTGCTGGCCATGCGGCGGGCACGACCGCTGGCGCGGCAGCCGACTGCCGCGAGAGCCTTGCATCCATACACCAGTGCCAGCGTGGTGGTGGGCACCACCAAATCCGAGAACACCAGGTAAGCGACAGAGGTGAGAAAGTCCGTTTTCACGTCACTAGTGGGTGGGGGAGGGTTGCGTTGCCAGCGATTGGGCCAATGCCAGTTGGGAAAAAACTCGCGAATGACCCTCAAGTTTAAGGTTGGGCGGTGCAAAGGAGGTCCTGGGCCTCGACATATCCCTGGGAGATGGCGACATACACGCCGAACAATCTTTCCATTGCGGGAGACAATGGACGGTTGTGGACGCAGTAGTGGCGAAACACAGGCTCGGCCAGGCGCCGGCATTCTTTCAGATTTCCCTGCCGCAGGGCATCTTCCGCTTTTTTGATTACGACAGGTTCATTTTCCAAGGGCTGGAAGTCGGTGTTCATTCCCCAATGTAGCAGGGAAAAACCGGCGCCACTAAAATTCCCTGGATTTTTTGACGGGATAATGCCTGCGGCGGTGTTATGCTTGGAAAGCCCCCTTATCACCATGAAAACACCCTTCCAATTCGCATCGTTCCTTATCTTCTGCGGCCTTGTGTTTCCGTACCGGGCGCCTGCCTCGGCACCGCCTGACCATCCGGTTATGCCCCAGATAGTCCAGACCGTGGCACCCGTATTCCCGCTCCAAATGGAGCAGGCTGGGATCACCTCGGGGAAGGTGAAATTTATCATCAAGGTCGACAAGGCGGGCAAACTTGAGGACCTGCTTGTCACCGAATACACCCAACGGCCGTTCGCAAATGAAGCGACAAAAGTGGTAAAACAGTGGACCTTCGCGCCGGCTTGGGTCGGAACGGAACCTGTGGGATGGGTCCGCGAGCTCAAAATCTATTTTAGCACGAATGGCATGATGGTGACGTTCGATAATGCGGGGTTTGCACCGTCGAACATAAAGTTGACGGAGCATCGCGACGAAATAATCGAATACCAGGTGTGTTCGCTGCGCGACTTGGATCGGATTCCCGTTCCCCGCCACATTGTGGCGCCCGCTGCTTCGCTGCGGTCCGACGCGGGCGAGGTTAAGGTTGAATTCTACATCGACGAACAGGGGCGGGTGCGAATTCCCGTGGCGAGGGAGACGTCCGATGCCGCGTTTGCCAACGCGGCCGTGGACGCCGTCAGCCAATGGCAATTCGATCCTCCCACCTCCAAGGGGAAACCTGTGCTTGTCCATGCTGTTCAAATCTTCACGATCCAATCCGAAACTCCGTCGAAGGAATAGCGCTTCATTACTCCCATGTCTCCCCAGGATCCTCTCGACGACTTGCTCGACCGTTGGAACCCCGCGTGTCCCGATACTTCCGGGTTGCAGCGAGAAGTCTGGCAGCGGATCGCTGCGACCCGTCCCGGCGCCCTTGCCCAGTTGGTGGCATGGTTTCGTCGCCCGGCATTATCGTTGTCCTTTGTCGCCGCCTGCGTGCTGGGTGTGCTGGCTTTTGTCGAATGGCACGAGGCGCGGTTCCAGCGCCAGATGAATGCGGAATTTGCCCGCCAGTATTTGCGGGTCATCGACCCCATGCTGGGGGCCCCGACAGGATCCGACTCCATGGACCGGGAGCTCGTTTGGATGCGAGACGAGCTGAGGCTTTCCCCTGTTCAATATGCGCGGATCAAGAAATTGCACGAGGCCTTGAATGCAGAGCTGGCTGCCCTGCAGAAGGAGCGCCTCAGCGTGCGGCAAGAGACCGCCGCGCTGGAGGAAGAGCGGCGCACCGAGGGCCAGGTCGATTTCCTCGTCTTCGCCGGGCTGATCAAGACCCGGCAGAATCTCGACCTGCAATCCTTCAATTCCATGCAGCGGCTGGTCTCCGCCACCGCGACGATTATGACGCCCAAACAGCGGCAGCGCTATTTGGACTACGTGCAAGCGGCTATTTCCACCCCTCCGCAACCCATTGCAGATTGATTCGCCAGTTCAGTCTTCGCCCGTGCCTGCTGACCCTGACACAGACCGCGCCGACCTCGATGCGCTGCGCCGGGGCGATGAAACCGCGCTCAACCGCCTCATTGCGCGATGGGAACGGCCGCTCATCAGCTTCGCCTTCCGGTACCTGGGGAATTCAGCCGATGCCCGCGACCTGGTCGCGGAAACATTCGTGCGGCTTTACCGAAATCGCGAGCGCTTCGACGCAGAATCCAATCTCGCGGCCTGGCTTTTTACCGCCTTGGCCAACCTGTGCCGCAACCGCTACCGATGGAACCGCCGGCATCCGACCGTGGCGCTCGATTCCACTGAGAATGGAGCCCCCGCGGTGTCTGCGCAGTTGCATTCAGAGGCGCCCGATCCGCGTGCGGAACTGCAGCGCGTGGAGATGATCGAGGCCTTGGAGAAGGCGGTCGCCGCGCTTCCTCACGACTTCAGGACGACGCTCCTGCTCTGCCATTACGAACGCCTTTCCCACCGGGAAATAGGGGCTGTGCTCGGATGCTCCGAGAGAGGAATCGAGACCCGGCTCCGTCGCGCGCGCCAGCAACTGCGGGCGGATCTTGGCCATAACTGGGGAACCTAGAGCGGTTTTTAAATTAGTGTAGCCACAAAGGATCACAAAGAACTCAGAGAACAACCTTTCTTTGAGCTCTATGTGCCCTTTTGTGCCAAAAAATCCGGCTCCGCTAACCAAGCATCCGAACGGAGGGGTCGATATCCTAGCTGTGTTCCAGGCGGGTCTTAGTTAAAATGCGCCAGTCTCGAACTTAACCTTCGTCGTCTTCCTCGACCGGACGTTCGAGTTCGCTTCGGCACTCGCTCATCACGCGGAGCCAGATTTCGCGCAGGTCGAAAAGGCGGGGCAGGGCGTCTTCGCGGAATGACGCCATTGCGTGGTGGCGTGGGGCGGCGCGCTCGTCGAGGAGCGAGAGTGAAGTGTTCAGGTCGCGCAGCGCGCGCTTGAAGAGGCTGATGGCCATGGCGTAGTCGCCGAGGTCGAGCGCCTGGATAGCGAGGCTGGCGTGTTGCTCCCCCCGGTGCAGCGGGGCTTGGAAGGCGAGCGCGAGCGGTTGGGCCACCTTGGCCGGATCGGCGGCCACGCGTTGCCACGCCAGCGTGAGGCTGAGATAGATGGCCTTGGTGGCGATGAAAACGGGATTCTTGTGCAGCGTGTAAGGTTCGAGATCGTACTCGCCCAGGTCGGCGGGCGCAGCTGCGACATCCGGCGTCTCGCCGTTGTCGTCGGGGTTCCACGTTTCCTGGTCCCAGCCCATGAGGTGGGCAATTTCATCGATGCGCTCAGGGTTGTGTTTCAACCCTTCGTAGTGGGCGAGGTAGCGGCGAACGACATCATCCTGTTCGCGGAGATAGTTCTCCCAATCGAACTCATTCCACGCCAGTTCGCCACGCTCGTCCCAATCGCTTTCCTGGGAGCTTTCAGAATCGAAGTCCTTCATGCGGTGAACGGAGGATGGAATCAGAAGCCGGCGAACGCAACGAAAAATCCGGCGCGGCGCGGTCTCTCCTGCGAGAATTTTGCGGATTGAACCAGTTTATCCGCCCGCGCTATAATGCCAGCTTTAATCCACTCCCTTACTCCATGGCGGAAGTTCATCACGAGACAGCATTTTTTTTCGGACACGTGCAAGGTGTCGGCTTCCGTTATTCGGTGCTGCAAGTGGCCAGGGAGTTCGAAGTGTCGGGCTTCGTCTCCAACCTGCCCGATGGGCGAGTACATCTCGAAACCGAGGGCGAGGCCGGCGAAGTGAGGGCGTTTATCACCGCAGTCGAGGAGCGCATGCACGGATATATCCGTAAAACTGAGCGCAGCGAACAGCGGCGCAATGCGCTGTTCGAAGGTTTCGAGATTAGGTGAAAAATTAACAGCCTGTTGATTTCCTCTTGCCTGAAATCTTTTTGTTCTAAATGTTCATAAACTCACTCAACTAACCATGTCTGCGCCGGAAAACCTCCATCCCACCTTCCACCGCCTGCTCTCGCGGGCTGAGAAGGAGGCGCGGCTGCGCCAGCGGGCTCGGGTGATCTGGCTTTACGGCCTGAGCGGATCTGGAAAAAGCACGCTGGCCAACGCTTTAGAACGCAGGTTGCACGCCGATAAATTCACGACGCACCTGCTTGATGGCGACAACGTACGCACCGGGCTCAACCGCGACCTTGGCTTCAGCGATGCCGATCGCGCGGAAAATATCCGCCGCGTGGCCGAGGTGGCCAAGCTATTTGTGCAGGCGGGCGTGGTGGTGATCGCCGCTTTCATCACGCCGCAGCGCGCGTTGCGGGAATTGGCGCGTGGCATCATCGGGGTGGAAGATTTTTTGGAAATCTATGTGTCCGCCTCGTTTGAGGAGTGCGCGCGGCGCGACCCGAAGGGGATTTACGCCAAAGCCGGCGCCGGGCAGGTGCGGCAATTCACGGGCCGTGATTCCGCCTTCGAGCCACCCGCGCCGGGCGAGGCCGCGCTCGTGCTCGACACCGAGGCCATGACGCCCGGGCCGTCGCTCGAAAAACTGCACGCCCTGGTTGCGTCGAGAATCCATTTTTCATGAGTTCCTACAATCTCACCCACCTGGCCCAACTCGAACACGAGGCCGTGTTCATCATGCGCGAAGTGGCGGCGCAATTTGAACGGCCGGCGCTGCTGTTTTCGGGCGGCAAGGATTCCATCGTGATGGTGCGCCTCGCGCAAAAGGCGTTCTGGCCGGCGAAATTTCCCTTTCCGCTCGTGCACATCGACACCGGCCACAATTTCGACGAGACGGTTGCGTTTCGCGACGAACTCGTGCGGGAGACGGGCGCGCGGCTGATCGTGCGCTATGTGGCGGACTCGATCAAGCTCGGCCGCGCGGTCGAGGAGAGGGGCCCGAATCCTTCGCGCAACACCCTGCAGACGGTCACGCTGCTCGACACCATCGAGGAGCAGAAATTCGACGCCTGCCTCGGCGGCGCGCGCCGCGACGAGGAAAAGGCCCGCGCGAAGGAACGCTTTTTTTCGCATCGCGACGAGTTCGGCCAGTGGGATCCGAAAAACCAGCGGCCCGAGCTGTGGAACCTTTTCAACGGCCGCAAGCACCACGGCGAGAACTTCCGCGTTTTCCCGCTTTCGAATTGGACGGAGATGGACGTGTGGCAATACATCGCGAAGGAAAAACTTTCGATCCCGTCGATTTATTTCACGCACGAGCGCGAAATCGTGAACCGGGGCGGCGTGCTGCTGGGGAAGTCGCCGTTCATCACGCTGCTCGACGGCGAACGCTACGAAAAGAAGCAGGTGCGTTTCCGCACCGTTGGCGATGCCACCTGCACCGGCGCGGTCGAGTCGGGCGCGTCCACGCTCAGCGAGATCATTCAGGAAGTGGCTTCCGCCCGCGTGACCGAACGCGGCGCGCGCGCCGACGACAAGCGTTCCGAGACCGCGATGGAAGACCGCAAAAAGGCGGGATATTTCTGAAAATGACGAATTCCGAATGACGGATGGCTCATGCAGAATGCCCAACTTCCAATTACCAACTACGAATTACGACCGCCAATGACCGCTGCCGCCACCACTGACACGACCAATTATCTTAACATGGACCTGCTCCGCTTCACCACGGCGGGCAGCGTTGACGACGGCAAGAGCACGCTTATCGGGCGCCTGCTGTACGACTCGAAGGCCATCTTCGACGACCAGCTGGCCGCGCTTGAGCGGGCGACGGAGCAACGGGGGGAAGAAAACCTCAATCTCTCGCTGCTGACCGACGGCCTGCGCGCCGAACGCGAGCAGGGCATCACCATCGACGTGGCCTACCGCTACTTTGCCACGCCGCGCCGCAAATTCATCATCGCCGACACGCCCGGCCACATCCAGTACACGCGCAACATGGTCACGGGCGCCTCGACGGCCAACCTTGCCATCGTGCTGGTCGACGCGCGCAAGGGCATCGTCGAGCAAACCTGCCGGCATTCGTTCATCGCCTCGCTGCTGCGGATCCCGCATCTCGTGATCTGCGTGAACAAAATGGACCTCGTCGACTGGTCGCAGGCCGTGTTCGACGACATCGTGCAGAAATATTCCGAGTTCGCCTCCCGCCTGGAGGTCCCCGACATCAAGTTCATTCCCATCAGTGCGCTGCACGGCGACAATGTCGTCGATAAATCCACGCACATGCCGTGGTACCAGGGCGGATCGCTGCTCTATTCCCTCGAATCGATTTACATCGGCAGCGACGCGAACCACGTCGATGCGCGCCTGCCGGTCCAGACCGTCATCCGGCCGAACAACGACGCGTTCCACGACTTCCGCGGTTTTGCGGGCCGCGTGGCCGGCGGCGTCTTCAAGATCGGCGACGAAGTGCTCGCGCTGCCGAGCGGGTTCACCACGCGCATCACCGGCCTCCATGTGCACGGCGAGCCGGCGACCGAGGCTTTTTCACCCATGTCGGTCGTGATGACGCTGGCCGACGAGATCGACATCAGCCGCGGCGACATGATCGTGAAGCCGAACAACCAGCCGGAGTCGGCGCAGGAGTTCGAGGCGATGGTGTGCTGGTTCTCCGAGCAAAAGCTCCAGCCCGGCGGCAAGTACATCCTGCGTCAGACCACGCGCGAGGTGAAATGCGTGATCAAGGACGTCCGCTACAAGGTCAACATCAACACGCTCCACCGCGCCGAGGGCGACCTCGAGATCGGCATGAATGACATTGGCCGCATCCATATCCGCACGGCCAAGCCGCTCTTTTTCGACCCGTACAAACGCAACCGCAATACCGGCAGCCTGATCTTGATCGACGAATTCACCAATGCGACCGTGGCAGCCGGGATGATTCTTTGACCTGGCGGCGCGAAGATCGCGCCTGCCAGGAGTAGTTGGTAATTTTGTATTTAGGTGGGGTCGGTTGCCCCAGCCGACCTATTTGTACGGCCCGTTGAGGGCAACGGGCCCTACCCAAGAGGTTCCCTCTACTTGTTACTTGCGACTTGGTCTTCTTCATTCTCCATTCGGAATTCTGAATTCGTCATTCAATATCTGGCTTTCGGCCGCGCGTCCGCGCACGTTGCCGGCGGCCATTGCGCCCGTGCTGGTCGGCTCGGCGCTGGCGTGGCGCGAGCATGCATTCAAGGCACCGGCGGCGCTGGCGTGCCTCGGCTTTGCGTTGCTGGTGCAGATCGGCGCCAATTTTGCCAACGACTACTACGATTTCATCAAAGGGGCGGACACGGCTGAACGCGTTGGGCCGCGTCGGGCGGTGGCGTCGGGGCTCGTCGCGCCGGCGGTGATGCGCGTGGCGATGTGGCTGGTGTTCGCGCTCGCGTTCGTGGTCGGCCTCACGCTGCTGCGCTACGGCGGCTGGCCGTTGCTGGTGGTTGGCGTGGTGAGCATCGTCAGTGGCGTCGTCTACACCGGCGGCCCGTTCCCACTCGGCTACCACGGGCTGGGCGATGTGTTCGTATTCATTTTCTTCGGCCTCGTGGCCGTGGCAGTGACGTTTTTCGTGCAAACGGGCCACGTGAGCACCGAGGCCTGGATGGCGGGCGCGGCGATTGGTGCGCTGTCCGCCAATATCCTGCTCGTGAACAACTATCGCGACGCCGAGACCGACGCGAAGGCCGGCAAGCGCACGCTTGTCGTGCGATTTGGGAAAAGCTTTGGGCGCGTGCAGTTCGCAGTGGCGCATGGCGTGGCGCTGGCGGTGATGCTTGAACTCGCGGAACGGCTGGCCCTGCGGCCGGCGCTGGCGGTGCCGGCGGGCTTGCTCGCCGCGACACTGGCGGTGTGGCAAATGCAACGCCTGTCGCGCGCGCAAACGCCGGCCGAACTCATCACGCTGCTCGGCGTGACCGGCCGCCACGTCGCGCTCTACGCGCTGTTGCTGTCGGCGTGTTTGGTATTGTCGTAGGTCGGGGTTTATCCCTGACGTGTAGCCATGAAATTGCAGCCGGGGTCGCTGACCCCGGTGGCCGGCCTCAACGAGGCCGGCTACATTTTTAATGTCGGGCGTAAAGCCCGACCTGCAACGGTCAACTACCCGCGGCAAAAGCCGCGTTAGACTTTCGCCAGCAGCTTTTCCTTCAACGTGGCTTTCGGCATGAGGCCGACGATCTGGTCCACGAGCTGTCCACCTTTGAAGAGGAGCATGGTCGGGATGGCGCGGACGCCGTATTCGGCGGCGACGGCGCTGTTTTCATCCACGTTGACCTTTGCGATGGTCACCTGGCCGTTGAGCTCGGTGGCGAGCTCTTCGAGGATCGGCGCGATCGCTTTGCACGGTCCGCACCAGGGCGCCCAAAAATCCACGAGAACCGGCGCAGCGGTGGCCGCGATGGCGCTTTTGAAAGTGCTGTCAGTAAGGTTGGCGATTTTGTCGGACATGGTAATGATTCAAGGTTGTAACTATTGCACAGCCGTCAAGCACGGGCTTGCGTTCAGCGGTCAAGGTTCCCGGTTCAAGGTTGAAACCTTGTTACTTGGCCCCTGATGCTTGCCACTTGGCTCAACGCGGGGTGGACTTGTCTAAAATTTCGGCGAGTTCTTTCGGCTCGACGGAGACGAGCGGTTTGCGGCGGCGTTTCAGCTCCTCGAACGTTTTCACGACGGTCTCGGTCATTTTCTCGTGGGTCTCGGCTGAGCCGCCGACGATGGCAAAATCTTTCCCGGTGGTGATGCGTTTGTGGCCGTCGTCATTGTCGAGGCCGAGGCCGAGCAGGGCGGCCTGGCGGCGCGGGCGCTTGGTGGCGGGCTTTTTCTTCACGATGAAACGGTGCTCAGCTCGGCCGGTGTGGCAAGTGGGTTTTCTTCGACGGCATTGCAAATGATATCCGAAAAGGTTTCGTCCTGCTGCAGGCGGAGTTTTCTGAGACGGGTCAGTTCGAGCACGGCGAGGAAGGTGGCGATGAGCGTGCGCAGGGTGACTTTTGTCTCGAAGAGATGCGAGAACACGAAGGTGCGCTGCGTCTGCAGGCGCGCGAGGAGCATTTCCATCTGGTCGGCGACGGTGACTTGCTCGTCGTGAATCTCGCCGACGACGAGTTTCTCGGCGAGGCGGCGCAGGACGATGTTGAAGACGTTCCACAGCTCGATCCGGTCGGCGTGCTTCAACGGGCGGTCGAGCGGGTCACCCGAGAGCGCCGAGACGTACCGCGCAAGGAGGTTTTGCTTCTCGATGGCGATCTCGCCCAGGCGGGCGGCGGCTTCCTTGAATTTCTTGTATTCCAGCAGCTGGTGCACGAGTTCCCAGCGCGGGTCCATTTCGTCCTCGGCGGCATCGGGATCGATCGCGGCCTGGCCGCGCGGGAGGAGCAGGCGGCTTTTGATCTCCATCAGCGTCGCGGCCATGACGAAAAATTCGCCCGCCAGGTCGAGGTCGAGCTCCTGCATGGAGCGCAACGCGTCGAGGTACTGGCGCGTGACCGACTCGATGGGGATGTCGTAGATGTCGAGCTCGCTTTTGCGAATGAGGAAAAGCAGCAGGTCGAGCGGGCCCTCAAAAGCCTGGAGCTTGATGCGATAATCGGAATCAGGAATCACGTCGCAATGGTTGAGGCGGAGCGCATCGCGGCAATGGAAAAATCACCCAATCCGCCGCAACGACGCTACGAAAAAGCCGTCGGTGTCGTGGAGCGCGGGCAGGAAGGTCAGGCAGGCGCCGTTGGGTTGCGCGCTGAAGGTGCGCGTGAAAGGCGCGGGCGCGAATTCGCGGTGCGCGGCGAGGAAGGTGTCGATGACGTCCTCGTTTTCCCGGCGGCTGAGCGAACAGGTGGCGTAAACCAGCCGCCCGCCGGGGCGCACGCGCGGTGTGAGTTCGGTGAGCAGGGCGAGCTGGGCCTGCGCGGCTTTTTCGACGTGCCCGGGCTGGGTGGACCATTTCAGGTGCGGCGCACGGCGCCAGGTGCCGGAGCCGCTGCAGGGCGCATCAATGAGCACGCCATCGTAGGTCTGCCTGTCGGGTGAGTTGAGGACAGCGATGTTTTTGAGGCCGGCGCGCGCGGAGCGCGCACGCAGCTCGCGCAGGGCGTCGGCCCGGATGTCGTGCGCGTCCACATGGCCGCGCGGGCCGGTGAGGGCGGCGAGCTGGAGCGTTTTTCCGCCGGCGCCGGCGCAGGCGTCGAGCCAGCGGCTGCCGGGATCGATGCCGATGGATTCCAAAATCAACTGTGAGCCGAGGTCCTGGATCTCGATGAGGCCGTCCTGGTAGCTGCGCGTTTTCGTGAGGTCGGTGTCGGCGAGCAATTCGATGGCGTCGGGCAGCACGGCGGTGCGGCGCCACTTCCATTCGTGTTCGGCGAATTCGTCAAAGACGGGCTGCGGGTCGGGCGTTTGCAGGCGCAGCCAGATCGGCGCGCGGCTCAGCACGGCCTCGAGTTGCGGCGGGGAAAAAAGGGTGGGGCCGTGCAGGCGGAACCAGAGGGGCAGCGGCGCGCCTTCGACGCGCAGGTACTCGGCCCGCGCGGCGATGGTCGCGGGCAGCGGCGGCATGTCCTCCACGAGGGCGGCGCGAAACTCATGCGTAGCCGGCGTATCCGCCGCGAGCCAGGCGACGGAGCGCAGGGCCACTTCAGGTTTCTTGTCGAGTTTCGGCTCGATCCACGGCCAGTAGCGGATGGCGGTGTAAAGCAGTTCGCGATAGAGGCGGCGGTCGCGCGCGCCAAAGGCGCGGTTTTGCGCGAGCAGGGATTGAATGCGCGCCGGCAGGGCGCGATCAGCATGGATGTGCGGGCGCAGGCGGGCAAGCAGGCGCAGAAAGTTCTTCTGCTGGTTGCGAATCAAGCTGGAAGGAAGGGGCATGGGGGCGGGCGGGGTGGCGCGCCGTTCTGGGGGGACTAAAACTTAATCAGTTGGATTTCGAGGTTGAGACCGAAGTGACCCTGGCGGGTGTCGCCGTTGAGGAGCGAGACTTGGTAGTGGATGATCCAGGTATTGCGGATGTTTTGGCGGAGATCGACGACCTGCTGGTTGGCGCGCCGGAGGCGGGCATCGTAGGTGAAGGTTTCGACGACCTCGTAAGCTTCGTTGAGGCGTTCCCGATATTGGAAGTTATATTGTTCAATCTGACCATGAAGGAAGCTGTTGGAAAAGGAAAATGAGCGCTGTTCGCCGTCGCGAATGACAAAACCGGTGTCGAGCTCGCGTTGCTCGCGCTGTTGGGGTACGACGATTTCCAGTGCGTTGAACTGCAACCAGTTAATCGGTGTTGCGCTGATCTCGGCCTGGGTTTGCGAGAGGGATTTGTCCCCGGGGTCGCGGCTGAACCGGAAGTCTTCCGCGAGGTTGAGGCTGAACAGGTTGCGCGAGCCGTAGTGGGGATCGCGGGTCTGGAGCACATTGTCGAGCTCAAGGCGCACGGCGTCGGTGCGATGCAGCTGGTCGATGTTGCGCATGTCGCCGAGATCGAGCGGCTGCAGGTAGGGCGAAAACGTGAGGCTATCGATGGGGGGGATGTAGCGCTGGCCGTGCTCGGCCTCGGGAATGTAGCGATAGGAAATTTTCGGCGTAAACAAATGGCGGAGGCCATCGATGTGCCAGCGATCATTTTTATAATCCCACGTGCCGCTGGAGCGCAGTTCGGCATCGAAGCCCGCTTCACCGAGAGTGCGCAGGTAGTTGTCCTTCGCTCCGGTGGCGTTGGAGTAGTAGGTGAGGCGGCCGCCGACAATGGGTGTGAAGGTGAACCAATTCGTCGGCACAATGGGCCGCCCAAGCCCGTAGAACGTGTCAAAGCGGTTGCTGTTCAGGATCGGGCCGGTGGGCGGCGGGTTGTCGCGCAGAACAGCTGCGCTGGCCGAAAAACGTTCCTCAATGCCGGCGCCAACCGTGATCGGCAGCAAATCGAAGCGGACTTCCGGCAAACGTTCCTGAACCTGCTCAAAATTGTTTGGGCGAAACCGCGTGAAGGCCGAGAGGATGTAGTCCTGGCCGGCGTAGTCGGCCTCGAGAAAATTGTCGGGCGTCTGCACCGAATTAAATTCGGCCGGGTAAAATTCGCGGATGATTTCCGAGTCCTTCCAATAGTTCACGTCGCCCATCAGCGTGATCTTGTCGTCGATGTTTTGCTGGTGCTGCCATTCGAAATAGCTGCGATCGTGCGGCACCGGCTGACCGAGGATGTCGGTGCCCCTTTTGGTGTTGTCGCCGCGGTCGTCGATATATCCCCCGCGGAAAGCCCCGGTCAGCTCTTGGTCGCCGCCATTGTAAGCGTAGTCGCCCGAGGGGCCGAACAGCAGGCCGCGCGCGGTGTAATATTCGAGATGACCGCCGAGCCTCACGTCAGGCAGGACCGGCAGGTTCAGGCCCAGGCTGGCAAAGGGACCGAGGCTGCTGCGGTAGCCGGCGTCGGCGGAGAAATAGGAAAGCAAGGACTGTTTGCCGTCCATGCGCTGGCCCAAGTGGGGCAGGATGAGCGGCCGCACGGGGCCGACTCCGATGCTGGTGCCGTCGGCGGTCAGGAGTTTTCCGGGTTCGTAAACGAGCGTTTCGGCGTGCGCCGTCGGCGTGTAGGGATTCGGTTCGTGCAGCGTGAAAAAGGCGTTCTTGAACGTCATTTTGGTTTTTGTCCCCGCGACCGAGTCAGCTGAAATATAGACGGGATATTCACCCAGCCGCACATGCTCGAGTTGGAAGAATCCATCCTTGAGCCGGTAGGCCAGGTGGTCCGCCAGCAGCCGCTGCGGGCCGTGCGTGAGCACCACGTGGCCGGTGGCGGCGGCAACCCAGGTGCTTTTATTGACGCGGATTTCGTCAGCCGTCAGCAGGGCGTCGCCGAAAACCAGCTGGGCGTGGCCCGAGATGACGTTTTCCTGCGTATTGAGGTCGTAGGTGGACGCTTGGCCGGAAAGCTCCGGCACAATGGGTGCGGCGCGCAGGGTAGCGGAAAAAAGTAACAAAACGGACAAACAACGACGCATGCGGCCCGGGAGATAAGGGAGTGAGGGGCCCGCAAGCAAGCTTGAGTGTGCGTGGATGCACTTTTCTCTTTTACGCCGGGCGTATTGCGGGCATTGTCCAGCCCCTTTACGCATATATTGCCGATGCCCAATCCTTCCCGCCGATCTTCCAGCGCGCTTCGCGAAATGACCCAGCTAAGCGCGGAAATCCGCATGCTGGGCAGCGGGCTTGGCCGCGTCATCACCCGCCTCGAAGGACAGGAAACCTTCAACACGGTCGAGCGCCTGCGCCTGCGCGCCAAAGCCAGCCGGGCGGGCGACGCGCAAGCGGCCGGTGATCTTGCTGCAACGGTGGCCGCCCTCGATCCGGCGCAGGCCTTCAACCAGGCGATGGCTTTCACGCTCTATTTCGAGCTGGTCAACCTGGCCGAGGAAAATTTCCGCATCCATCTGCTGCGCGCGCGCCGCGCCGCCCGTCTGGTGCCCGGCAACCCCGCGGCCTTGCGGCCGATTCGCGAGTCCATCGAGGCCGCCGTGTTCGAACTGAAAAACCGCGGCGTCTCCGCGGAGGCGATGCAGGCCCTCGTGGATCGGGTGGGCATCGAGCTCGTCTTCACCGCGCACCCGACCGAATCGAAGCGCCGCACCCTGCTGACCAAGCTCGGACGCCTCGGGCAGCTCCTGCGCCAGCGGCTGGACCCGGTGAGTAACGAACTGGGCGATTTCGACCCCGCCTGCATCGAGCGTGAAATCACCTCGCTGTGGCTCACCGACCGCAGCCGGCTGGCGCGCCCGGAAGTTACCGACGAAGTCCGCACCGGCCTGTGGTATTTCGACACCACGCTCTGGCATATGCTGCCGCGTTTGCAGGACGATTTTGTGAACGCCCTCGAGCAATACTATCCAGGTGTGCGCCCGCCGACGCGCTGGCTGACCTTTGGCTCATGGATTGGCGGTGACCGCGACGGCAACCCGAATGTCACGGCGCGGGTCACGGCCGAAACGCTCGTGCTGCACCGCCGCCTGGCGCTGGACAAGCTCAGCCTTGAGGCGCGTGAACTTGCCCGCCTGCTTTCCGTCTCGACGCGGCGCGACGCCATCTCGGCGCGGATGAAGAAACTCCTGAAGGAAAACCGCCATCTCAGCCCGCACGTCGAAGCGCTGACCAGCCGGTATCCAAACGAGCCTTACCGCCAGCTTCTCGGCGGCCTGCGCGACCGGCTCACGCTGGCCGTGGAGGAAATGCGCGACGCCACCGTGCTCGACACCGCGGACGAGGTTTGCCTGCCGCGTGAGACCGTGGAGGAAATGCTCGACGTCATCCACGACAGCCTGCTCGCGGGCCGCGGCGCGTTGCTTACCGGCGGCGAGCTGCGCGATGCGCAGAGCCAGCTCGAGATTTTTGGCCTGCACACGGCTCGGCTTGACCTGCGCCAGCATTCCGCCCGGCACGAATCGGCGGTCGCGGAGATTTTTGCCGCCATCGACGGGGCGGAAGACTATGCGAAATTAAATGAGGCGGATAAAATCGCCGTGCTCGGCCTGGCCCTGGCCGGCGCGGAGCGGCTGCCCGAGGCCATCCTGGAAAAACTGGGCGCGGCCACGCGCGATGTCATCGACCCGCTGCGCCTGGCGGCGCGCGCCGCGGCGAAATTCGGGCCGCAGGCGCTGGGCATCTATGTCATCAGCATGACCGATGGCGTGTCCGATGTGCTCGAGGTTGCACTTTTGCAGCAGATGGTGGGCTCGGCGCTGCCGATTGCTCCGCTTTTTGAAACCCTGGCCGATCTCGAGCGCGCGCCGCAAATCCTCGCGGCGCTCTTCGCGCAGCCGGGTTATGGGCCGCTGCTCGAGCGCGACCGCCGCCACCAGCACGTGATGCTCGGTTACTCCGACAGCAACAAGGACTGCGGTTACCTCACCGCCAACTGGGCGCTCTACCAGGCGCAGGAGACCATCACGCGCGTGTGCGGCGAGTGCGGCGTGCGCGTGACGCTTTTTCACGGCCGGGGCGGCAGCATCGCGCGCGGCGGCGGGCCGGCGGCCAAGGCCATCCTCGCGCAACCCGTCGGGCTGCGCGATGGCGGCATCCGCGTGACCGAGCAGGGCGAGGTGCTCTCGACCCGCTACCACGACCCCGACCTCGCGCACCGCATCCTCGAGCAGATGGCGTACGGCGTGCTGCTCGGCACCCACGCGGCGCAGGCGGAGAACAACGTGCCCGCCGAATGGCTCGAGGCCATGGAGACAATGTCCGCCGCGGGCTACGCGGCTTATCGCGCGCTCGTGCACGACGACCCGGAATTTTTGGTTTTTTGGAAGCAGGCCACGCCGATCGAGGAAATCAGCCAGCTCAAGCTCGGCTCGCGCCCGAGCTACCGCCGCGCCACGCAAAGCGTCGATGACCTGCGGGCCATCCCGTGGGTGTTTTCGTGGATGCAGAGCCGGTTCGTTTTTCCCGGGTGGTTCGGGCTGGGCTCGGCGCTCGCGGCGGTGCTGAAGCGCGGCCCGAAAGGCAAAAAGCTGCTGCGCGCGATGCACGCGGGCTGGCCGTTTTTCCAGACGACGATCGACAACGCGCAGCTCACCATGCGCAAGGCCGACATGAAGATCGCCGAGCTTTACAGCTCCCTCGTCGATGACGAAAAAATCCGCCGGCGGATTTTCAACCTGCTCGAGGCGGAGTTTGCCCGCACGGAGGCGGCCATCCTCGCCGTGACGGGGCAGAAGCAGATGCTGGGCAACGAGCCGGTGCTGCTGCGCTCGGTGCAGTTGCGCAATCCCTACATCGACCCGCTGAATTATATCCAGGTGGAAATGATGCGCCGCCTGCGCACCGCAAAAAATATCGACGCGGAAGAAAAGGCCGCCCTGCAGGGCGTGATCGAGCTGACCATCAATGGCATTTCGGGCGGACTGAAAAACACGGGCTGACCGACAGTTTTTCAACAGTCTGCTCGACGGCGTGGTCTCTTTCGCGCAATCACTTAGCACTCCGTGATCATTTCCAAGTCCGAGCTCACCACCTTTATCGAAGCCCGGCATGCCACCCCGCATGACCTGCTCGGCATGCACCCGCTTACGCACGGCCGCAGCCAGGGCGTGGTGGTGCGCGCGTTTCTGCGCGAGGCGGACGGCTGTTACGTGGTCGATGTGGCCACCGGCGAGGCCTGGCCGATGAAGCGGCTGGCCGGGCACGGTTTTTTCGAGGTGTTTATCCCGCGGAAAAAAGCCTGCTTCCGCTATCAGTTGCGCGCCGCTCTCTCCAACGGCGAAATGAGGCAGTTTTACGATCCGTATTCGTTTTTGCCGACGCTGGGCGAGCAGGACATTTATCTTTTCAACCAGGGCAACGAACACCGTGCCCACGACAAGCTCGGCGCGCACCTGCGCGTGATCGACGAAGTGAAAGGCGTGGCCTTTGCCGTGTGGGCGCCCAACGCCGCGCGCGTGTCCGTCGTCGGCAATTTCAACCACTGGGACGGACGCTTCCACCCGATGCGGCGGATCGGCGCATCGGGCGTGTGGGAGTTGTTTTTGCCGGGGTTGGGCGGGGGCGAGATCTACAAATTCGAGATTTTCGACCAGCAGGGCCACCTGCGCATCAAGACCGACCCGTACGGCACCTGTTTCGAGGCGCCGCCGAACAATGCCTCCATCGTTTGCGACACGTCGAAATTCCAATGGCACGACGCCGCTTGGCTCGAACAGCGACGCGCGCAGGCCGGCCAGCTCGACCGGCCGATCTCAATTTATGAGGTGCATTTCGGTTCGTGGCGCCGGGTGATCGAGGACGCGAACCGGCCTTTGACTTATCGCGAAATGGCCCCGCTCCTCGCGGATTACGTGGTCGAGATGGGGTTTACGCACATCGAACTCATGCCCGTCTCGGAGCATCCGTTCGACGGTTCGTGGGGCTACCAGGTGACCGGATTTTTTGCCCCGACCCACCGCTATGGTTCGCCGGAGGATTTCGCGTTCTTCGTCGATCACCTGCACCAGCGCGGCATCGGCATCATCCTCGACTGGGTGCCCGCGCATTTTCCCCGCGACACGTTTGCGCTGGCGGAGTTCGACGGCACGCACCTCTACGACCACGCCGATCCGCGGCAGGGCGCGCACATGGACTGGGGCACGCTCATTTTCAACTACGGCCGCAACGAAGTGCGCGGTTTCCTCATCGCGAGCGCCCTGTCGTGGTTCGACCGCTACCATATCGACGGCCTGCGCGTGGATGCCGTGGCCTCGATGCTCTACCTCGACTACTCGCGCAAGGAGGGTGAGTGGATCCCCAACAAATACGGCGGACGGGAGAATCTCGACGCGATCGATTTCCTGCGGCAGGCCAACGACCTCGCGCACCACTATCATCCGGGCGTGCTCATGATCGCGGAGGAGAGCACGTCGTTCGGCGGCGTGACCAAGCCGACGAAGGACGGCGGCCTTGGTTTCGATTACAAATGGAACATGGGCTGGATGAACGACACGCTGCGCTACTTCTCGAAGGAGCCCGTCCACCGCAAGTGGCACCACAGCGACCTCACCTTCGGCATGCTCTACCAGTATGCGGAGAATTTCATCAGTGTGTTTTCGCACGACGAAGTCACCCACGGCAAAGGCTCGATGCTTTATAAAATGGGCGCGTGGCACATCCCGGAAAAAGCCGCCAACCTGCGCGCGCTCTACGGCTACATGTGGTCGTATCCGGGCAAGAAACTCGTTTTCATGGGCAGCGAGTTCGGCCAGGCCCACGAGTGGAACTACAACGCCAGCCTCGACTGGCACCTCTGCCAGTACCTCGACCACGAGGGCATCCGCTTCCTCGTGCGCGATCTCAACGCGCTTTACCGCCGCGAGCCCGTGCTCAGCCTGAACGACTTCAACTCGCACGGCTTCCGCTGGATCAACTGCACCGACGGCGATGCGAGCGTGCTCAGCTACCTGCGCAGCGATCCGTTTGAGCAGACGCTGTTCGCCACGGTTGGCCACTTCACGCCCGTGGTCCGCAGCGACTATCGCGTCGGCGTGCCGCGCCGCGGCTTCTGGAAGGAAGTCGTCAACACCAACAGCCAGTACTACGGTGGCAGCGGCCTGGGCAACGGTGGCGGCAAGGCCACCGAGGACGTGCCGGCCGACGGCTTTGCGCAGTCGCTCAATCTGACGCTTCCTCCCTACTCGACGACCATCTTCAAGTGGACGGCGGAGGGGTAACGGCCTGTCGGGTAGTTGGTAATTGGTGTTTGGCTATTAGTCATTCTTTGTTAGTCGTTTGCGCTGGTTTATGATTTCTCCAGTCGAGGCAAAGCCGGCATCAGCACGCCAAATTCCAAAGAAAATGGAATGGCAGAAAACCCATTGCTAAATACCAACGACAAACTACCAATTTTCCCATGATCACGCACAGACTTGGCATCATCATGAACGGCGTCACCGGGCGCATGGGCACGAACCAGCATTTGCTGCGCTCGATCAAGGCCATCATCGACCAGGGCGGCGTCAAGCTGTCAGACGACGAGGTCATTTTGCCCGACCCGATCCTCGTCGGCCGCACGGAGTCCAAGCTCGCCGCGCTTGCCGCCAGCGCGGGCGTGAAGCGATTCACGACGAACCTCGACGCGGCCCTCGCCGACCCGGCGAACCAGGTTTATTTCGATGCGGCCCTCACCGGCCAGCGGCCCGTCGGCGTGCGCAAGGCGATCGCGGCGAAAAAACACATTTATTGCGAGAAGCCCACCGCCACGACCTCGGCGGAGGCGGTGGCGCTTTATCGCGAGGCCGCCGCCGCCGGCCTCAAGCATGGCGTCGTGCAGGACAAGCTCTGGCTGCCGGGCCTGTTGAAGTTGAAGCATCTCATCGATACGGGATTTTTTGGGAAAATTTTGTCCGTGCGCGGCGAGTTCGGCTACTGGGTGTTTACCGGCGAGCACGACAAGCTCCAGCGCCCGTCGTGGAATTACCGCAAGGAGGACGACGGCGGCATCATCACGGACATGCTTTGCCACTGGCAGTATGTCATCCAGAATCTTTTCGGCGAGGTGAAGTCGCTCTCCTGCCTTGGCGCGACACACGTCCCGCAGCGCTGGGACGAAGCGGGCCAGCCCTACGCGTGCACGGCGGACGACTCGGCCTACGCGACGTTCGCGCTGCACAACGGCACGATCTGCCATTTCAACTCCTCGTGGTGCGTGCGCGTGCGCCGCGACGACCTGCTCACGCTGCAGGTGGACGGCACGCACGGCAGCGCCGTGGCCGGCCTGCGCGACTGCGTGGCCCAGCCGCTTTCCGCCACGCCGCGCTGCGTGTGGAATCCCGACTTGGACAGCCCGGTCAAGTATGCGGACGGCTGGACGCGCGTGCCGGGGCAGGACCATTACGACAATGCGTTCAAAATGCAGTGGGAGCTGTTCCTGCGGCACGTGGTGAAAGGCGATCCGTTTCCGTGGAACCTGCGCGAAGGTGCCAAAGGCGTGCAGCTCGCCGAACTCGGCCTCAAGTCATGGGCCGAACGCCGCTGGGTCGATGTGCCGGAGCTGGCGTGAGTAATTGGTATTTAGTAGTTGGTAATTGGTAGTTAGTATTTTGTCACAGGGCATTTCCCTTCCTGATTTGCAAAATCGGGTGGAACTGTGCCACGTTAGCGTCCTCTCACTTCTTCAACCATGACTGCTTCACTCGCCTTTGCCTTTCTCCCACCCGGGATGTTCATGCTCCTGTTCGTTCTCGTGTTCGTGTTTGCGCTCTACGCGCAGATCCGCGTCTCGAGCGCCTACAGCAAAAACGCCCGGATTCTCTCGCGCGGCGGCATCACCGGCCGCGAGGCGGCGCAGGCCGTGATGAACCAGGCCGGCATCGACGACGTCGAAATCGTGGAAACGGGCGGACATCTCACCGACCACTACGACCCGTTGCACAAGCGCCTGGTGCTCTCGTCGGAAAACTATCGCGGCACGAGCCTCGCCGCGCTGGGCGTGGCCGCCCACGAATCGGGCCACGCCATCCAGCACAAGGTCGGGTACAAGATGCTCGAGTTCCGCATGGCACTCGTGCCCGCAACGCAGATCGTTTCCCGCGTCGTACCTTTCATTATTCTCGCGAGTTATTTCTTGGTGCGCGGCCTCACCGGCCCAATGCTCGATGTAGCCATCATCTGCTACGCGGTGCTGACCCTCTTTAACCTGGTCACGCTGCCGGTCGAGTTTGACGCCAGCCGCCGGGCCAAGGCCCAGCTTGTGAGCCTGGGTATTTTGGATCGCGACGAGATGCCGGGCGTGAACGAAACGCTTGACGCCGCAGCGTTGACCTACGTGGCGGCTTTCATCAGCACGCTGCTCATGCTGCTTCAACTGCTCTCGCAACGGCGCGACTGACAGGGGCCTGGCTCTCCCGGGTTCAAGGTTCCCTAAAAGTGAGTCACGGGTGGTGAGTGGTTCAGCGTTCAGGGTTCGCCGGACAGGCGGGGGTGTTTTCTGCCCTCAGCCGGCCCATGCCGTGGCATCGAGACTTGCGCGGATGACCATGGCCACAAACCCACTTATTGATGGCCAACCGGGCCAAGGTGTGTTTTCAAACCGGCATGGCTCGTCGTGAAGAACCAAAATGAACCGACTCCTCGCGTGACGGGTTGCCCGGGTAAAGCAATTGGCGCCATCGTCGCACTACTCGCACTTTTTGCGGTGTTTTGCGTGGGGTCCGGGTGGAACACCTCGCCGACGTTTGACGAGCCGTTTTTTATCGGGGCCGGATATGCTTTTCTCAAGGGTGACGTGCACGCGCAGCCAACGGCGAATCTCGTGCTGGCAGAGAAATGGGTCGCCCTGCCGTTGCTCGCGATGAAGGTCGATGAGCCGACGGTAGAAGAGTACCGCACCTCCGAGGCGCGGAGGCAAAATGCCTACTGGGTTTCACTTTTTCGAAGCGAGACTCACATGCTGGCCATGTTGCGGGCAACGCGGGCGATGGGCACATTGCTCGGGGTGGCCTTGGCCGTGGTGGTGTTTTTTTGGTCGCGGCGCCTGCATGGCGATGGCGCCGGTTTGATCTCCCTGGCCTTTTACTGTTTGTGCCCCGTGGTCATTGCCAACAGCGGGCTGGCCACGACCGATATTGCGACGGCACTTTTTTTTGCGCTGGCGGTTTGGTCCTTCTGGACGCTGCTTCACCGTGTCTCTGGGTTGACCGTGCTGGGGTGCGGCCTGGCAGTCGGCGGATTGATGGCGACCAAGCTTTCCGGGGTGCTGATCGTGCCCATGGCCGCCCTGATGATGACGGCAAGACTTGGGCTGCGACATCCGGTGGCGGTGGCGCTTCCCGGCCGGCCCGCGCGGCAGGAGTCAAACGCGGCCAAGCAGGTTTTTCTTTTGGCCTCCGCATCCATGGCGGCCGCCTTGGTGGGTTATTTCACGCTCTGGGCGATCTATGGGTTTCATTATTCCTTCGGTGTGCAGACGCCCGAGGGTTCGTCGCTCTGGAATCTTTTCAACGGGCAGCCCGAAGGCTTGGTTTCAAACTATATCGGCTGGTGCCGGAAACTCCGGCTTTTCCCGGAGCATTTTCTCATCGATACCCGCCTGTTCATGCTGACTATCGAGCATCGCCGGGCCTTTCTTCTGGGTCACTCTTCCCGCGCTGGCTGGTGGTATTTTTTCCCCGAGGCCTGGTTTTTCAAAACCCCAATCCCTTTCCTGATTGTGGTGCTGGCCAGCCTGATCGTGGTGATCCTCGCGGGCTGGCAGCGATGGGCCAAAGTCGCTGGCGGTGCGGCGGTGGCTTCGGGTATCAATTTTTACGAATTTATCCCGCTCGCGGTGCTGTTTGCCGTCTATCTGGCAGCAATGATGAGCGGCACTCTGAATATCGGCATCCGCCATTTGCTGCCGGTCTATCCCGTGCTGTTTATTTTTGCCGGCGTCCTGGCCCGGGCGAGGTGGGGGCGTCGCCCGTTGGGCCTGGCGCTGGTGTGCGCGCTGATGGCCTGGTCGGCTGGCGAGGTCTGGGCCGTCTATCCGCAAACGCTGGCTTATTTCAATGAATTCGCCGGCGGCCCCAAGAATGGCTACCGCGTGCTGGTGGACAGCTCATATGATTGGGGTCAGGACCTGCCCGCGGTTGAAAAATGGGTCGCCCGGCGGGCCAGCCAGCCCGGGCCCAGGCCGCCGGTATATTTTTCTTATTTTGGGAGCGGGCTCCTTCGTCCGTTCAAGCTGGATGGGCTGGTTTTGCTGCCCTCGTATTTTGATCAGCCGAGAAGTTTCCAGCTCACCCTCAAGCCGGGGACATACCTTATCAGTGCGACCATGCTGCAATCGGTCTATAACGGCACGGCTTTTGGGCCATGGTGCGCATCTTATGAAAGCGCATATCACAATCTGACCCCCCGTATTAATCAATTAAAGCAACGGCCTGATATGGGCACCTTCGCCCGGTTGGCCAGGGACGGAGTGATCCAGCGTTATGATGAGCTCAGGCTGGCCCGGCTTTGTGCCTATCTGCGGAAGCGCGAGCCCGATGCGCGCATCACCTACGGCGTGTTGGCCTATGAATTGAACCAAGCCCAGCTGGATGAGGCGCTGTCGGGTCCCCCGGTTGAGCTTCGATCGAATTAGGGCCGCTTTGCACAGGACTTTGGGCGTTTCACGCGCCCTGGCTCAAAATCAGAATTCGTGCCGGTACAGGCCTGAAGTTGAGCGTTGCGCCCCGGCAAAATAAAAAAAGCCCGCCGTTCCGCAACGGCGGGCCCAACACGAGGAAAGTTTACGCTCGTCTCACACCGCTTCGGGCAGCATGGCGTCGATTCCAACCTCCTGGGTGTGCTTGCGCTTCACCTTGAAGAGGCGGGCACGGCGGCGGAGCATGCGGTCGAGCTTGTCGACGAGCATATCCACGGCCTTGTGCATTTCATCGGACGCGACGCTGGCATTCATGTCGGGGCCATGAATTTCGATGTGCCCTTTGGCGACAAAACGGGTGCTTACGGCCTGTTTCGCGTCGCTCTCCAGTTCAATGCGCACCCTTACGATGCGCTCTTCGTGGCGGAATAATCGCTCCGATTTTTCCTGGACGAAGGTTTTTAACGACGGCGTGAGCTCGAGGTGGATGCCGGAAACGATCAGATCGTGACTGTGATTTTGTCTGTTCATGTTTCTTCCTTTGGGTTGAGCTAGCTGCTGAAAAATGTTTCTCCCTCCGCCATGGCCTCGCTAAGCGAAGCACTTTCTAGATTCGGCGCCGTCATCGTGACGGGCGGATCTTCCGGTATTGGAAAATCGTTCATTAGGACGATGGCAATCCTGCGACCAGAACTTGATTTTTTCAATCTTTCTCGGCAGGCGCCTGACATAAACGATGTAAAGCTTAACTTGCGCCACTTCCCGTGCGATCTTGCACAACCGTTGCAAGTTGAGGCGGCCGCCGCCCAGTTAGAAGAGATTCTTAATCGCGGCGAACCTGCAGGGAAAATTCTACTCATCAACAACAGCGGTTTTGGTTCCTACGGACCGTTTCCCGCACCGAACCTGGCGCACCAGCTGGGGATGATCGACGTGAACATGCGTGCCCTCGTGCAACTTACTGGCTTACTGCTGCCGGTGCTCCGCGCCCGGGGCGGGGTGATAATGAACATCGCATCGACCGCGGCCTTTCAGCCCACGCCATGGATGACGACGTACGGGGCGACCAAGGCCTTCGTGCTGCACTGGAGCCTCGCACTCAACGAGGATTTGCGCGGCAGCGGGGTGCGCTCGCTGGCGGTATGCCCGGGACCGACCTCGACAAATTTCTTCAAGGCCGCCGGCCTCAAGCAATCGTTGTTACCCGATGACTCGCGCGAAACCTGCGAACAGGTGGTGATGACGTCGCTGCGTGCCCTGGCGGCGGGCAAGAGCCAGGTTGTGAGCGGCTGGCGCAACAAAATCCTGGCTGCGATTGGCGCCAGGGTGCCCAAGCCCCTGGCCACGCGAATCGCGGCCAAGGTCATTGCGCGTTACCGGCCGATGCCTGAAAAGCCATGATGGTCGTGGGCGAGGGCACGCAGTGGGGCCGCCTGCCGCAGGGGCCGGTGCGGATGATCGAATCCGCGGAACTCCGTGCGTGGGTACTTTTCGAGGACGCGCGCCTGCTGGTCATTAATAAGCCGGGCGACGTTGTCTGTCATCCGTCGAAAGCCGGGCCGTGGTCGAGCCTGGTGGGTGCGATTCGCGAGGAGTTTGGCCTGGCGATGGCGCATTTGATCTTTCGCCTCGACCGCGAAACCAGCGGGGTGGTTGTGTTTGCCAAGGACGCGGCCACGGCCGGCCGCCTGCAAAAAGCGGTGCAGCGCAGGCGTGTGAAGAAAAGCTACCTGGCGATATTGACGGGCGTGCTGCGCGAATCCGTGACCGTCGATCAACCGCTCGGCGACGATGAGGCGGGCCCGGTTTTCGTGAAATCGATGGTGCGGCCGGATGGCCAGGCGGCGGTCACGCATTTCGAGCCGCTGGCCGCATCCGATGGTTTCACCCTGGCGCGGGTGGTGCTCGAAACCGGCCGCAAGCACCAGATCCGTGCGCATGCGCAATGGCTCGGGCACAGTGTCGTCGGCGACAAGATCTATGGCCCGGATGCGCGGCTGTTCCTGGAATTTATCGCGACAGGCTGGACGCCCGCGCTCGCGGAAAAACTGCTGTTGTCCCGGCAGGCGCTGCACTGTGCGGAGATCGATTTGCAGCCCGCGGTGAGCCTGTCGAATCCGCCTGCCCTGAGCGGTTTCGACGAGCTCAAGGCCCCGAGCCAGTCGAGGGGGTTGTCGAACGGGTTGGCAGCTGAACCGCACGTCTTCCGCGCACCGTTGCCGCCCGATATGGCGGAGTTTTGCGCGAAGCACGCCTTGAACATCCAACATCCAACATCGAACACCCAACGCCCAACCGCATGACTTATCCGCAAAGTCCGACTTCGATGTTGGGCGTTGGATGTTGGGAGTTCGATGTTCGCCGCGTCTCACAACGCGGCGATCGCCGTTTCAATCGCCGCGCAAAGCGTGGCGATGCGTTGATCGAGGGGCAGGGTTGACGGAGTTTCCAGCCCGTAGCTGAGCTTCGTATGGTGGGCGTGCAGATAAATGGATTCGGGCCACACCCCGCGTTGGGTGGGATCGCCTTCGGGGCGGATGATGCCGCCGCTGGCCGGGAAGCCGTCGATTTGCTCCGCGAGTTCGATCGGGCAGAGCGCCCGCACTGCCTTGAGCATGGGTTCAGCGAGGCTCGGTTGCTGTGTCCGGTTCAACTCGTATAAATAAAACCCTGCCGCCTCCCAGTCCTCATGAATGATTAACGCGAGGTCAAAGCGCGGCTGGCGCTGGAGCCAGGCGACGTGGGCGCGAATCTCCGGCGAGGCCGGGTTGCGATAGTCGCGGTTGAGGTCGACGCCATCGGCGTTTTCGCGCGTGCCGAGCGTCAGTCCGACGGGATTGAGCAGGGGACAAATAAACCAGACGGCGCGCGCGTCGAAAAAACCGCGTTCGAGCAACCGCAGCAGCGCGAGCGGTGGCGCCGGCTCGTCGCCGTGGATGCCGGACGAGAGGTAGATGCGCGGGCGCGGGCCGACGGTGCGCTTGGTCAGCGCCAAAAGCGGCCCGGAAGGCGTTTCGCCGAATTTCTCGACACGAAAGCCGGCCGCCCGTGCCGCCGCGTCAAAGCGGGCGGCGACGGCCATGGGATCGAAAGCAGACATGCCCCTTTAGATGGGCACTGAAAATCACAAACGCCAATACCTATCGTGCCGCGAAAACCGTTTTGTCATTCCGACCGTAGAGAGGTGCCGAGTCCGCGAGATCAATATCTCGATTTCAGTTTGTAACGTATTATATTACAAACAAACAGGCTCGCTGGCTTGTTCGTAACGTATTAAGTTACAAATGAGATTCCTTGCTACGCTCGGAATGACACGGGAAAGGCATGTGCTGAAAAGCATTCCGAAGGGAAAACACTCCCTATCTGGCCACTTGAGATTTCTTTGGAATTTGGCGTTTGGAATTTGCAGTTTGATCTAACCACGAGTGGTTTTCATGACTTAGGATCCATTACAAAGAATATGTCCCAAGTCCGCGTTCGTTTTGCCCCGAGTCCCACCGGGTTCTTCCATATCGGCAGCGCCCGCACCGCGCTGTTCAGCTGGCTGTATGCGCGCCATACCGGCGGCGTGTTCATCCTGCGCATCGAGGACACGGACAAGGAACGCAACAGCGAGGCGTTTCTCAACGTCATCTATGACAGCCTCACCTGGCTCGGGCTCAACTGGGACGAGGGCCCGAGGGTCGGCCAGTGTGGCGGGGGCGATCACGGCCCGTACCGCCAGAGCGAACGCGCGCACATCTATCGCGAATACCTGGAGAAACTGAAGGCCACAGGGCGCACGTATGAAAAGGAAGGCGCGGTATTTTTTAAAATTTCCGGCGAGCCGCAGGTCATCGAGGACGCCATCCGCGGGCGCGTCGAGCGTACCGAGGAAAAGGATTTCGTCGTCGTGCGTTCCGACGGCAACCCGGTGTTTCACCTGGTGAACGTGGTCGATGACATCACCATGGGCATCACGCACGTCATCCGCGGCGAGGACCATCTGTCGAACACGAGCAAGCACACCGAGCTGTTCAAGGCCTTCGGCGCGCCGCTGCCGATTTATGCGCACATCCCGCTTATTTTAAAACAGAACGGGCCGGGCAAGATGTCGAAACGCGACCAAGGGGCGCTGATCGAGGAGTACCAGAAACGCGGATTCCTCCCGGAGGCGCTGGTGAACTTTCTGTGCCTGCTCGGCTGGAATCCGGGCGATGACCGCGAAAAGATGCCCATCGCCGAGATCATCCGGCTCTTCGGCCTGCCCGGTGTGAACCAGAGCAATGCGCGCTTCGACGAGAAGAAACTCGCGCACATGAACATGCTCTACCTGCTCGAATTGCCGGCGGATCAGTTTGTGCAGCGCGCGCGGGACTATTTCACGCGGCAAGGGCTGGGGGGCGTGTTCGCGAACGAGGCACATTTCCGCGAGGTCATGCTGCTCAGCCAGCCGAAGATCAAGGCCATCGAGGAGCTGCCGGCCTACACGAATTATTTCTTCACCGACGATTTTGTCATCGATCCGAAAGTGCGCGAAAAAGTAATGGCCAAAGGCGACCCGAAGGCGCGCCTGGCGGAACTATTCACGATTTTGCAGGCAGCCGATTTTTCCAGCGATTTGGCGATCGAGGAAGCGGTCAAGACGCTCGCGGCCAAGAACGGACTCGGCTTCGGCGACTACCAGGCGGTGGCGCGGCTCGCGGTGTCCGGCATGAACGTCGGGCCCAGTATCACCAGCATGTTCCGCGTCCTCGGCCGCGACCGCGTGCTCAAACGCCTCGAGCGGTTTCTGATTGGGTGAAGGCGGTTGGTGAGGTGTAACCGCCGATGGACGCTAATGGACGCGAATAAATGATTCGAAATCCGGCTTGGTTTAACCACTGATCGTCACTGATGTGGTGCCCCCTCCGTGCTTATCCGCGTAATCCGCGGAAAAACCGGATCCCGAGCCTTAATTTCCCCGCGGATTGCGCGGATATACGCGGATAAGAAAGGGATCTAGGCTCAGGAGGATAAATTTCCATTCGCGTCCATCTGCGGTTTAAAAAAGAAAAAGTTTCAAAGCTTGCTCTGGATGAATTTCAGCAGCGCCGGATATTCATTGATCGCGGGGAACTGCGGGAATTTTTCCACGACGTTGGCCGGGGCATGAAAGAGGATGCCGTGGTCGGCCTGGATCAGCATGCTGGTGTCGTTGAAGGAATCGCCGACTGCGATGACCTTGTAGTTGAGCCCCTGCAGCGCCTGCACGGACTGGCGTTTCTGGTCCGGCATGCGGAGTTGGTAGCCAGTGATGCGGTCATTGGCCACGATGAGCCGGTGGCAGAAAAGGGTGGGCCACTTGAGCTGGCGCAGGAGCGGCTGGGCGAATTGCTCGAAGGTATCGGAGAGAATGATCGCCTGGGTTTGCGCGCGGAGCGCATCCAGGAATTCGACCGCGCCAGGCAGCGGCGAGAGCGTGCCGATGACCTCCTGGATTTTCGACAGCGTGATGCCGTGGCGGTCGAGAATATCCATCCGGTAGTGCATGAGCTTGTCGTAGTCGGGTTCGTCGCGCGTGGTGCGGCGCAATTCGGGCAGGCCGGTGCGCTCGGCGACGGCGATCCAGATCTCCGGGGTGAGGACACCCTCCATGTCGAGGGTAACGATGGTTTGCTTCATGATTGGGCTGAAAACAGAGATTGAATCACAACAACTGGTTTTGTTTAACCACTGATGGGCACTGATTGTCACTGATGACCGACCAAGGCATTTTGCACAGAAGGCAATAAAGGGAACGAAGAGCAGTAAGGTTGGCGATGTCTTTCACTCTCTTGGTTAACTTCGTTTTTTTCTGTAAAAACATCATGGGTATTTTATCAGCGTCCATAAGTGTTCATGAGTGGTTAACAAGCAGCCTTGTTTGGCTATCCCTGTAATCCGTGGTGAGTCCGGGCTCATGTTGCAGATTTCGCCCAGGTATCCCTCAGTGTGATGGTGCGGTTGAACACTAGTTGAGAGTTGAGAGCCGAGGTTTGAGAGTCTTTTGGATCGAGGGCGAAGTAGCCGAGGCGTTCAAATTGAAAACGCTGGTCGGCGCGCGCCTCCTGGAGGGAGGGTTCCAGTTTTGCGGTCACGACTTCGAGCGAATGCGGATTGATGTGCGCCTTGAAATCGCCGTCGGCGTCCGGCTCGGGCACGGTGAAGAGGCGGTCGTAGAGGCGAACCTCGGCCTCGATGGCGTGCGTGGCGCTGACCCAGTGGATGGTGCCCTTGACTTTTTTGGCGGCGGTGGGGCCGCCGGTGCGCGAGTCGAGGTCGGCGGTGCAGCGCAGCTCGGTGATCTGGCCCGCGGTGTCCTTCACCACCTCGTCGCACTTGATGATGCAGGCGTACTTGAGGCGTACTTCGCCTCCGGGTTTTAAGCGGAAGTATTTTGGCGCAGGAACCTCCATGAAATCATCGCTCTCGATGAATATCTCCCGGGTCAGCGCGATCTTGCGCGTGCCGGCGGTCTCGTCTCCGGGGTGGTTCACGGCGTTGCACTCGATGGTTTCGCCGGCGGGAATGTTGGTCAGCACGAGTTTCACCGGGCGCAGGACGGCGAGGCGGCGGAGGGCCGTGGCGTTCAAATCCTCGCGGATGGCATGCTCGAGCACGGCGACGTCGGTGAGGCCGTTGAACTTGGTCACGCCGATGTGGTAGGCGAAATTCCGCAGCGCGGCGGCGGGCACGCCGCGGCGGCGCAGGCCGGAGATGGTGGGCATGCGGGGGTCGTCCCAGCCGGTGACGATTTTTTCCTGCACAAGCTGGAGGAGCTTGCGCTTGCTCATCACGGTGTAGCCGAGGCTGAGGCGGGCGAATTCGTACTGGTGTGGAAGCGCGCGGGGCAGGTCGAGGCCCTCGAGGATCCAGTCGTAGAGCGGACGGTGCACTTCGAACTCGAGCGTGCAAATGCTGTGGGTGACGCCTTCGATGTAGTCGCTCAGGCAGTGGGCGAAATCGTACAACGGGTAGATGCACCAATGGTTGCCGGTGTGGTGGTGCTCGGCGTGGCGGATGCGGTAGATGAGCGGGTCGCGCAGCCAGATATTGGGCGCGGCCATGTCGATCTTGGCCCGGAGTGTGCGCGCGCCATCGGGAAACTCGCCGGCTTTCATCCGCTGGAAAAGGTCGAGGCTTTCCGCGACGGTGCGGTTGCGGAATGGGCTGTCCCGGCCGGGCTTGTCGGGCGAGCCGCGATATTCGTCGGTTTCCTTGGGCGAAAGGTCGCAGACGTAGGCTTTGCCTTTCTTGATCAGCGCGACGGCGTACTCGTAAATCTGGTCGAAGTAGTCGCTGGCGAAAAAAGGCTCGAGGCCAGGGGTGAGAGGCGAGAGGCCGGAATTTGAAATTTGAGATTTGAGATTTGAGCTCGGCGAGCCGGAGGCCGCCAGGACGGCGGGCAAATGAAAGTCCGGCTTGCCATTGACGGTCTGCGCTTCGGGGGTTTTGCCCTTGGGCTTGAAGCCGAGGCAGTGGTCGGCCCAGCCGCCGATGAGCCAGTTGACGTCGGCGATGATGGAATCGACGTACTCGACATCCTCCTTTGTCGGGTTGGTGTCATCCATGCGGAGGTTGCACTGGCCGGCATTTTCGTGGGCGATGCCGAAGTTGAGGCAGATGGACTTGGCGTGGCCAATGTGTAGGTAGCCGTTGGGCTCGGGCGGGAAACGCGTGACGATCTTGGCGTAACGCGTTTCCGCGACGTGCTGCGCGACGATGTCGCGGATGAAATCGCTCGGGGCCGGCACGGCAGGCTCGGTGTTCTCAACGGTCATAACGTGGCAAATTGCGGAACTGGCGGGCGCGAGGCAACGATGCAATTTCGCAAAAAACACGGATGGCCGGCGCGCATTGCAACCGGCAACGCGAATAGCTGGAATCTCAGGCGGCGGCGCCGGTGAACGGCGCGGATGACGAACTGGCCGGCGGTGGTGGCGAGGCCGGCAGGGCGCCGTCGGCCTGCATTTCCTTGAGCAGGCTGCTGAAGTAGGGGATGAGCTGTTTTTTGCGGCTGACGATGCCGGGGAGATCGAAAATTTCGTCCTTCTCCACGTGGGCGTAGTGAATGCGGCTGATCAGCTCAGCGTTGCCTTTGACGAGGAGGAGCGAGTTTTGCGTGTTGATGTCGGTGACAAGGAGGGCGGCAAAGGCGAGCCGGTCGGCGTCGCGAAGTTGCTTGAGGGCGGCGGCGAGTTTTTTGGCGTGTTGCCAGAAATTGCCAAAACCGAGCTCCTCGACTTGGGAGACGGTGAAGCGGATGCCCTCCTCCTCGTAGAGCTTGAAGTCGGAGCGGACGACCTTTTCGGGCGGGCTGGCGAGAATGACGGAGCCGGAGTTGAAGATGGTCTCGGCGAGTGCGTGGGAATCAACGCCGGCAATCTTGGACAGCCAGGATAGGAGCTGGGTATCCTTCTCGGTCGAGGTGGGTGAGTTGAGATGGAGGGTGTCGGAGATGATGCCGCCCATCATGATGCCGGCGATTTCGGGCGTGGGGGTGAGGCCTTCGCGACGGAAAAGGTCGGCAATGATGGTGCAGGTGGAACCCACCGGTTCGTTGATAAACAAAATGGGCTGCGGAGTGTTGAGCGGGCCAAGGCGGTGGTGATCGATGATTTCGGTGATGGTGACTTCGTTGGCGCCGGCGACCGCCTGGGTCATTTCGTTGTGGTCAACGAGCACGAGGCGCGTTTTCACGGGCCTGAGCAGGTCGGTCTTGGTCAGGATGCCTTGGAGCCTGCCTTCGTCGGAGAGAACCACGAAGGCGTGGGCGTGGGAGACGGCGATTTTTTTGCGAAGATCGGCAATGCGGGTGTCGGCGTTGACCGAGGCAAATTCGTGGTCGATGAGCCGGTCGATGGTCGAGGCGGTGCGGATGACCCAGGCCGTGGTGGCGGAGTCGTAAGGGCTGACGAGGATGGCCACGTTGCTGTCCCGGGCGAGCTGGATGACTTCATCCTCGACCGGAAGGTTGCCGGTGATGACGAGAGCCCGGACGCCAAGCTGGATGGAGCGCTGCTGGATGTCCCAACGGTCGCCAACGATGATGATCGATTGCGACGAGGGGATGTTGTCGTCCGAGGAAACTTTTCCGAATGAGCGGATGTCCATCGCGCCAACGCGGATGAAAAGGTCCTCTTCGCGGGTCGGCTCGACGGTGTGGAGCACGCGGGCCTTGAGGGCGCGGCCGATGTGCGCAAGGCTGCTGGTGACCTGGCGCATGAGGCGCGGCTCGTTGATGCGGGGAAGAAAAAAGCTGCCGAGTTGCGCGATGGTGACGGTGCCAATCACATGGCGGTCGTCGGCGGTGACGGGCAGCACGTTCACGCCGTGGCGGTCGATCAGCTCAAGGGCTTCGGCGCAGGTGGCGGTCTGCGGCACATGGACGACGTCGGTAACCATGACGTCGCGTACACGTGGCGTCACATCGTTGACATAAAGCGGCAGCGGCTGATGGAAGCGCTTCAGGATGGTGTCGATGCGGACGTTGGAATTGCCGCAGCGAGCGGCCACGTAACCGCGCTCGCCGCGCGCTTCTTTAAACGCGGCGTAGGCCATGGCCGAGCAGATGGCGTCGGCATCGGGATTACGGTGCCCGATGATGTAGGTGGTGTCAGCGGCGGTCATAGCCTGTTCATCAAGTGGAGAAGCATGGAGCGAAGGAACGTTATTATCAATGTTGGTTCCCTGGCAAAGCAGGATTGTTGCCACCGATCCGGGTTCTGGTCGCGGTGTGGCAAGCTTTTCCCGCAGGCTGGACAAATGTTTTCGCGGCACGTTACGCTGGGGGGATGAAGATTTACCTCGATGGAAAATTTCTCGATGCAGCCGACGCAAAAGTCTCCGTGTTCGACCACGGACTGCTTTACGGCGACGGTGTTTTCGAGGGCATCCGGCTCTATGGCGGCAATGTCTTCCGTCTCGACGAGCACCTGGAGCGTTTCGAGTATTCGGCCAAGGCCATCATGTTGAAGCTGCCGCTCACGCGCGCCGAGCTGTCCGCCGCGGTCTGCGAGGCCTGCCGCCAAAACGGCCTGCGCGATGGCTACATCCGCCTGGTGGTCACGCGGGGGGTGGGCGACCTCGGCCTCTCCCCGTGGCTGTGCCCGAAGCCGACGGTCTTCATCATTGCCGACAAGATCGCGCTATATCCGAAGGAATATTACGAGAAAGGCCTTGAGATCGTCACGGTGCCGACGCGCCGCATGAGCCCGGGCGCGCTGCCATCGACGGTCAAGTCGTTGAATTATCTCAACAACATCATGGGCAAGATCGAAGCCCGGCAGGCAGGCGCGCTGGAGGGCATCATGCTCAATGAGCAGGGCTATGTGGCTGAATGCACGGGCGATAATATTTTTATCGTCCACCAGGGCGCCATTCTCACCCCGGCTGCCTCGCAGGGTGCGCTCAAGGGCATCACCCGCGACGCCGTCTTTGCCATTGCCGGGGAGCTCGGCGTGCCCGTCCGCGAAAGCAATCTCACGCGTTACGATGTGTGGTGCTCCGACGAATGTTTCCTCACCGGCACCGGCGCCGAGGTCATTGCCGTGGTCAAACTCGACGGCCGCGTGATCGGCTCGGGCCAGCCCGGCCCCGTCACCCAGCGCGTGTTGGAGGCGTTCCACCGTCGCGTGCTGACCGAGGGCACGAAGATCTAGGGTGTGATGCAGTCGGTTTGCACGCTGTGCCAGGCCAGCGCACCGGCCGCGCCATTTGGCGCACCGGTGTCGCCTTTGGCGCAGTGCGTTGCACGCTTGCCACCGTGCGCAAGCATGGCATGATTACTGCAGAAACCAAAGCGAGTTTCATGCTGCACCAAAAAATTTCACAAGCTCAGTCGATTAATCAGGCTAGTCTGTTATATTTTATCCATGGCCAACCCGCTCAAATGTGACCTCTGCTCCAAGCCCGCCACGGTGCACCTCACGCAAATCGTGAACAACAAGGTGCACAAGGTGGATCTTTGCGAAGCTTGCGCGCAGGCCAAGGGTGTCACCGACCCAAGCGGGTTCTCGCTTGCCGACCTGCTCCTCAAGACCTCGCTCAACGCGGAGCCCGCCGCCAACCTGCGCTGCGAGCAATGCGGGTTCACCTCCATGGATTTTAAAAAGCACGGCCGCTTCGGCTGCCCGGCCTGCTACGATTATTTTAAAGGCCTGATCGAGCCCATGCTCGACAACATGCACAAAGGCAGCACCCATGTCGGCAAAGTCCCCCGGCGCGCGCTCGAGCGCAAATCCCTCTACGACCGCCTCACGCGGCTCGAGACCGACCTCGACAGCGCGATCAAGGCCGAGCGCTACGAGGACGCCGCCCGCGTCCGCGACGAAATCCACCAGGTCAAGCAAACCTTCGAGCAAAAACCGGCCCGCTGACCCATGACGATTGCCTCACTCATCGATTCGCATTCCGAGCTGACGGACACCGCGAGCAGCAAGTGCGCGATCGTCCTCATGACGCGCATCCGCCTCGCGCGCAACCTTGCCGGCCAGCCCTTTCCCGGCTGGGCCAAACCTGCGCAGCGCGCCTCCATCCTTGAATCCTGCCGCGAGGCCGTCGCCGCTGCGCCGCAGATGAAGCGCGGCCTCAACATCGCAGTCGGCGAACTCAGCGACCTGGAAAAACAAATCCTCGTCGAGCGCCACCTCATCAGCCGCGAGCTCAGCGGCGCCAAGGCCGGCTCCGGCGTCATCATCAGCAAGGAGCAGACGCTCTCGGTCATGGTCAACGAGGAGGACCACCTGCGCATCCAGACGCTGCGCGCCGGCTTCCAGTTGAAAAAAGCCTGGAACGCCATCAACGAGCTCGACTCCACGCTCGAGGAAACCCTCGACTTTGCGTTTTCGCCGACGATCGGCTACCTCACCGCGTGCCCCACGAACCTCGGCACCGCCATGCGCGCCTCCGCCATGATGCACCTGCCCGCGCTCGTCATTTCCAGCCAGATGGAAAAGGTCGTCCGCGCCGTGAACCAGCTCGGCATGGTCGTGCGCGGCCTCTTTGGCGAAGGCTCCGACGCGAGCGGCAGCATTTTCCAGATTTCCAACCAGACCACGCTCGGCGAATCCGAGGAGGACATCATCAAGCGGCTCACCACCGTGCTCAATTCCATCATCGAGCACGAACGCAATGCCCGCGAGAAACTCCTCGAGGCCGACGCCGGCAAGCTCCACGACAAAATCGGCCGCGCCTTCGGCATCCTGCAGAATTCGCACCTGCTCACCTCCAGCGAGGCCATGAACCTGCTTTCGCTCATCCGCCTGGGCATCGATTTCGGCGCCTTTCCCGACGCCGCCCGCGCCACGGTGGACCGGCTCCTCATCGAGGCGCAGCCCGGCCACATCCAGCACCTCTCCAAGCACGACCTCGAGGCCGGTGCCCGCGACTTTGCCCGCGCCATCAGACTGCGGGATGAGTTTGCAAAATTGTCCGCTCCCAACTTTAATATGAACGGAAAGAATTAATCCCATGGCCGACGCACCCGAACCGATGAACAATTTCACGCCTCGCGCGCAGCAGGTGCTTGCCCTCGCGCGCAAGGAAGCCGACCGCTTTCACCACAACTACGTCGGCACCGAGCACATTCTCCTCGGCCTGATCAAGCTCGGCCAGGGCGTGGCCGTCAGCGTGCTCCAGAAAATGGGCCTCGACCTCGAGACCGTGCGCTCCGCCGTCGAGAAACAAGTCGGCACCGGCCAGGAAACCAAGGCCGCCGGCAGCATCCCTTACACCCCCCGCGTCAAGAAGGTCCTGGCGCTCGCCGGCAAGGAAGCCAAGGCGCTCAACCATTCTTACGTCGGGACCGAGCACATCCTCCTCGGCCTGCTCCGCGAAGGCGAGGGCGTGGCCGCGCGCGTCCTCAAGTCGCTCGATGTGGACATCGAGCGCACCCGCAACGAAATCCTCCGCGAGCTCGACCCGCAATTCTCCGGTGGCGAAGGCGGCGAGGAAGCCTCCACGCCTGCGCCCCGCGGCAGTGGCGCGGCCGGCGACGAGAAGAAGGAAGTCAAGACGCCCGCGCTCAAGGCCTTTGGCCGCGACCTCACCGAGCTCGCCCGCCGGGGCGAACTCGATCCCGTGGTCGGCCGCAAGACCGAGATCCGCCGCGTCGTCCAGATTCTCTGCCGCCGCACCAAGAACAATCCCGTGCTCATCGGCGAGGCCGGCGTGGGCAAGACCGCCATCGTCGAAGGCCTCGCGCAGGAAATCGCCAGCGGCATCGTGCCCGAGATCCTGATCGACCGGAAGGTCATCACCCTCGACCTCGCGCTCATGGTCGCCGGCACCAAGTACCGCGGCCAGTTCGAGGAACGCATCAAGGCCGTGATGGATGAAATCAAGCGCGCCAAGAACATCATTCTCTTCATCGACGAACTCCACACCATCGTCGGCGCCGGCGCCGCCGAGGGCGCGATGGACGCGTCCAACATTTTCAAGCCCGCCCTCTCGCGCGGCGAGCTCCAGTGCATCGGCGCGACCACCCTCAACGAGTACCGCAAGTACATCGAGAAGGACAGCGCCCTCGACCGCCGCTTTCAGTCCGTGAAGGTCGAGGCGCCCTCGGTGGACGACACCATCCTCATCCTCAAGGGCATTCGCAGCAAATACGAGGATCACCACAAGGCCATCTTCACCGACAAGGCCCTCGAGGCCGCGGCCAAGCTCTCCGACCGTTACATCACCGGGCGCTTCCTGCCCGACAAAGCCATCGATGTCATGGACGAGGCCGGCTCGCGCGCCCGCATCGCCGCGCTCAACCGCCCGCCCGACATCGAGCAGCTGGCCAAGGAAATCGAGTCCATCTGCGCGCTCAAGGAAGAGGCCATCAGCAAGCAGCATTTTGAGGAAGCGGCCCGGCACCGCGATACCGAGAAGCATCTCCGCGCGAAGCAGGAGCTGATCACCGAACAATGGAAAAAGGCGCGCGAGGAAAAGCGCGTCACCATCGACGAGGATCTCATGATGCAGGTCACGGCCGACTGGACGGGAATTCCGCTCAGCCGCATGGAGAAAAAAGACAACGAGAAGCTCCTCGCGCTTGAGGCGGAGATCCAAAAGACCGTCATCGGCCAGGAACTCGCCGCGGGCGCCATTGCGCGCGCGCTGCGCCGTTCGCGCACCGATTTGAAGGACCCGCGCCGCCCCATCGGCTCGTTCATGTTCGTCGGCCCGACCGGCGTGGGCAAGACCGAGACCGCCAAGCAGCTGGCCGCCCAGATGTTCGGCAACCAGGAGGCGCTCATCCAGATCGACATGAGCGAATACATGGAGAAGTTTTCCGTATCGCGCCTGGTCGGCTCGCCTCCCGGCTACGTCGGCTACGAGGAGGGCGGCCAGCTCACCGAGGCCATCCGCCGCAAACCCTATGCCGTCATCCTTTTCGACGAAATCGAGAAGGCGCATCCCGATGTCATCCAGCTCCTGCTGCAAATCCTCGAGGACGGACGGCTCACCGATTCGCTCGGCCGCACCGTCGATTTTCGAAACACCATCATCATCATGACGTCGAACGTCGGCGCGTCGCTCCTGCAGCGCCAGACCTCGATGGGCTTTGCCGCGGCTGCCGGCAATTTCAACGACATCGAGAAAATGCGCGAGAAGGTGCTCGACGAGGCCAAGCGCATCTTCAAGCCCGAGTTTCTTAATCGTATTTCCGACATCATCTTCTTCCGGATGCTTGAGAAGGCCGATCTGTTCAAGATCGTCGACCTCGAGGTCGCGAAATTTGCCAAGCGCCTGACCGAGCGCAAAATCACGCTCGAATTCACGCCCGAGGCGAAACAGCTTCTCCTGGAGAAAGGCTACGATGAGAAATTCGGCGCGCGCCCGCTCCGCCGCGCGGTCGAGCATTTTCTCGAGGATCCGTTTGCCGAGGCCATCCTGCGCGGCGAAGTCAAGGACGGCGAGCCCGTGCTCATCGTGCGCGACGGGGATCGGCTCATTTTTAAACAAATAACGCCCGCCACCGATACAGGTGTGGCGCCATAAAACAACAACAACGGCCACCCGCCGTTAACAAAAACCCGCGGCCCGAGAACAAGGGCCGCGGGTTTTTTGCGGGTGGATAGTTTTCGCACCACAGGTCTGTTCAGAGCAGACCTGTGGCTTGGGTAAGGAGGCGGGGATAAACCCGCCCCCTCCCCGTAGAACCGGACATGATGGTTTCCGCTCATCCGGCTCGGACTGTTCTAAGTGCCGTTCAAGCCGGCACCGGCTTCACAGCGTTTCTCGCTTGCCTCCTCCACGCGGACTCCGGCCCCTTGCCTTGAGAAGAGCACGCTCCTCAAAGTAGGTGCGCCACTTCGGATCGAACGGATTTGCATCCGAGCGGATCTTGACGTGGCGCCGAATCGGGACGGCGGCGGCTAGCGCCAACCGCAGTTTGAACGGCCTTCCATCTCGCGAGTCATGGGCATCCACGGCAAATTCCCAGAACCGTGGCCCGATCTGCTGCCAATAACGTTTGGCA
>DATMNP010000039.1:0-12328 GCA_035568935.1 Opitutaceae bacterium | reverse complement strand
TGGCCCAGGCGAGGCCGTGTTGATGCGCGGTTTGTGAGAAGGCCGCGATCTGGGCGCGAGTCTTGGCCAGCGCGTGGGCGGGTGTCGAATCGACCTCGCGGTACCAGGTGACGGTCTCGGCGATCGTCTCGGCAAAATTCCAGACCGGCTGCCACTGGAGCAGGTGAAAGGCCTTGTCTGTGGCCAGGTTCAACTTTTGGGCCTCGTGCACGGCTGCGGGATCGCTCCGGTCCTCCCATCGGCCCGGCCAGTGCTCCAGAACCTCGGCCACCAGCTCGGCCACCGACCGGTTGGAGGCCAGCGCCGGGCCGAAGTTGAAGGCCCCGGCGTAATTATTTTTTGGGAAATGAAACACCGAAGGATTTTCTCCGCTGAGGGCCGCCCCCAGCCAGAGATAACCGCTCAAGGGTTCCAGCACGTGCTGCCAGGGCCGGGTGGCCACCTTGTTGCGCACCGGGATGGATTCACCCGCCTGCAAGGCCCGGATGCAATCGGGCACGATCCGATCGAGGGCCCAGTCGCCGCCACCGATGACGTTGCCGGCGCGCGCGGAAGCGAGCCGGATGGGGGAATCCGGCTGGGAAAAATAAGAACGGCGGTACGCCGCAATCACGAGTTCCGCCGCACCCTTCGAGGAACTGTACGGATCGAAGCCGCCCATGGGATCCTCCTCGCGATAGCCGTGGACCCACTCGCGGTTTTCGTAGCATTTGTCCGTGGTGATGGCGACGATCACGCAGGGCCGGCCGCGGCGGCGAACCGCATCGAGCACGTTGACCGTGCCCATGACGTTCGTGGCATAAGTCTCGACGGGCTCCCGATAGGAAAGCCTGACCAGTGGCTGGGCCGCGAGGTGGAAAACAAAATCAGGTTCAGCGGCCCGCACCACGCGATCCACGGCACCCAGGTCCCGCACATCGCCTTCCACGTGGCGGATCCGGGAGGCTGAATCGAGCTGGGAGAAAAGGGCGGGATCGGTCGGCGGCGGCAGGCTGTATCCGGTGACGTCGGCGCCCAGCGAAACCAGCCATTCGGCCAGCCAGGCTCCCTTGAACCCGGTGTGGCCGGTCAACAAGACTTTCTTTCCCCGATAGATGTTGGCGAAGGCCATGATTAGAGCGGTTTTAAAAATGTCGCAGCCACAGGGATTTCGTGCCAGAAGTTTTAGCCACAAAAGATCACAAGGAGCACAGAGAAAGGGTGTTTTTCATGCTGTTATAAATCCTGTCTTTCTATGTGACCCTTCGTGGCGAAAAATTCGGCTGAAGGCTTTTATCCCCAGATATTTCGTGGCAAAATTCCGATTGGCCGATGCTTAGCCACAAAAGATCACAAAGCTCTCAAAGAAAATGCATGTTTTAATTAATACCATTCGCCTCTTGCATTTGGATTTTGGTAGGGCGCGACCGCCGGGCGCGCCGCGCCTGTAGCCGTGAGCGAGGTCGAACGGCTCGTCGGGGACGCCTCGCCCTACCACAGCTGCATGGCTCAAAAGTCGAATTGCTAGGGGATGTTGGTATAATCCGGGATTTCTATGAGAGCCTTGTGACCCTTCGTGGCAAAATTCCGGTTGGCAGGTAGGGCCCGTTGACCCAACGGGCCGCGGTCCGCTCGGTGAGCGGACCCTACCGGCGCTGCCGCGCCAAAATCCAATTGGCATGAGTCTCACCAGACTTTCCACGGGGCCTTGCCCGAGGTCCAGAGATCTTCCAGCTGCGTCTTGTCGCGCAAAGTGTCCATCGGCTGCCAGAAACCCTCGTGGCGGTAGGCGGCGAGCTGGCCGGTGTTGGCCAGCGCCTCAAGCGGGGCTCGCTCCCAGACATCCGAGTCTTGGTGGAGATGTTGGAAGACCGAAGGCTCGAGCACGAAAAACCCGCCGTTGACCCACGAACCGTCTCCCTGCGGCTTTTCTTTGAAGGTCGTGATGCGATGGTCCAGCTTGATGTCCAAGGCACCGAACCGGCCCGGGGGTTGCACCGCCGTCACGGTGGCCGTGACCCCCTGGTCCTGGTGGAATTTGACCAGGCGGGTGATGTCGACGTCGCCCACGCCATCGCCGTAAGTGAAGCAGAACGTTTCGTCGCCGACGTAATCGCGGACCCGCAGCAGGCGCCCGCCCGTCATCGTCTGGTCGCCGGTATCGACGATCGTCACCCGCCAGGGCTCGGCGCGCTGGTGGTGCACTTCCATCTTGTTGTGCGCCATGTCGAAGGTGACGTCGGACATGTGCAGGAAGTAGTTCGCAAAATACTCCTTGATCACGTAGCCTTTATAGCCGGCGCAGATGACGAAGTCGTTCACGCCATGCGCGGCATAAATTTTCAGCACATGCCACAGGATGGGGCGTCCGCCAATTTCGACCATTGGCTTGGGCTTTAACTGGGTCTCTTCGCTGATCCGCGTGCCAAGACCACCTGCAAGGATGACGGCTTTCATGATTTGGAAAGGAGTTGAGGAGTGTTAATCTGGCTAAAAATCATAGTGGCATGAGTTGTGGTTAGGAAACCCTGGCCAAAAGGTTTGACTGCTCGTTCAAGAATTCCCGATAGGTGAGCGCAATGCCCTCTTGCAGCCCGATTTTCGGGCTCCACCCGAGACGGTTGATCCGGGAGCTGTCCATCAGTTTGCGGAGCGTGCCATCGGGCCGGCTGGCATCCCATTCCATCCGCCCTTCGAAGCCCACTGCGGCGCATACCATCTCCGCGAGTTCCCGGATGGTCACGTCGGAACCGGATCCAATGTTAACCAGGTCGGGCGGGTTGGCCAGTTGCAGGAGATGCAGGATGCCGGCCGCCAGGTCATCCACGTGGAGAAATTCCCGCCGTGGATTGCCCGAACCCCACAAGGTCACCGTTGCTTTGTTTTCCTGCTTCGCCTCGTGAAAACGGCGGATCATCGCGGGAAGCACATGGGAGTTGGTCGGGTGATAGTTGTCGCCCGGGCCATACAGGTTGGTCGGCATGGCCGAGTGAAAAAGCACCCCGTATTGTTTGCGGTAGAACTCGCACATCTTCAGCCCCGCGATCTTCGCCACGGCATAGGCCTCGTTGGTCGGCTCCAATGGCCCGGTGAGGAGCGCATTTTCGGAAATGGGCTGGGGGGCGTGCTTGGGATAGATGCAGGAGCTGCCCAAAAACAGGAAACGGCCCGCACCGGAATGGCGGGCGGCCTCGATCAGCGACTGTTGGATCGCGAGGTTTTCGCAGATGAAGTCGGCCGGATAGGTGTTGTTGGAGTGGATCCCGCCCACTTTGGCGGCGGCGTCGATCACCACCTCCGGCTTTTCTTCCTGGAAAAAGGCCATGACCGCGTGGGCGTCGCGCAAATTAAGTTCGGAACGCGTGCGCAGGAGCAGGTTGTCATAGCCCGCCGCGCGCAAGGCGCGCACCAGCGCCGAACCGACCATCCCGCGATGGCCCGCCACAAAGATAAGCGAATCAGTTTTCATTTATTGGAGAAGGAGGATGGAAAAAGTTTTTTTAACCGCGAATGGCCGCAAATAAACGCTAATATATTTCTCCATACTTTCACCGCAGAGTTCGCCGAGCGCGCGGAGGCCGATCCAAAGAAACCCGGGTTGCTGCCCTGCGGTAAAAAGATCGAGATGCGACTGTTTTGATTAGCGTCCATTAGCGTGAATTAGCGGTTTCCAAAAGAATCATCCCGGCATCAGTGACAATAAGTGCTCATCAGTGGTTAAAATACGCCCGGATTTTGAATCACGGGTTAAATCTTTTTTCCGCGGATGGCGCGGATACGGATTTTTTAACCACTTATGGACACTTATGCTCACATTCGATCCTGATTTGTTTGAACAGAAGTTAACGAAGCGCCGCTGGATTTCAGTTATCAGAGGCCAGGGCAAAAGCATTGGCGTTTGGTGTGAGCTCACCGCAGTCGCTTCGTTACCTTGGTTGCCTCCTGTGAAATGCTTTTTACACCAAGATCGCCTGCCCTGAGCCTGTGCCGAATGGGTCGAACGGGCGAAGACCGCAAAGGTTGGTTGGGCAATCCACGTTAGTGACGATTAGTGTGCATGGGTGGTTAACTATTCACTGCCATCGGGATTTGGCTGACCGCGAGTTCGTGCTGGGCCAGGGCGAGGTCGTGATCGACCATGATCTTGACCAGTTCCTTGAAGCGAACCTTCGGCTCCCAACCGAGCTGCTTCCTGGCTTTGGCGGGATCGCCGATGAGCAATTCCACCTCGGCCGGCCGCTCATAGCGGGCGTCGTACTTCACATATTTTTGCCAGTCGAGGCCGAGCAGGCCAAAGGTTTCCTGGCAGAACTCCTTCACGCTGTGCGTCTCGTTGGTCGCGACGACATAATCGTCGGGCTGGTCCTGCTGGAGCATGAGCCACATCATCTCGACGTATTCCTTGGCATAGCCCCAGTCGCGCTGCGCATCAATATTGCCGAGATAGATCGAATCCTGCAGCCCGACCTTGATGCGCGTGGCTGCCCGCGTGATCTTGCGGGTGACAAACGTTTCGCCCCGGCGCGGGCTTTCATGGTTGAAGAGGATGCCGTTGCTGGCGTGGAGATTGTAACTCTCGCGGTAGTTCACGGTCAGCCAGTAGGCGTAGACCTTGGCGCAGCCGTAAGGTGAACGCGGCCAGAACGGGGTGGTTTCCGTCTGCGGCACGGTTTGCACTTTCCCGAACATCTCCGAGGAGGAGGCCTGGTAATACCGGCATTTCTTCACGAGCCCGGCCTCACGGATGGCCTCCAGGATGCGCTGCGCCCCCAGGCCATCGACGTCGCCCGTGTATTCAGGAATGTCGAATGAAACCCGGACGTGCGACTGCGCGCCCAGGTTGTAGATTTCATCGGGCTGGAGATTGTAGAGCAGCTTCACCATCTGCACGGAGTCGGCCAGGTCCCCGTAGTGGAGGTGCAGGCGGACATTGTTCACATGCGGGTCACGATAAAGATGGTCGATGCGGCTGGTGTTGAAGGTCGAGGCGCGGCGGATCACGCCGTGGACCTCGTAGCCTTTGGCGAGAAGGAATTCGGCGAGGTACGAACCGTCCTGGCCAGTGATACCGGTGATGAGTGCTTTTTTCATAATAGGTGGGTCAGGGATGAAAGGCTGAAGGCGGAATAATTTCTCCATGATTTTACCGCAGAGGTCGCCGAGGGCGCGGAGATCGATCCAAAGAACCCCGGGTTGCTGCTCTGCGATCTCTGCGGTAAAAAGATTGAGATCAAATATTAGTGACGATTAGTGTGCATCAGTGGTTAATTTTCACGCGCGGGCGACCCGAGCGAGCTTCGCCCCGTCACTTCCATCCGCGATTTCTTCGCGGCGAAGCAAACGAGCATGGCTGTAGCGCTGGGGCTCTGTCTGCAAAATAACTTGGTCGTGTTTTATGCCGCCACGACCGGGGCGGAAAACTGAGAAAAACTACGTTTTGGATGGAGCCAGTTTCGGCGCACCCTCCAGCCCCTGTTTCGATTTCTTGCTGTCCTTCGGGTTGCCATAGGCATAGCCCTTCGCCGCGCCCTTGTAACCGTAGGCCAGTTTCTTGTTCGCATTGCGCGGGACAAAACCATTCAGCACGACCCCTTTGAACGGGAGGCCGGCCTTGATGTATTCGTCGATCACTTGCTTGACCTGGGCCACCGGCGCCACGTTTTCGCGCGCCACCAGCAGGCGGGTCTGCGCATGCCGGCCAACCATGAGGGCATCCTGGAATACCCCCGCTGGCGGGGTGTCGAGAATGACCACATCGTAACGGCCTCTCAGGGTGCCGATGAAGTAATCCATGGCGGCCGAAACCAAAAATTGGCTGGGCTGGGGCTCATGGCCGCCGGCACAGATCAGGTCGGTTCCGTCCACGAGCTTGGTAATGCCCAGATAGCCGGCGGGATCCAGCAGGTTTTCCTGCGGGAAGCCAGCCCTCGCCCAGGTGAGAAAACCCTTTTCCTCCGCCACCCCGTGCAGGGCGTGTTGCGTCGGCCGGCGCAGATCCAAGTCCACGAGCAGCGTTTTCTTGCCGAGCTGGCGGAAGGTGCTCGCCAGGTTCGAGGCGATCAGCGATTTCCCTTCGCCTGGCAGGGCGGACGTGACGGTCACGATCATCGGGTAGAGCTGGGCGAGCCCGACCTGGAGATGGCCCACGATCCCGATAAAAGATTCCGCGATGACCAGGTCCATCTTGTTGCGCACCACATGGGCCCGTTCTTCGGGCCGGATTTTCAGCGTGGGAATGGCCCCGGCCAGTTGCAGGCCAAGGACCTTTTCGACATCGGAGGTGCCGGAAACCCGTTCGTCGAGCGTGCTGGCCAGCAAGGGCGTGGCCACAAACGCACCGAAGGCGAGGAAGGCGACAATGAGGGCGTAGAACACCTGCTTGGGAATGCGCCGTTTCACCATGTAAGCCGGATCCACGATCTGCATGAAATCGGCCGGCAGCTGGCTCGAAACGTGCGCTTCGCCAATTTTCTTTTCGAGGGCGGTCAGCGTGATCATTTTGGAATCCACGCCCGCGCTGAGGATCTCATAAGAGGAGGCCAGCTTCTCGATTTCGATTGAGCTGTTGAAGGCATCGTTGAATTCCTTCGTCAGCAAAGCTTCATTTTGCTTGGCCGCACTGAGTTGGGCTTCCAGGTCGCGCACGGCGACCTCGAAATTGCGCTCGATGCTGCTTTGGATGCCGGCGATCTGGGAATTGATATCCTTCATTTTCGGGTGGTTCGGGCCGTAACAGGTGGCCAGTTCGGCGCGCTGGGCCAGTTGCTGATCGAGCGTCTGGCGCAGGAGTTCGTTGTTGGCAAAGCCCGCCAAGTACGCGTTGTCCCAGGGAAACTTGGACCTGGCCCAATCCTGTTCCGCCCGCTTCGTCTGGGTCTCGAGCGCACTGCGCTTGACCCGGATGTCGGTCAGGTCGGAGTCAAGCAGCTTGAGCCGGTCGGTCAAAATGCTCTGGTTGTCCGCACGTGAGATGATGCTGTTCTTTTTGCGGAAATCCAGGCTGGCCGTCTCGATCCTGGCGATTTCGGCGCGGATGGCCTCCGCCTGTTTCTCCAGCAAAGTGTAGCCTTCGGCATTGGCCTCCTGGTACTCCGCCTGCACATAACTAAGGTATTCGCTGGCCATCCGGTCCGCCACCATCATGGCCGTGGTGGGCACCGGGTGCGCCACGGTGATGGTGTAGTACTCACGGCCGCGCTCGCGCTCAATCGCGATCTCCCCGGTAAAGTAATCCTGAAAGAAGTCGTCGTCGAATTTTTGCCCCGGCTTCAGATAGGGGCCGGCGATCAGGGCTTTTTCCTCCGGGGTGAAGGAATTCTCCAGGCGGGCCACGAATTTCCGGCTGGTCATCATCGAGAGATGATTACGCAGTTCGTTTTCGTGCGCCTCGTCCGAAGTGCCGGTGGCGTCCGAGTTGGTGCTGATCACCTTGTCGAGCGTGCTGGTCGCGAGCAAATCGGTTTCTGCGGTGTACTCCATTGGCCGGCTGAAAAAGTGGTAACCGACCGGGAGCGCGACCAGCACAGCCCCCAGCAGTCCCCAATACCATTTGGCCCGAATGACGAGCAGGGCGTGGCTGGCCAGCCCAAGCAATTCCTTGAAGGAAAAGTCGTCACCGGTTGCGGGTGGACGGGCGCTGCCGGAAGGCGGGAATGGCGCCGCGGTGACAGGGAACGGAGCTGCTGTGGCGGGAAAAGGCGCTCCGGTGGTGCCGAAAGGCACCCTGGAGCCAGGGAGAGGCGCGCGAGCGGCGTCAAAAGGGGGAGTGGGTTCCATAAATCAGGTTATTAAAATACGCGTTCCGGCACGAAAATGATGTCGTTGGGCAGCACTTTGAACTCCTCGTCATGGGCGGTTTTGTTCAGGTAGGCCGCGACATTGACCGTGAAGGAGACTTCCTTGCCGTTGACCGTCCGCATGACCTTGACCGCATCGATCTGGGCTATCCGGGTGAAGCCGCCGGCCCGGGTGATGGCATTGACAATGCCGATCTCGCTGCGTTCGATTGGAAAATCGATCTGGTTGGGGTTGGTCACCTGGCCCAGCACCGAGACGGAGCGCGGCGCATAGGTTTCAACGGAAAGGATGACCTGCGGATCGATGAAGTAGCCCTCGTCACGGTAGCGCTTTTCCATCAAGGCTTCCGATTCGCGCAGGGTGAGCCCGGCGACCTTGACCGCGCCCAGGAGCGGGATGGAAATCTGCCCTTGCGACGTCACGCGCTGGATCAAGGGCAGATCGACTTCTCCCGTAATATGAAAATTGATCTGGTCATTGGGCGCGATGCGGTAATCGGTGTTGACCGGCTTGGCCGCCGTTTCCACGGCGGTGTCTGGCGTGGTGTCGGGCGCGCCGGCAAAAAGGGTGGTGGCCGCCAGGCTGGCGAACGCGGTGAGTAAAGTGCGCCGCAGTGGGCGGGAAAGGTGCAGGCTCCTGCAAATCATATGAAAATTGGCGGTCATTGTAAAAGGTGTGTATATTAAAAGCGATAGGCTGAGCCAAGCGAAATGATATCCTGGCCGTAGGTAAAATCGTTTAAGTCCGAACGTTGGTCTGTGTAATCGACGTCGAGATAAATCCGAAACCGCACGGAGGGTTGATACGCAAATTCCGTACCAAACGCCCAGGCAAGATCCGTGCGTTGATGAACTTCGCGACTATAGGACGAATGAGTTGGGCCGGCGCTCACGCTGCATTCCCAATTATCGGCAATTTGATCGCTGAACGAAAGGGAGGCGCTGGTTATCTCGGCAATGGATCCATCGGGCGCGTACGTCGCCGCACTGGAAGCGTTCAACGTCATCGTGCGGAGGGGATCGATCGCCCAGGTGAGGTCGGCTCCGCCGAGCGGGAGGCTGATGTGATTGGTGAAGGCGCCGGAGTAATCGACCCAGCCGAGACCGATATTGGCATCGCCAGTGATCTTGGGCGTGATTTCACCGGTTATTTTCCCGATGACATAATATTCCCGGCTGTGGACATCGGAGTTACCCGCCCCGGCGCTGTTCGGGGTGGAGGTTCCCAAGGCTGAGCCGACATTGATCGAAATCTCGTTCTGTGGGTTTCGTTGGTAGGCGAGGCCCACAAAGGCGTCCGCGCGCTGGTCATCGTTGAGCGACGCCGAATTGTAGCGAATGCTGGCATAATCGGCCGTGCCGCGGAGGCCGAGTTTGCCGGTCAGCGGCAGGAAGCCGGTGCCAGTGATGGTGAGCTGCTGGTTCTGGACCCGTTCGCCCAGAAAAGATTCGGGCTGGGAGGTTCGGAGCCAGGTCGCCTCGACGCGGTAAATGGGAATGACATTGTCGGCATTGGGATAGGCGTAGATGGCGTCGAAGTTCAGGTCGGTCTCCGATGGCTGGCGGTTATGGAGAAATTCCGTTTGCGTGGCGCCACCGGTAAGCTGCAATTGCGTGCTCGAGTTGCGCCGGGCGAGGGTGACGGTCGGATTCACGATCAGGAACTCATCCCCTGGGCCGTCGTGGCTGAGGGTGAGGTTGGAATTGTAGCCGGTGGACCCGGCGAGAATGTCGGTCAACTGCCAGCCATTGGATTCCCACAGCGAGCCGCGCGCCAAGGGAGCGAGTGGCATCAGGCAGAGGAAAAGGAGCGTGCGGCTGGAACGATGGGCAGGCAGCGGCATCGTGAATCAATGGGCGTTCTTGTTCTTAAAGAACGTGGCCATGATGCAGTAGAGGTCGAGCAGCAGGCTCCAGTTTTCCAAGTAGTAAAGATCCGCCTCGATCCGTTTGCCCAGATCGGTGTCGCCCCGCAGGCCGTTGATCTGCGCCCAGCCGGTCAGCCCGGTCCGCACTTCGTGGCGGGCGTTGTAGTTGGGGATTTCGTCCTTGAATTTTTCAATCAGCTCGGGCCGCTCGGGCCGCGGGCCGACCAGGCTCATGTCGCCCTTCAGCACGTTCCAAAACTGGGGGAGTTCATCGATGTTATACTTGCGCATGAAGGTGCCGATCCTGAGCCGGCGGGGATCCTCCTGTTTGCACCAGACCGCGCCCGAACCCGACTCGGCGTCGATCCGCATGCTGCGGATCTTGTAGATGACAAAGGTGCGGCCGCTCCGGCTGGTGCGCCGCTGGCGGTAGATCACCGACCCAGGGGATTCCAGGTAAACCAGGGCGGAAAACAGCATGATGACCGGCGCGAAAATGCACAGGCCGACGATGGCCCCGGCAATATCCATCACCCGCTTGAACCCACGGTTCATGGTGCGATCCAAGGGCAGTTGGCTGACGCCGAGCAACGGCACCCCGCTCACCGTCTGGACTTGGAGCCCGGAATTCAGCGCGGGGAAATATTCCGGCACCATCTGGAAATCGATCATCTCGCGCTGGCAAAACTGGATCAGGTGCTGGATCTCGAGTGCCGGGCACGACACATCGGCCAGGATGATGGAACTCGCCCGGCAGTCGGCCACGATTTCCGGCAGGGAGGAATAATCGCCCAGCACCGCAAGTTCCGTCGGGGGCCGGGCGGCAAAGCGCCCGCCGGGCATGGGAATGCACCCGATGATCTCGCCCAATTGCGCCAGGTCGCGGCGCATCACCGTGCGAAGGTGGGCCGCCTTTTCATTCCAACCCACCACGATGACGCGCGAGCAGGCCGCCCCTTTCACCCGTGGATTCATCAACATGACAAACGATGCGAGCCGCCAAAAGGTGATGAACACCACCAGCGTCGCCATGCAGTAGGCCACGCCCACCCGCGGGGAGAAACTTGAAATCTGGAACAGCCCGATGCAGGCCCAGATGGCCACGGACCAAAGCAAGACCGATTTCAAAAGGTTCTTGGCCCATTTCTGCATGCGGTAAAGGTTTTCGACTTCGTAGCTTTTAAGCATGACCATCAGCCAGGAAAACAACGCACTGCCGGCCAGGCTCCAGAGAACGGGCCATGAATGAACCTGCAGCTGGCTTACGACTCCCGGGGCCCATGCCCCCCGTTGCCACTCGCGCAATTCCAGCCCGACGAAGATGGCCAGGAACGCGACCAGCCAATCCCCGGCCAGGACCAACGCACAAAGACGGTAGGCATGCTCCCGCGGAATCGCCTGCGATGGCGTTGTGACCGGGACGGCCGCGGGGGCCATGGCCGGTTGGGCCTTGGTCGACGGCGTCGAGTAGGCGAGAACCCTGTTGGTGGACGAAAGTTCGCCCGCGACGGTGGATGTTGCCCTCATGATATTGTATGATGTTTTTGCACTCGCGTTAAATTTCAGATGGGCATTTCACCCTAGAAGGGGGCAGAGAGTGGTCGAACCTGGAGGGAAAGCAATCCTTGTTATTGCCGACTCGGGCCGACACACCAATGACTTGCATTTCAAAAAATGCCGTGCTGGATATGAAGATAAGGTGGGTGGTCATTGGTAGATTCATGAAGCCTGCTGCGGACGAATATCCAGTCAGCACGTTTTATTCCAATTTTCTAACTGCATGTTCTGTTCTAACTTTTGCCTCCAACTTGCATTGGAAAGCTCATGAATTTGCAATAAAAAGATCGGCAGAAATTATCGCGCAACCTATTCTTTAATAGAATCATGAATAACAAAAAATGGTTTCGTCGTGGCGTGAATCACTTTAATGCAAGCTTTTGATTAAAACAATTCATCATTTTTTATTATATACGCTAAACAATTCATCATTTTATTTGTCACGGCGATCAAATAATTCGCCGTCTGAGTTTTTTTTAAATTGGTCTTGATTTTGCTTCTGCTGGCAAAGAATTTGCTTTTACAAGACTCTTTGCCGAATCATCTTATAACAGTCTGAGATTCGGAGTTTCTACCTATCCCTTCGCTCCACGTGCCAGTCCCATGATGACCGATCCGCCCGTCAGCCACCACAAATTAGTGAAGCCGCCCAGCACCATTGCCCGAGCGCTATCCCACATGAGCGATCCTTCGCGAGAGATTAAGCGCAAACGACCAGCTTTGCATGCGGCTGACGCCTTGGAGCGAGCCCGCGAGCTGGCTTGGGCAACAAAAACGGAAGGTTCGCTTCCAGACCAAAAAATGGACGCGTCTGAAACTCCTGCCAAAGTAAGTAAAATGCCAAATTTTGATGATGCTGTCGTCCAGTGGGTCGGGCGGACGATCTGAATTGTCATTCCGGGACCCTCAGCAGGCCGCTGTGCGGGTTGCGTAGAACGCGCCAATGAACCGATTCGCGCGGCTGCGCGGGTGGAGCGCGACCCTCCGTGTATAGACCGGGGACATGGGTTACACACGTACGGAGACATGGGTAACACAGGGGGATGCCCTGGATTACCTCTACACCCATGTCACAACGATTCGAGTTTGTCGTTTTAGCCAGCCAAGCTGGCATCAACTTCCGCCAGC
>DATMNP010000038.1:0-5470 GCA_035568935.1 Opitutaceae bacterium | reverse complement strand
CATTAGCGGTTAAAATTTCATGGATCCGTCAAGCTCGCCGGCAGAACCAGCCGAGCTCGACCCAATTTTTAAACCACGCCTGGAGGTTCTCCGGCGTGACGCCGCGCACGTGGCCGACGGCCTGGGCGATCGTGCGGCCGGCGCGGAGCGCGCGAAGAATGCGGTGGGCAGCGGGTTCGAGGCGTTTGTAGTAGATCATGTTGTCGTGCCGGTGCACGGCGACGTAAACGCGACCGCGCTTGGGCCGTGCCGCGCGGCGGAGCTTCGCGGCGCGCGGCGCGGCGACGGGCGTGTTGCTGGCATCGGCGCTGAGCTCGCCTTCTTTTTTCACCGCGATGACGAAATCGTCCGCTGCGTAATCGAGCGCGAGCAGCGAAAGATAGGGCTGCAGGCCTAGGCGCAGGCGCGTGGGCGGCCGGTCGGCGATGTCGTCGGCCGTCAGCGCGGGCCGACTCGGGCCGTCGAAGGCCACGGTCTGCGCCCACTCGAAACGCACCACGTCGCGCGCAAGCGCGGAGTGCGGCGCGGTCAGCCGGGGCTCCGACCGGATAAATTTCTCGAGACGGCTGCAGAGGTTGCGCATCGTGAACGAGCGCGAGGGATATTTCGCGAGGTAGGCCTCGGCCAGGCGCATGAATTTTCTTTCGCCGAGCACCGCGCGCAGGCCGGGGCAATCGTCATAAAATGAATCGAGCAGCCGGAACCAGTAGCAGCGCGCGTAAATCTGGAGGCGCTCAAGGGCGGTGAGGCGGTCGTTCGGCTTGATGAAGCTCTCCGCTACCGCCTTCATCGTGCGCCCGTCGGTCCAGCGGCCCTGGAGGCGGTTGGTGCGGGTGAGCGGGCGCACCAGCGTGGCCGTCATCAGGCGCTGGAGCGACTTGAGGTCGCGCGTGGTGCGCTGGCGCGCCGGGAGTTTCATCGGGAGGCCGCGGCCGGTGCCGCCTTTTTTGCGGCGCGCGCCCCGGCGATGAACTCGTTGGCCTTGAGCGCCTCGTCGTGCACTTCCTGGAAGGAGGGAATCTTGTCGTCCCACTCGAGCAGCGTGGCGGTGACGCCGCTCCGGCGCACGGCGTGCGCATAAAGTTTCCATACCGGGTCGAGCACCGGGTGATCGTGCGTATCGAGAATGTATTTCTCGAACTTCGTGTGGCCGGCGACATGGATCTGGCCGACCCGGTCGGGCGGGACGCCGTTGACGTAATCGTAGGGATTGAAGCCGTGGTTTTTCGAGGAGACGTAAATATTGTTCACGTCGAGGAGAATGCCGCAGTCGGCCAGCTCAACGACCTCGGAGAGGAACTCCCACTCGGTCATTTCGGAAACGTGAAACTCGGCGTAGCTGCTGACGTTCTCGACGCAGATGGGCACTTCGACATAGTCACGCACCTGGCGGATTTTTTCGGCGGTGCGCTTCGCGGCGGCAAACGTGTAGGGCATGGGCAGCAGGTCATGCGTGTAGGTGCCATCCACGCTGCCCCAGCAAAGATGATCGGAAAGCCACGGGGTCTTGGTGCGCTTGACGAGGGCCTTGAGTTTCTTGAGATGGGTGCGGTCGAGCGGGTCGGCCGAGCCGAAATACATCGAGACGCCATGCTGCACGACGCGGTATTGCTCCAGGATGCGGTCGAGCACTTCGAGCGGACGTCCGCCATCGACCATGAAATTTTCCGAGATGATCTCGAACCAGTCGACGACCGGCTTTTTTTCCAGGATGTGCCGGTAATGCGGCACGCGCAGGCCGATGCCAATGCCGTAATCGGTGAAGGCGTTGAAACGGTTGGCGGGCATGGGTGGGAAAGGCTGAAGAGCTGAAAAACTGAAGGACTGAAAAAACCGCGCCCGTTAGGAGCAGGGCGGTTTTGAGAATAAAACCGGGAGCAGGACACAGGGCCCGGCTCCCGGCGAAAATCCCGGCTGGCGGCGCGAGTGCCGCCAGCCAGGTACAAAACAATTTCAAGCGTGGCCGCCCTTGCAACCGCCGTGGCCCTTGCAGGAATTCTTGCCTTTGCAGCCGTTGTCGCCGGCCGAGCAGTTGCCCTGCCCTTTACAGGCGTTCTGGCCCTTACAGGAAGATTTGCTGCTATCGTCTTTGACGATCGCGGTGCCAGGATTGACGGATGCATGCGCCTGAAGGGCGGATGTGCCCGAGTAAAGCCCGGCCACAGCGGCGCAGGCGAGGATCATTTTGGTGGATTTATTCATAGCTTATCGGGTTGGTTTTGTTTGGTCCGCTACCGGCGACATGCCGGATGCAGCCAACAAAGTGGATGTTTTGCGAACAAAGGGATAACGTGTGACGCAGCGCTTTGGATGCAAAGCGGGGAAGTGTTTTCCTCACGACGGGCCATGACAGTTTGAAAACACTCCCTAATTCGGGCCAGGGCAGTTTTTGTAATAGGGCTTATTAGTAGCACGTGGTTCATGCGAACGGCCATAAGAAAGCGGTGGGGCCACGATTATTCCCACGGTTGACGATTTTTTTCTAAATGACGCGGTCCGTCAGCGCGCTGCCGTTTGTAAAAGCCGTCAAATTGGTCAAAAAATGTCTGACCAGCGCTTCGCCCTGGTCGTGCCGCCCACCGGCCGTATGGGAGGTGATGTAACAATTGCGTGTCGTCCAGAGCGGATGCTCCGGCGGCAGCGGCTCCGGATCTGTCACATCGAGACAAGCCGCGCCCAGCCGGCCGCTCTGCAACGCCTCAAGCAACGCGCGCTGGTCGACGGTCGTGCCTCGGCCGACGTTGTAGAATTTCGCGCCAGGTTTGAACCAGCCCAGGCGGCGTGCGTTGACATAGCCGCGCGTCGTTTCGTTGTCCGACAAAATATTCACCACATGGTCGGCCAGCGGCAGCACGCGCGTGAGCTCCTCCTCGGCTATGATGCGCACGCCCGGTTCGCTGCGCGCCTGCCGTCGCACGGCGTAAACCTGCATGCGAAATGGCGCGAGCAACTCCGCCAGCCGCCGGCCAATGGCGCCGAAACCGAGCATCAGCACCGTCTGTCCCGTGAGCAGCTGCGCGTCGCGGCGGCGCTCCCCGTATTGCCATGAGTGATCCGTCAACTGGTCGCGGTGCGACGGAAAAAGGTTGCGCCCGACCGCCAGCATCAACGCGAGCACGTGCTGCGCGCACGGTTCGGAGAAAACACTGGATGCGTTGGTGAAGGCCGCGCCGCGCGCCCGCAACGCCAGGCGAAAATCCTCGCGGTCATAACGCGTGTAGCCTGCGCTGATCACCTCGATCCATTTGAGCCGCGGACTGCGCATGCACATTTCGGCCTCGGGCTGGCCCAAAGCCACGTCGGCCTCGGCCAGCGTCGGGTCAGACGGCCCCACCGCCAGCACATCGCCCACGAGCGTGGACGAAAAGATGAGCCGGTGGCCGCGCGTGCCCTCGCGCAGCCTCTGCTCGGCCGCGTCGGGGAATTTTGCGTTGCACCAGATCGTGAGGGACATGCGCGGAAATGACGAAGCCAGAATGACGAATACCGAATGTTACTTGCCTTGGTGATTTGCCATTCGTCACTCGTCATTCGGCCTTCGTCATTGTACTCACTCCGTTTCGTTGAACAGACACAGCGAATGCACGGGCAACCCGGCCTCACGCAGGCGCAGCGAGCCGCCCAGTTCCGGCAGGTCGATGATCGCCGCCACGCCCACCACCTCGCCGTGCAGGGCCTTGAACAATTTCGCCGCCGCCAGCAGCGTGCCGCCGGTGGCGATGAGGTCATCCACGATCAGCACGCGGTCGCCGGGTTGGCACGCGTCGGCATGGATCTCGATCGTCGCCGTGCCATACTCGAGTGCGTAATCCTCGGACACGGTTTTGTAGGGCAGCTTGCCTTTTTTGCGCACGAGCACGATGGGCTTGCCCATTTTGTACGCGAGCGCGCCGCCGATGATAAAGCCGCGCGCATCGACCGCCGCGATACAGTCCACTCCCGACTGCGCGCAGTTGGCCTCGAGCGCATCGATCACAGCCCGGAAGGCCGCGGGATCGTGAAACAACGTGGTGACATCGCGAAAATTTACGCCGGCGATCGGCCAGCCGCGCACCGTGCGGATCCTTGACTTGAGAAAGGCGGAAAGCTCGGCGGCATTCATGGCAAAGTGACCCCGTGATGACGCCGCACCCGCCGCACGCGGGCAAGCAAAAGATTTTTGTAACATAATACGTTACAAACGACAGGCCAGGCTCCCCGATTGGAACCGAGGATGTTTCGCGGGTTACCGCGCGGCGGCGCGGCGCAGGGCCTCGGCTTGGGCGTTAAGATTGCCCAACAATTCCGTGTGCTCGCGCGCCTCGCTGTCGTCGAGATGCACCAGCCCCGTGCCGAAGGGCGCCGCGTCGCCCACCGCATCGGCCCAGCGGTGCCAGGCATACCCGACGAATGCGGGATGCGTGAAGGCTCGCTGCAACGCCAGGCGTCCCTTGCGCAGCATGCGCTCGACGCTCGTCAGCCCGCGCGGCTCATGCGGCGCCGGCCGCTTCGTGAAAGCTTCGCCCGTCCACGAAAATTCGCCCACGAGGACCGGCATGCCGCCGGCAAGATGAAAATCGCCCAGCCGCTCGAACAACGTGTCGCGATAAATGTTGGCCGAAAGCACGTCGACCGAGGGATGCACGCACTCTGCGAGCACCCCCGCGCCCGGCAGCCCGCCAAAACGGCAGCCGAGGACAAGGTGATTCGGGTCGTGCCGCCGGATGGCGGCGGCGCTCACGGTAAAATAGCGGCGCGCAAACTCGCGCGAGAAATTCTCCTGGTCGCACAAATAATGCGGCGCAAGCAGCACCGTTTCGGCCTGCGTGTGCTGGCGCAGCGTCTCCTTGTTCGGCAATTCGACCTGCCAGGCGCGCGCCAGCGTCTCAAGGCTGCCGCCGCGCGCGGCGAGCGCAAACTCCCACGCCGCGTGATACGCCGCACTGCTCGGCTCGAGGCTCAAGCAGATTTGCAGCAACGACAGGCGGGCTTTCTTCACGCCCGTTTCCGTCAGCATTTTTTTCCCGTGCGCCGGAGCCCAGCCCAGTTCATGGTCGGTGAAATAGCCGATGAGCTCGCGCGACCCGCGCCACGGCGGGCACAGCCCGGCCGCCACGCGGTCGCATGTCTCGGGCCAGCGCAAATCGAAAACGTCAGGCAGCTTCGCGCCGAACGCGTTGATTTCCGGGGCAAATCTTCGGAAGTCCAGGATTTCCACGCCGGCCAGCCCTTGGTCGAAAAACTCCGGCCCGGTCCACAGTCCGAGTGTGTTGACGTGCCATTTTTCCAGGCGCGCGAGCACGGCGCGCGCAAAAGCCTCCGGCTCCTTCGTGCCGTAAAATTTGTCCACCGCCGCCGCATACGGCCCAGCCGGCACGGAGCGCCCGTCCCCGCGGCCAAAGCGGTTGACCGAGGCCACACCCTTGCTCAAAAACGGCCGGTCGCGCGAATCGATGAGCCACCACTGGCCGCGTCGCGTCTGGCCGACGCG
>DATMNP010000037.1:0-6361 GCA_035568935.1 Opitutaceae bacterium | reverse complement strand
CCCTGCAAGGAACTGAAGCTCACGCGCAACAACGTCTTCGAGCGCGACAAGAACTCCTGCCAGTATTGCGGGAAACATTTTGCCCGCGAGGAGCTGAACCTCGACCACGTCATCCCGCGCCACTCCGGCGGCCGGACGACCTGGGAAAACATCGTGTGTTCGTGCGTGTCCTGTAACTCGAGAAAGGCCAACCGCCTGCCCCACGAGGCGCACATGCGGCTCATCCGCAAGCCGGTGCGGCCGAAATGGCGGCCGGTCATCTCGCTCGTGCTTGGCAAGCAACACTGCGAGATGTGGAAGGATTTCCTAGATATTGCCTACTGGAACGTCGAGCTGGATGAGTGAGGCGGCGGCGCTGCGCGCCGAACATGCGGCGCGGTGCGCCGAACATCGAACACCCAACTTCGAACGCCCAACGCCCAAGTCGGAAGCGGGTTGGCTGGCTGGTGGGAGGGGCTTTACTTGTCCTCCGTAGCTTTAGCGAAGGAGGATGCCCCGACATATGGCGCAGACGGGAGTTGCCGGTGTGCAATGCAGCCTCCATCATTTACCTCATGCTGACGAATCTTGTGATGACACTCATCGGGGCGGACCAGCCCGGGCTGGTGAAACTGGTTGCAGCCCGGGTGGCCGACCACGGCGGCAACTGGCTGGAGAGCCGCATGAGCCATCTCGGCGGCCAGTTTGCGGGCATTGTGCGCGTGCAGGTGCCGGCCGACCGGGCGGACGGGCTTGTGCGTGCATTGAGACAGCTCGAGGCCGACGGCCTGCGCATCATCGTGCAGGCTGAACCTGGCCCGGCGCCAAAGGCGCGTGGTGCGCTGGCCGCGCTTGAAGTCGTGGGGTTGGACCGGCCGGGTATCCTGCGAGGCATCTCGGCTGCGCTTGCTGCGCACCAGGTCAACGTGGAGGAGCTCGCTTCAGAGTGTGTGAGCGCCCCGATGGGCGGCGGGATGCTGTTTCAGGCCCGTGCAACCGTGCTCCTGCCGGAGAAGGCAAACCTCGCGGCCTTGCGCGCCGACCTGGAAAAAATCGCGGCTGACTTGATGGTCGACTTGAAGCTGCAGCCGCGGACCAGCAAACCGTAAGATATCAAACACTGATGGGCACTGATCCATCTGCGGTTAATACCGGTTCGAATCCGTGATATCCGTGGTAAAAATCATCAGCGTGGTCGCAGCGGATTTTTCCGCAGGAGGAGCAGGATGGTCAGGGCCATCGCGATGTCGCCGAAGGCGATGAAAACGCGCACGGGCATCGGCAGTTTTTTCAGCGCGAACACGGCGAACAGGGCGCAGATGACGAGCATCGCGACGGTGAGGCCGAGCATGACGCGCTGGCGTTTGACAGGTGCGGGTGAAGGGAGGGTCTCGGGTGGCATGGTAGATTAGTTTTTTGCGAGCGGGAGGGTAAGGCGCATGGTTGTGCCGGCGGGGCTGGTGGCGACCAGTCCGATGTCGCCGCCGTGGCTGAGCATGATGCGCTTGGCGATGGCCAGGCCGAGGCCGGTGCCGCCGGGGCGCCCGGAGAGAAATGAATCGAAGACGCGCTCGTGAAGCCCGGCGGGGATGCCAGTGCCAGTGTCGGCCACATCGATGAACACATGGTGCCCGTCGCTTTCGCAGCGCACGGTGATGATCCCGCCATCAGGCATGGCCTGCGTGGAGTTGAGCACGAGGTTGAGCAGCACCTGCTGGAGCTGGCCCTTTTGCACATCGACGATGGTCGGGCGCGGCGGCGGCTCGAAGCGGAGCTGGATTTTGCCCTGGGCGACCTTGAGGCGGACGAGCATGAGCGTGTCGCTGACGATTTCGGCCACTGACCAGCGCGAATGGAGCGAGGAAGGAGCCTTGGCGAAATTGAGCACGCGCGTGACGATGGCTTCGAGCTGGTCGAGTTTCTCCCGGATCAGGCGTTCGTCGGTGTGGCGCGGGTCGCTTTGGGCGAATTCGAGGCCGAGCGCGCCGAAGAGAAGCTTGATGACAGTGAGTGGATTGCGGATTTCGTGGGCGATCTCGGCGGCGAGCAGGCCGAGGGTGGTGAGCTGCTCGTTCTTGCGAAGCGATTCTTCGCTGTGAAAAACGCGCGAATAGAGCCGGGCGTTTTGCAGCGCGACGGTGGACAGGCTGGCGAGCGCGGCGGCGAGGCGCTTTTCGTCATTGTTGAAGCGGTGGATGTGCCCGGTGAAAATGGCGAGCGCGCCGAGCACATCGCCTTCGACGAGCATGGGTGTGACCAGCACGGAATGGAGCTGGGCATCGCGTGGCAGGTCGATGACGTCGAGGAATTCGGGCGACTGGATGTTGGCAAATTCGACCTGTTTGCGGGTGGCAAAGGCGGAGGCGACGAGACAGGAATCCAGGGGGAGCTCGTCGGATTGCTGTGGGCCGCTGTGCGGCGCGAAGGCGGTGGTGGAAGATTGAGGGTGGAGGATTGATCCTCCTTCGCCCCGTTCGACAGGCTCAGGGCTACGGAGGACGGGGGGGTGGGGGTCCGAAGCCCCTTGATTACGCTCGGGGTCTGTGACGACCGGCGAACCTTGAACTTTGAACTTTGAACTTTGAACTGCGGCGGGGCTGTAAAGCGCGGCGAGGCGCACGGTTTTGCGCGCGGTGTCGTAGAGATAGAGCGCGCAGGCGCGGCCCTGGATGATCTTGCAGGTTTCCCGTGTGATGGTCTCGAAGAGCTCCTGCTGCTCCAGTTTGGTGACGAGGGACTGGCCGATGGTGATGAGCGTCTCGAGTTGGCGGGCCTTGCCCTTGAGCTGATATAATTGCCAAAGCCGCTGCATGACGGCGGTGGCCTCGGCCGTGAAGAGAATGAGCTGCTCGAGGCTGGCGGGTGCGAAGGCCGCCAGGGTGTCGCTGTTAACATTGATCACGCCGAAAGTCTGGCCATGGTCGTCGATCATGGGCGTGGCCATTTCGCAACGCACCGCCGCGCGCATGCTCACATAGCGCGAATCGGTGGTGACGTCGGGGACAAGTTGCGGCCGGCCGTGGAACGCGACCCAACCGGTAATGCCCTGGCCGAGGCGCAGGGCGGATTCCTTGCTGTCGTCCGGCAGGCCTTGCTGGACTTCGATTTCAAGGTGGCCGCTATCAGGATTGATCAGGGCGATGGAGCCGCTGGAGGCGTCGAAAAAGGCGGTGATCTCGGCCAGGATGGCGCGAAGGGCGGCGCTCGCGTCCTCGGTTTTGCCGAGGAGCGAGCTGATGTTGTAAAGCGCAGCGAGGGTGCGCGGGTCGATCGCCGTTGGCATGAAGCTGGCGAACGCTAAGGAGTGTATGCAAACTGGCAAGCCATGCCGCTAACGGCTGGAAAAGCGCCGAGCAAGGCGGGCGAGGCAAACTTTGTTCGGGCCTGCGTGGGAGCGGCAAAATGGTAGGTCGGGCTTTACGCCCGACATCTGCCTTCGCCAAGGCTACGGCGGACAAGCGTCGGGGATAAACCCCGACCTACAATCGTGCTGCTCCATTGCTCCTGGCTTATTTCGCGACGGCCGCGGGTGTCTCGACCGGGGCGATAATTTTGCCAAGTTCGTCGCGCAGGGCGTGGAGGCGGCCGGTGTCCTCGGTCGGTTCCTTGTTGGCGCTCTCGATGTAGAAGGTGTCGATCGCCACGCCGCGCTCGGTGCCGATGCGCGCGAAGGTGATGTCGAAGCCATGGTCGTAGATGGCCTTGGCCAGGCGGTAGAGAAGGCCGATCTGGTCATAGGCCTGGACCTCGACAATGGTGCGCTGCATCGAGAGTTCGTGGTAAACATCCACGGTTGGCGGAAACGAGGCATGCAGCGAGTTGTCGGTGCCGCCGAAATGGGTGGAAACCTTTTTTGCCTGGGCGAGGATCTCAGGATAAAGATCCTTGTTTTGGACGAGTGCAGCCTCGACGTTGCGGGAAAAGGCATCCATCGCGCTCTGGTTTTGCACGACGCCTCGGCCGGGTTCGACCACGTGGAAGGTGTCGATGGCGATGTGATCTGCGCGCGAGAGGACTTTCGCCCCGAGAATGTTGAGGCCGGCCACGCTGAAAGCACCGGCGAGCTTGTAAAAGAGCCCGGCGCGATCCCAGGTGACGACGTTGACCACGGTGAGGCTGCGATTGAGGTCGTCTTTCCAGTCAATCGCGGGTTTGAGCGTGTTGACGGAGTCCGCCTCATTGATCGAACGGAGGAGGCGGTTGACCATCTGGATGTGCAGCGCGATTTCCGTGGCGTCGGTGTGGATGAAATAGCGCTCGGGCAGGAGGTTAAAGTGCGCGGCGATTTCGTCCGTGCTGATGCCGGGAATTTTTTTCTGGATAAGCTCTTGTTGGATCATTTTTTTGCGCTCAAGGTAACGGGCAATGACTTCCTCGCCAAGGGTGAGGCGATCAAGGGTTGCGAGGAAGAGGGAGGTGTGAAGGGCGTCTTTATAACTATTCCAAAGGCTGGCGGCGGTGCCGCGGGCATCGCAAAACGTATGCACGAAGAGATATCGGAGTTTCTCGGCGTCGTCCACCAATTCGGCAAATGCAGTGGCAGTTTTTGGATCATCTACGTCCCGCTTCTGCCAAAACCGTGCCATAATGAGATGATTTTTTATGATAAATGTGACGACCTCACGGCTTTCTGGTGGAACCTGCAGCCGTTCAAGGAGCGGACCGGCGATTTTTACCCCGCTTTCGCTGTGTCCTTTGATGCCGTGGGCTTTTCCAATGTCATGCAGCAGAAGGATAAGGTAAAGTAGCGTGGGGCTGCTCGTATGGTGCAGTTCGGCGCGGTATTTGAGCGTGATCGGCTCGGCTTCGGTGAAAATACGGTCGAGCTCCCGGATGGCATTAAGCGTGTGCATATCCGCCGTGTAGCGGTGGTAGTACTCATGCTGCACGAGGCAGGTGAGGGCGGCGAACTCTGGGATGAAACGGCCGAGCACACCGAGTTCATGCATGAGGTTGAGGGTGGGAAAGACCGCGCCGGCCTCCTCAAGGATGGTGCGAAAGCTGAGGTTGGCATCGGGCGAGTGCAGGACGCGGCGGGTGATGAGCGGCACCGATTCGCGGATGAGTCCTTGCAACGCGAAGGACGGTGCGCACTCCAGCTGCTGGCAGTGGCGGAAGACGCGGATCAGGCGTGCCGGATCCTCCTGGAAGACCTTTTCATGCTCGGCCGCCAGCTCCTGGCCACGCAGGACGAATCCGTCGAAGTGCTTGGTGCGGTCGCGGCGGCGTGCGCGCAGCGCGTCGCGGAATGAACGGGGCCCGCTTTCGGGCGTGGCGAGCGTGAGCGCCAGGCGGTTTTCGATGATTTTTGAAATCCGGAAGAGGGACTGTGCGTTCCGGTAGTAATCCTGCATGAACTGCTCAACGCGGCTGAGCGGGTCGTGGTGCGTGTAGCCGAGCTCGAGCGCGACGCGCGGCTGGATGGCGAGGTCGAGCAGGTCGGTGGCCCGCTTGGTGAGATAGTGCAGCTCGTTGCGCACGCGCAGGAGAAAGTCATAGGCCCGCTGAAAATCGCGCAGTTCATTCCGGCGCAAAGAGTTTTGCGCAACGAGTTCGGCCAGGTCGGTGATGCCGAGCTTCACCCGCGACATCCACAACGCATTCTGGTAATCGCGCAGGCCGCCCACGCTGTTTTTTACGTCGGGCTCCTGCAGGAAAACCGTGTCGCCAAACCTCGCGTGGCGCGCGGCTTGGTCGATCACGCGGGCCTCAAGGTAGGCCCGCGGGTTTTCCGTGGTGTAGAAGGTGCGGTAGGCTTGGGCGAAGGTGTCGTACAGCCCCGGCGAGCCGGCCACGAGCCGCGCCTCGAGCAGCGATGTCTTGGTCTGGATGTCCTTTCGTGCCTCAACGAAGACCTCTTCGATTGTGCGCGTGGAATGGCCGACTTTCAGGCCGCAGTCCCACAGCAGGTAAAGAATGTCCAGCGTCAGCGCTTCCTGGAACGGCTTGACCGTGGTGGGGTTGATTTTGCTGGGGAAAAGGAACATCACGTCGATGTCGCTCATCGGGCAGAGTTCCTGCCGGCCGTAACCGCCAAGCGCGAGCAGGCTGACGGGTTCCGGCAGCTTTCCCCGGGCGCGCACGAAGGCGTTGGTTGCGTAGTCGAAAAGGTGCGCGAGCAGCTCGTCGATCATCGTGGCCCGGGCTTGCGCGATCTTCAACCCGGATTCCCCGGCATCGTGGCGCATGCGGATCATGGAGGTTTCCAGGCGCAGGAAAGTTTTGCAGGCGGCGAGGCGCTTGGGCGCGGGCACGTCGCCGGTGAAGTTAAGGCGGTTGCGTGCGTGCTGTTGGAGGCGTCCAATCATCGAAGGAAAAAAAGTGAACGCAAAATTCGCCGCGGGCGAGGGGATTTAACCGTGGGAAACCGCGAATGGACCCA
>DATMNP010000036.1:0-17162 GCA_035568935.1 Opitutaceae bacterium | reverse complement strand
GAAAATGCCCTGAACTTAAACTCATGCGTGCCAGGCGCGCAGGGACTCGGCGGCGACGTTCGCCAGCCGCCGGCCGGATTCGATGCAGTTGCCGAGGGCGATGCCGTCGCGGCAGTTGCCGCCGATGAAGAACCCGGGTGCCGATGCTTCGACCGCGGCCATCGCGTCCTTGAAACGTTGATAGCCGAGCGTGTACTGCGGGATCGCCCGCGGCCAGCGTTGCACGTGCGTGAACACGGGAAGACCGCGGATACGGAAGAGGCGTTCGAGTTCAGGCTGGATGAGGCGAAGCAGCTCCCAGTCGTCGAGTTTCAGCAGGCCGGGCTGGCGCGTTCCGCCGATGAAGCTGGTGAGCGCGACGTGGCCAGCCGGGGCGCGGCCCGCGAAGAGCGAACTGGAAAACAACGTGCCGAGGATCGGGCTGTGCTCGACTTGTGGGATCAACACGCCGAAACCATCGAGCGGGTGGCCCACATCGTCGCGTCTGAAGCCGGTGAAGACCGACGCGAGGGGCGGGTGTTCGATTTCGCGCAGCGCAGCGAGCCGGCGCGCTTCCGGAACGCCTTCAATTTTTAGCGAAGCCAGCGCCTCAGCGGGCAGGGCGCAAACCACGGCGGCGCATTCCTCCGTCCACGACCGCAGGCCGTTTTCGCAGTCAATCTCCCAGTTGCACCCGGTGCGCCGGATCGCGGTTGCCTTGGTTTGCAGCTGCACCGCATCGCCGAGCGCGAACGCAATCGCGGCGGGCAGTTCGCCGAGCCCGTTGGGGAAGGAAAAGAGGCGTCCTTTGGGTCCGCCGCTCGCGTTGCGGCGTTTGAGCGAGCCCCGGATGAGCGAGCCGTGCTCCTGCTCCAGGGCGTGCAATTTGGGAAACGCGTGCCGCAGCGACAACCGCGCCGGGTCGCCGGCGTAAACGCCGCCGACAAACGGGTCCACGGCGTAGTCGAGGAACTCCCGGCCGAGCCGCCGCAACACGAAATCCGCCACGCTCTCTTCGCGGTTTGGGTCGGCCCGGCGCCGCAGGGGTTCGCCCGCCAGCCAAAGTTTCGCCCGCCAGGAAAACAACCTCGTGGCAACGAACGTGCGCGGCGAGGAGGGCATCGCGACGAGCTGGCCGCCGCGCACGACGTAGCGTTGCTTGGCCGCTGGCGCCGCGTAAATGCGCCGGCCATCCAGCCCGATTTCATGGATGAACGTGGCGAGATCGGGGGAACCTTCCATCAGTGAATTGGGGCCGTGCTCGTGCAGCCAGCCGCCGCGCTGCAGGGTGCCGATCACGCCGCCGACGTACGGGCTTTTCTCGAGTACGATCGGTGAAAAACCGGCCCGCCGTAGATGCCATGCCGCCGTGAGCCCGGTGATGCCGGCACCGAGCACCGCGATGCGCGAAGCTGAATTGTGGCGGGACGTGGATGGCGATGGATGGCCAGGATCAAGCGATGTGTTCATTGACCGGGAAGATGGTGACGGGCCCATGATACGCCCGGCCGTGGATTTACGCTTCGCACGATTTGTCGCAGGCTGCGCATGGCTTGCGCTAGGAGCCCGCCGGGCTTCGCCCACGGGCTCCTAAACAAAGGGCAGAGCCATTTTGGTTAAGCAGCGGGGAGGACGAAGTCCGACACGCTGCTAGCGGACGCAATAAATGCGCAATGGTTCACAGTGTGTGCGCAGTGTCCATGCTTTCGCCGATGAAAAAAGCGTCATAACATGAGAGCACCAACAAATTTACCATGACGACTAATTGGAAATCCCGTGCGGTGTCGGCAGCCGATGTTGTTTCGGCTGTGCAAAGCGGCACCAACCTTTTTCTCCACGGCGCCTGCGCCACGCCAGCCCCGCTGGTCGAGGCCTTGTGCGCGCGGACCGACCTGGCCGAGGTGCGGCTGTATCACCTGCACACCGCCGGGCCCGCGCCTTTTGCCATGCGCGGGCGCGAGAAGGAGTTCCGCTCCGTCTCGCTCTTCACCGGCGCTCCGCTCCGCCAGGCCATCGCCGAGGACCGGGCGGATTTCGTCCCGATATTCCTTTCGGACATCCCGGGCCTGTTTCTCTCGGGCGCGGTGAAGCTCGACGTTGCCTTTCTCCAGCTCTCGCCACCGGATGCGCACGGTTTTTGTTCGCTCGGCACCTCGTGCGATGCCGCCAAGGCCGCCGCCGAGACGGCGCGGCTCGTCGTGGCGGAAATCAACGAGCAGATGCCGCGCACGCACGGCAACAACCTGGTGCCGTTCGATCGCATCCACGCCTTTGTCGCGACCGACCGGCCGCTGATGGAGCACCGCCCCGAGCCCGAGACCGTGGTCGAGGCGCGGATCGGTGAACTCGTGGCCGATTTGATCGAGGACGGCTCCACGCTGCAAATGGGCATCGGGGGCATCCCCGACGCCGTGCTCTCGCGGCTTCATAACAAGCACGAACTGGGGATTCATTCGGAAATGTTTTCCGACCGCGTGGTTGACCTGGTCGAGTCGGGCGCGGTCACGAACCGGCAGAAGATGGTGGGCGTGGGCCGGATCGTCACGAGTTTCATCAACGGCACGCGTCGGCTCTTCGACTTCGTCAACGACAACCCGCTCGTGGCGTTCTACCCGTGCGACTGGACGAACGACACCTCCATCATTCGCAAGAACCCCAAGGTCGTTGCGATCAACTCCGCCATCCAGATCGACCTGACCGGCCAGGTGTGCGCTGATTCCATCGGGCACCGGATTTTCTCCGGCATCGGCGGGCAGATGGACTTCATCCGTGGCGCCGCGCTTTCGCACGGGGGCAAGCCGATCATCGCGCTGCCCTCGACGGCTGCGGACGGAAAAATTTCGCGGCTGGTCGTGCAGCTCAACGCCGGCGCCGGCGTCGTCACCACGCGGGGCCACGTGCACTGGGTCGTGACCGAATACGGCGCCGTCAACCTCCACGGCAAATCGCTGCGGGAGCGCGGCGACGCGCTGGTCTCGATCGCGCACCCGGATTTTCGCGCCGGGCTGCGGCGCGAGCTGGTCGCGGCGCGCTGTTTTTCCCCGAAGGCCGCCTGACCATGATGCCGGTGACGTACAGCGCCCAACAGAGCCGCACGATTGTGGCGCAGTTGAAGCGGTCACAGGTGTTCTGCGATTACGAGCAGGCGTTTCGCGAGACGACCGGGCTGCCGATCAACCTGCGGCCGGTCGAGGCCTTTGACCTGCCCCACCAGGGCGATCCAAAGGGAAGCCCGTTTTGCGCCCTGATGGCCCGGTCGAATCATTCGTGCTCCGCGTGCCTGCGGTTGCAAAAAAAGGTCGAGGAGGAGGCCCGGCTGGAACCGAAAACGCTGAAATGCTTTGCCGGGTTCTATGATTCCGCCGTGCCGGTCCGCGTGGGCGAGAACCTCATCGCATTTTTGCACACCGGGCAGGTTTTGCTGCATGCTCCCGCGGAGGCCGAGTTTGCGCGGGCTGCGCGCCAGCTCGTGCAGTGGGGGACCGGGTTGGACCTGCCGCAGTTGAAGCAGGCTTACTTCCAGACGCGCGTCGTCACCCGGAAGCAATACGAGTCGATCCTCCGGTTGCTGGCGATTTTTGCGCAGCATCTCTCGGCGCTGAGCAACCAGATCATCGTCGAGAGATCCACCGAGGAACTCCCGGCGGTGGCGAAGGCCCGCGCCTACATCGAGGAGCGCCACGTGGGGGAACTCTCGCTGGGCGAGGTGGCGGGTGCCGTGAACATGAGCGCGTTTTATTTCTGCAAGACGTTCAAGAAGGCGACGGGCATGACTTTCACCAACCACCTCGCGCGCGTGCGCGTGGAGAAAGTCAAGAACCTCCTGATCAACCCGCACAAACGCGTGAGCGAGGCGGCCTACGAGGTCGGCTTCCAATCACTCTCGCAGTTCAACCGCGTGTTCCGCCGTATCGCGGGTGAAGCTCCGTCAACTTATCGTGAGCGGCTGCTGGGTCCGAACCATTAGACGACTGGCGAAACTGGCATACGCCGCAGAACGCCGCAATGTCGCGCCGGGAGATTTGCTGGAGCGCAAGGTTGAGTTCGTCGAAGGAGGCATCGCGATCGAGGGGATCGAGCGGGGCGGAGGCGGCCTGCGCGAGGATGAACGCCTCACGCATCGCCTGTTCGCCGGCGGCGAAATAGGCGAGCAGGGGATTGCGCCCGCAGGGGCATTCGGGCCGGTCATCGTGGGTGAAATGTGCGCCACCGGCGAGGTGACGCGCCAGCGGGTTGGCGAGCACGACAAAAATTTCATCGAGGGACCAGTCGAGCAGGTGGACGAGGGCGTCGGGATGGCCCAGCGGCGAGGCGACGGGCTCGGCGCGCAGCAAGGCTTCCCAGTGGGCCCGGATCTTGGGCCGACGGGCGCGTAACGCATTCACCAGCGTTTCTTGCATGAACCCAGTATGGACGATCCGGGCCGGCGGCGCTGCGCACGGCTTGGCAATATCCGCGCACCATTTGGTGCGCGGATATTGTCCGGCGATGAAGCAAGGGGTGCTAATGGGAGAGGGCGTGATCGGCCTCGTTCTCATTCTCATAATCGTTATCGATTTGTGCTCAGAGAATGAGAACGATTACGAGGACGAGAATGATTTGGTTGCCTATTCCGAAACCGCCTGGGTCTCGACCCACCGCACGGCGTGGCGGATGAGGGCGGTCGCATCCTTCAATTCCAGCTTTTCTTTGACGTGGCTGCGGTGCACATCGACCGTCTTGGGGCTGAGATGAAGCTGGCCGGCGATGTCGCGCGTGCTTTTGCCCTGGCCGATGAGCTGGAAGATTTCGAATTCGCGGTCGGTGAGTTTTTCGATCGGTGAACTCGAGCCGCGCGGTTTGCGCGCCGACAGGTTGTCCAGGATGCGCGCCGACATCCGCGGGCTCACGTAAACTTCGCCGCGCAATACCTGCCGGATGGCCGCCAGCAGGTTCTCGCCGCCTGCCTCCTTCATGATGTAGCCCCGTGCACCGGCCCGGAGCGCGCGTTCGGCGTAAACGGCCTCGTCGTGCATCGAAACGACGAGGATCAGCAGGGCCGGCTGCGCGGCCTTGAGATCCTTGATGAACTCGAGGCCGCTGCGGCCGGGCATGGTCAGGTCGGTCAGGACGAGGTCGGGCCGGGACTTGGCCAGCGCCTGAAAAGCATCCGCGGGATTTCCGGCCTCGCCACTGACCCGCAGGTCCGGCTGGCGTTCGATCAGTTGCGCCAGCCCGGCGCGCATGAAGGGATGGTCATCAACCAGCAGGATGCTCCGGCGCGGAACGGCCGGGGCGGCGGGCGCAATTTTTTTCGGCGGTGATTTCATCCTCAAAACCGGTTTAACCATGGTAAGGGTAAAACCAGGTTCATTTCTTCATCGGGAGGCGGCAGCAAATCGTGACGCCTTCGCCGCGTTTTGAGGTGACGGTCAGCTCCGCGCCAATGGCGCTGGCGCGATGCTGCATCACCCCGAGCCCGAGTCCGCCGCCGCTTGTCGAGCTGCGGCTTTTGCCCTTGGGCAGCCCGGTGCCATCGTCGGCGATTTCCAGCAGCAACGCGCCGCCGGCCTTGGCCAGCCGGATCTGCACGGTTTTGGCCCGCGCGTGTTTCACCGCGTTGTTCACCGCTTCCTGGGCGATGCGATAGAGATGGCCCGTCACAAAAGTGTCGGCGAGCAGAACCGGCTCGCGGCACTCGAACTCGCACCGCCCGCGTCCCAGCGAATCGATCCGCTCCGCCAGTTCCGCGAGGCCGGCTTGGAGCGCATCGGGACTGCTGTCGACGGGAACCAGGCCCCGGGCGAGGAGCCGCGTCTGGACGATCGCTTCCCGCAAGAGTTTTCCCATCGTGTCCAGGCGTTTTGCCATCGCCGGATTTTCCCGGGCGTCCTCCTTCAACATGGTGCACATCAATTCGAGGGCGGTGAGCTGTTGCCCGAGGCCGTCGTGCAGGTCGGCGCCGATGCTGTGCCGCTCGCGTTCGCCCACGGCGAGGATTTCGCCCTCGAGCCGTTTGTGCTCGGCCTGGGCAACCCCCAGGGCCTTCTCCTGTGCCACGGTGCCGAGCGCACGCTGGACGATGGTCGGCAGCAGCTCGATCAGCGCGGTGTCTTTCATCACGTAGTCGAGCGCCCCCTGCTTCATGATCTCGACCGCAACTTTCTCGTCGCCCTGGCCGGTGACGACGATGAAGGGCACGGGAAGTTTGCCGCGCTGCAAATCCGCGACGAGGGCCGGGCCGTTTCCGTCGGGCAGCTTTAAGTCGAGGATCATCAGCTCCGGGGTGTGTTTCTCCAGCCAGGCGCGGGCGCTCTTGGCCGTGCCAGCGGTGACGACTTCGCAGCCTTCGCCGCGCAAAGCTTCGGCCATGAGGATAAGCAGGCCCTCGTCGTCATCGACGACCAGGACGAGGGGGGATGGCAGTGAGAAGGACATGTTATGTAGGTCGGGCTTTACGCCCGACACGCCCATAACCGACGCACAAATGTCGGGGATAAACCCCGACCTACATGACGGTGTGCGTCCCAAGGTTCCGTCATGTTTCTACGTGGTGCCGAGCGACGGCACGAGGAGCAGCGGGACGAAAAGCCCGATCCGGCGGATGGCTTCCGCGAACTTGTCGTAGTCGACCGGCTTCTGGATGTAGCCGCTGCAGCCGAGCTGGTGGCAGCGCTCGATTTCGCGCGTGTCGTCGGTGGTCGTCAGCATGATGACCGGCAGCTTGCGGAATTCCGGGTGGGCCTTGAGCCGGCGCAGCACTTCGATGCCATCAACCTTGGGCATGCGGATGTCGAGCAGGATGAGATACGTTTCGTCGGCCTGGTGCCGGTGGTCGAAAAAGAAATCGAGGATCGCCTGGCCGTCGCGAAAGTGCTCGATGCGGTTTTCCAGCCCGGCGCCTTCCAGGTTCTGGCGAATCAGGATGGCGTGGCCTTCGTCGTCTTCGACGATCAGGATGGTGGGATCTTTGCTCATGCTACGGGCGCGGTGGCAATGGTGGGCAAGGATACAAAGAAAGTCGAGCCGCCGCCCGGGGAGGGTTCCACCCAGATTTTTCCGCCCTGCCGCTCGAGCACGCGCTGCGCGATCGTGAGGCCCAGGCCCTCACCGCTGGAAACATCCGGATTCAGCCGGTGGAAAATCTCGAAGACCTTGGCCTGGTGCTCGGGTGCGATGCCAATGCCGTTGTCCGCGACTTCATAGACCGCCTGGCCTCCGCGGACCTGGCCGCGGATGACGACCCGCAGCGGACGGGCGGGATCGCGGTACTTGAGCGCATTGTCGAGCAGGTTGGAGAAAACCTGGCTCGTCTGCACGTTGTCGGCGAGGCAGACGGGCAGCGGTTCGACGCGCACCTCGGCCTTGGCTTCGTCGAGCTGAAACTTTATCGTGGTGATGATCTCGGCGAGGAGGCCGTTCAGGTTGAGCGGGCGGATATTGAGCGCGACGCGGCCGAGCCGCGAGTACCGGAGGAGGCCGGCGAGCAGCGAATCCATCTTGTTGATGCCGGCGTTGATGAAACGCAGCGCCTGGGGAACCGCGACTTCGACCGGTTGCTGCAGTTTTTCCGATGGCACGGGCCCGCCGTTGGCGGCGGCCAGCGCGGCGGTGATGACCTCGCAGGCGCGGGTGAGCTGCTTGCCGAAACCCTGGACGTTGACCAGCGGCGAGCGCAGGTCGTGCGACACGGTGTAAACGATCGCCTCGAGCTCCTTGTTGTTTTCGGCCAGCTCGGCGGCGACGCGCAGCAACTCCTCCTCGTCGGCCTTGCGTTTGGTGATGTCCGTGCGGATGGCGACGTATTGCACCGGCTTTCCCGCTTCGTTCACAAAAGGGTAGATGGTGGTGTCCACCCAGTAGAATGTCCCATCCTTGGCCCGATTCTTAATTTCCGCATGCCAGACTTTCCCATGCCCGATGGTCGTCCAGAGGTCGCGGAAAAACTCCTTGGGGTGGTGCCGCGAGTTGATGATGCGGTGATCCTGGCCGATCAGTTCCTCGCGTGAATACTTCGAAATCGCGCAGAACTTGTCATTCATGTAGGTGATCCGGCCGGTCGAGTCGGTGATGGCGACGATCGAGTGTTCGTCGAGCGCGGCTTTGACATCGCGCAGTTCCTTCACGGTCGCGACCAGGTCCTGCTCGAGCTTTTTTCGCTCCGAAAGCTCCGAGGCCAGGGGGGCAGGGTTGTCGCTAGTAGGCACCGCATGATGTTCGTGGCAGGCGGCTCCTATCGCAAGACCAGAAGGGCGATAATCACACGTTCAGTAGCGTGTTGAAGACAGAGGTGCGGATGAGATTTCACGATGCGGCAGCAGCATTCTCCGGCTGAAAACTCGCCACCGTATTGCGATAGCACCGGCTTCAGGTGACGACGGACGAAAACTCGTTTGCAGAGCATGAAACCTGCGGATGCACTGAGAGATTTTAACCGGATTCCGCCCTGCAATGATGCAGATTTTTTCCATTCCAGCCAATCACCTTTATATGCCTGTTCAGTCGCATTGTTTCGCCACAAAAATCACAGGCAACGCCTGTTCGGACCAAGCCGATGTGACCATACACAGGCCGGCGTTCTCCGGCACCACGGTCGCAATAATCGTGAATGCGATCCGGAACAGGCAGGTTTTAGGGCTGGTGGTTTCCCTGATTTGCCTATCGGGCCTTCATGCAGGTACAACCTCGGATGGTTTCGTGTATTCTGACAATGGCACGAACATCACCATCACGGGATACACCGGCAGCGGCGGAGACATCACCCTACCCGGGACCATCAACAGTGAGCCCGTCGTCTCCATCGCAAGCAATGCCTTCAACAATTGCACCAATCTGGCCGGCGTCACCATCCCGACCAGCGTCACCTCCATCGGAGACAACGCGTTCAATGGTTGCACTGATCTGGCCAGCGTCACCATCCCGGCCAGCGTCGGCTCCATCGGGGTCGGGCCGTTCCAAAACTGTACTCAGTTAACTCAAATCAACGTAGACGCGGCCAATCCGGCCTATGCCAGTTCAGGCGGGGTGCTATTCAACGCATCACTGACGCAGCTTATTCAGTATCCAGACGGCAACACGCAAACGTCCTATACCATCCCGGCCAGCGTCACCTCCATCGGGGACTTTGCTTTTTTTGGTGGCCGGAACCTGGCCAGTGTCACCATCCCGGGCAGCGTTACCGCCATTGGCAATAATGCCTTCTCGTCCTCCAGCTTAACCAGTGTGACCATCCCGGCCAGCGTCGCCTCCATTGGGAACGATCCATTCGTCGGTTGCACCGGGTTGACCCAAATCAATGTCGATCCGGCCAATTCGTCCTATGCCAGTCCGGGCGGGGTGTTATTCAACAAATCGCTGACCCAGCTTGTTCAGTATCCGGTGGCCAGCACGCAAACGTCCTATGTCATCCCAGCCAGCGTCACCATGATTGCAGACAATGCATTCGCCGCGGCTGGCCTGACTAGCATCACGATCCCGGCCGGCGTTACTTCCATCGGGACCGATGCCTTTGCAGGCTGCCTCCTCTTGACCCAAATTAATGTTGATCCAGCCAATTCGACCTATGCCAGTCCCGGTGGGGTGCTTCTGGATAAACCGCTGACGCAGATTATTCAGTATCCGGCGGCCAACACGCAAACATCCTATGTCATCCCGAGCAGCGTCGTCTCCATCGGGGAGGGAGCTTTCTTTGACTGCGCCAGCCTGGCCACCGTCACGATCCCGGCCAGTGTCACCTCCATCGGGAAGAATGCATTTGGAATGTCTGGCGTGAACAGCGTCGCCATCCCGGCCGGTGTCACTTCCATTGGAAACTACGCCTTTGCTAACTGCATCCAATTGACCCAAATCAATGTTGATGCCGCCAACTCCGTTTACGCCAGCATCAACGGGATTTTATTCAACAAATCGCTGACCCAACTCATTACCTATCCAGCCGGCGATACCCAACCGTCCTGTACCATCCCGTCCAGTGTCACTTCCATCGGGATCGATGCATTCTACGGCTGCACCGGGTTGTTCGATGTCACCATTCCGACCAGTGTCGCCTCAATCGGGGATGGGGCATTTGCCAATTGCAACGGCCTGCATAGCATCAGCATCCCAGCCAGCGTCACTTCCATCGGGTCCGATGTATTCACTGACTGCCTTGAGCTTAGCCAAATCAGCGTGGACGCCGCCAACCCAAGCTACACCAGTGTAGGTGGAGTGCTTTTCGATAAATCGCTGACGCAGCTTATTCAATATCCAGCCAGCAACACGCAAACGTCCTATGTCATCCCGAGCAGCGTCGTTTCCGTCGGTTTTGGCGCGTTCTTGGGCAGCACAAACCTGACCACCATCACCGTACCGGCCAGCGTCGCCAGCATCGGCGACAACGCGTTTTCGGGCTGTAAAAAATTGACCCAGATCACCGCGGACCCGGCCAGCCCGCTTTTTGCCAATCAGAATGGAGTATTGTTCAACAAATCGCTGACCCAACTCATTGCTTATCCAGCCGCCAATACCCAGGCGTCCTATACCATTCCGTCCAGCGTCACCTCCATCAAGAGCGACGCTTTCTCTGATTGCGCAAACCTGACCACCATCACCATCCCGGCCAGTGTTACGTCCATCGGCGACGAAGCGTTCGATTCCTGCAGCGGGCTGACCGCAGCTTATTTTCTGGGCAATGCACCGACCTTTTTTGGCATGGGTGTCTTCGATGGCACGGCGGCAAACTTCACGATCTTGTTTCCGACGAGTGCCACCGGTTTCACCACGCCGAGCTGGCATGGATATCACGCTGTTCCCAATGTACCGACACAGCAGCCCTCACCCTCTCGTTCGCCGTCCGCGAGTGGTGGCGGCGGGGCGCTCAGCCTGTGGTGCTATGGCGCGCTCAGCCTGCTGGCTGCCGCCCGAAGATTTCTCCCCAGGCGGATCAAAGAAAATTAATCTGGGATCGCGGCGACGGCCTGGCAGCCGTCACAAAATTGGAACAGGTATTTGGTGGCTGATATTTAGCCGTTGGTAATTCCGCCGGCCGCTGTTCCGATTTTGGCGGTTGAATTTCATCCGCGATCATCTGCGCAATCCGCGGAAAGGAGCCATTCCTAGGGAAATCCTTTAGTGAGATGCCGCCGCGCCTCCAATTACCTTCGGCGGGATATTCCGATACTCTGGAGGCCATGAACGCCAACGATCACTTCTCCTGTTCCGGCGACACGACTCCCCATAGTGACGATGTCGTCGCCCGCCTGCGCGACTCGCAGATTTTCCGCGACTACCAGCAGGCGTTCCAGACCGCCACCGGCCTGCCGCTCGTGCTGCGCAGCGCAGGCTCGTTCCAGGCACCCATGCACGGGACGAAGAATATGAACTCGTTTTGTGCGCTGATGGCGGCAAAAAGCAAAACCTGCGCGGCCTGCCTCCAGTTGCAGCAACAGGCGGAAACCGAAGCCGTCGGCGGCTCGACCACCCTAGAGTGCTTTGCCGGCCTGAGCGAATCGCTGGTACCGATCCGCCTCGGAGAAAAGATCATCGCCTACCTCCAGACTGGCCAGGTGCTCCTGCACGAGCCGACCGAGAAACAATTTCGTGCCACCGTCCGGCAGCTGGCAAAGTGGAAGGCCGACGTGGATGTCGCGCCGCTCCACGAGGCCTATTTCCAAACGCGCGTGCTTCCACGGGCCCATTACGAAGCCACGGTGCGCCTGCTCGCGACTTTTGCGCAGCATCTTTCGCTGGTCACCAACGAACTCATGATCAGGGAGGCCGCGACCGAACCGCCGGCCGTGAGCAAGGCGCGCGCCTTCATCGCCGAGCACATGGGCGAGCCCATCTCGCTCGAACAGGTCGCGCAGGCCGCGCACATGAGCCCGTTTTATTTCTGCAAAGTTTTCAAGGCGGCGATCGGCCTCACGTTCACGAACTACCTGGCCCGCGCCCGCGTCGAAAAGACGAAGCAGTTGCTGCTCAACCAGCACACCCGGGCGAGCGAGGCCGCCTACGAGGCGGGCTTCCAGTCCCTGTCACAGTTCAACCGCGTGTTCCGCCGGGTCGTGGGCGAGTCGCCCTCGTCCTACCGCGAAAATCTCACTGGCACAGCTTCGGGCCCGGCTTCGCGCAGCCCCTTCGCCTTTGCGGCATGATTGACCGGGCTGGACAAAATATGCGCAGCCCTCGCCAACCCCTGCGAAGCCATCAAGCCCCCGTGCGCATAGACTTAATTAAAATTCAACCCAGGCGCCTCCCATGCTCTTTCTGCCTTTTTTCATAATCTCCACCTTTTGTTTTTGCGTTGCTTCGATGGTCTATATCTTTCGCGAGCACAAGGAAGGCCCCGCCGGCGGGGCGGGATGCGATGCAACCATCCACAAAAGTGACCGGAACCGTCGCGATGGGGTTAACCATTAAATCATTCGTCCTATGGTTGGAAACCATCTCTCCCGTCGCAGACAAGCTGGGCGGGAGCAATGATGGACAACGCTTCCGTACTTCACGCATCAATCCATGCATCGCGAATGACAACCGCTGCGTAGTGGGGCGAAACGCTTTGTGCCACTATGTGCATTGACCGGGATGTCCTCGGTTAAATTCGATTTCCATGCCTACACCTACCAAGTCTTCGTTTATCACCTGCGACGCCAGTGAAGCCGTGGCGTCCGTGGCCTACCGGTTGAATGAGCTGATCGCGATCTACCCGATCACGCCTTCCTCCAACATGGCCGAAGTGTGCGATGAATGGGCCGCGCTCAAGAAACCAAACCTCTGGGGCGAAGTCCCGCGGGTCGTGGAAATGCAGTCGGAAGCCGGCGTCGCGGGAACTGTGCACGGCGGGCTGCTCGGTGGCGCGCTCACGACGACATTCACGGCGTCCCAGGGGCTGCTCCTGATGATCCCCAATCTTTACAAGATCGCGGGCGAGCTGCTGCCGTTCACCATGCACGTGAGCGCACGCGCGCTTGCGACGCAGGGACTGTCGATTTTCGGCGACCATGCGGACGTGATGGCGTGCCGGGCCACGGGCAGCGCGCTGCTCTGCAGCAATTCCGTGCAGGAAGCGCACGACCTCGCGCTGATCGCGCACACCGCCAGCTATCGCGCGCGCGTGCCGTTCATTCACTTTTTCGACGGATTTCGCACCTCGCACGAAGTCCAGAAGCTCTCGTTGCTGTCGGATGACGATATCCGGGCCGTGATCAGCGAGGACGATATCGCGGCGTTCCGTGCGCGCGCCATGACGCCTGACCGGCCGACCCTGCGCGGCACGGCCCAGAATCCCGACGTGTATTTCCAAGGCCGCGAGGCGGTGAACCGGTTCTATGACGCGTTGCCGGGCATCGTGCAGGAAACGATGGATCGGTTCGCCAAGGTCAGCGGACGCAGCTACCGGCTGTTCGACTATTATGGCCACCCGGAAGCCGAGCGGGTGGTGGTGGTCATGGGCAGCGCGGTCGAGACCCTGGCCGAAACGGCCACCTGGCTGGCATCGCGCGGCGAAAAAGTGGGTGTCGTCGCGGTCCGGCTTTTCCTCCCGTTCCACGTCAAATCATTCCTTGGCGCATTGCCCAAGACCGTGAAGGCGATCGGCGTGCTCGATCGCACGAAGGAACCGGGTTCGCTGGGCGAGCCGCTTTACCTGAATGTCCTCGGGGCGCTGGCCGAGGGACGTTCACCGCTCGCCGGTTCGCCGCGGGTGGTGGGCGGGCGCTACGGGCTCGGCTCAAAGGAATTCACGCCGGGCATGGCGAAAGCCGTCTTCTCGCACCTGGTCCAGTGGGAGCCACGCAACCATTTTACCATTGGCATCAACGACGATGTCACCGGCACGTCCCTGCCGTTCGACGCCGATTTCAACCTCGAGGCGTCCGATGTCCGGCGCTGCGTATTCGTCGGCCTCGGCGCGGACGGCACGGTCGGCGCAAACAAAAACTCGATCAAGATCATCGGCGAACAGACGGACAACTTCGCCCAGGGTTATTTCGTTTACGACTCGAAGAAGTCCGGCTCGATGACGGTTTCGCACCTGCGGTTCGGGCCGCGGCCGATCAAGGCGCCGTATCTCATCCGCCATGCCGATTTTGTGGCGTGCAGCCAGTACAGCTTCATCGGCCAGGCCGATGTGCTGGGCTTCGCGGCGACAGGAGCCACCGTGCTCCTCAATTCGCCTTACGCCGCCGACGCGACCTGGAAAAAGCTGCCGCGCGAATGGCAAACGGCGTTGATCGCGAAAAAGCTCAAGTTGTTTGTGATCGACGCCACGCAGGTCGCCCAGGCCTGCGGGATGGGCCGTCGGACCAACACCGTTTTGCAGACGTGCTTTTTTGCCCTTTCCGGCGTGCTGCCGCAGGCCGAGGCCATCACCCAGATCAAGAAAGCGATCGCGAAAACCTATGGGAAAAAAGGCGAACAGATCGTGAAGATGAACTACGCCGCCGTGGATGCGGCGCTGGCGGGCATGCAGGAAGTCGTGATTCCCGCGGAGGAAGACACCACGGCTGTCGCCACGGTGCCGCCGCGCTATGAGAATGCGCCGGAGTTTGTCCGGAACGTCACCGCTCGCCTGCTGGCCAACGAGGGCGACCTGATGCCCGTGAGCGCCATTCCGCTCGACGGCTGCTGGCCGACCGGCACGGCGCGTTTCGAGAAGCGAAACATCGCGCTCGAAATTCCGCAGTGGGACACGTCGCTCTGCATCCAGTGCAACAAATGCGTGCTGGTCTGCCCGCACGCGGCCATCCGCGCGAAGATTTTCGAGCCGGCCTGGCTCATCGGCGCTCCCGGCGGCTTTGCCTCCACCAAGTTTCGCTCCGCGGAGAACCCCGGTTTGATCTACTCGCTGCAAGTCGCGGCCGAGGATTGCACCGGCTGCTCGCTCTGCGTCCAGGTCTGCCCGGCGAAGGACAAGACCAATCTGAAACACAAGGCGATCGACATGGTATCGCAACCCGCGCGGCTCGAAACCGAGCGCGAAAACTGGGACTTCTTTCAGCGCCTGCCCGATCCCGAACGCACCACGGTCGACACGGGCACGGTCAAGGGCTCGCAATTCATGCCGCCCCTGTTCGAATTCTCCGGGGCGTGCGCGGGATGCGGCGAGACGCCTTACGTCAAACTGCTCACCCAGCTTTTCGGCGACCGGATGCTCATCGCCAACGCCACGGGCTGTTCTTCCATCTACGGCGGCAACCTGCCGACGACGCCTTATTGCTCAAACAGCGAGGGCCGCGGGCCGGCCTGGGCGAACTCGCTCTTCGAGGACAACGCGGAGTTCGGCCTCGGCTTGCGCCTCGCCGTCGACCAGCGCGCCCGGAGCGCGCGCGAGCTGCTGCAACGGCTCGTCACGAAGATCGGGCCCGACTTTGTCAACGAACTCCTGCACGCCGACCAATCGACCGATGCCGGCATCGCGGCGCAGCGCGCCCGCGTGGTCACCTTGCGCGAAACGCTCCGGCCGCTCACCGGCCGCGAGGCGATGAAGCTCACCGCGCTGGCCGATGACCTCGTGAAGAAATCGGTTTGGATCCTCGGTGGCGACGGCTGGGCTTACGACATCGGCTACGGCGGGCTCGACCATGTGCTCGCGTCGGGTGCAAACGTCAAGGTGCTCGTGCTCGATACCGAGGTTTACTCCAACACCGGCGGACAGTCGTCGAAATCCACCCCGATGGGCGCCGTGGCGAAGTTTGCGGCGGGCGGAAAGTCCATCGCGAAAAAAGACCTCGCGCTCATCGCCATGCAATACGAGCACGTTTACGTCGCGCACGTGGCGTTCGGCGCGAAGGACAGCCAGACGGTCACCGCGTTGCGCGAGGCCGAGGCTTACGACGGCCCCGCGCTGATCATCGCCTATGCGCACTGCATTGCGCACGGCTTCCCGCTGCAGCTCGGGCTCGACCAGCAAAAGCTCGCGGTGGACTCCGCCTACTGGCCGCTCTTCCGCTACGACCCACGGCTCGCGGCGAAAGGCGAAGTCCCGCTCAAGCTGGATTCCGCCGCGCCGAAAGTGGACCTGGCCAAGTTCATGGCGAACGAGACGCGCTTCAATATCCTGAAAAATGTCGCGCCGGCCATCGCCGATGAACTCGCGGCCCGGGCCCAGGCCAATGTCCGCAAGCACTACGCCCTTTATCAGCACCTCGCGGCCACCCCGGCGACGAATGGCAACGGCCACAAGCCGGCGCCGCCGGTTGCACCAGCGACAAACGGTACGCCGCCTGCGGCGGCCAGACCGGTCTGACCGCGCCGCCGCGCAAATGCCAATCGCCAATGAATCTTCAAACCCAGTATCTCGGGCTGACCCTCAAGAATCCACTGGTCGTTGGAGCGTCGCCGCTTTGCGACGACCCGCTGGTGGCGTTGAAGCTTGAACAAGCGGGGGCGGGGGCCGTGGTGATGCGTTCGCTTTTTGAAGAGCAAATCGACGCCGAACAGGATGCGCATTTTCGCTATACGCAGGCTTCGTCGGAGAGCACGTCCGAGGCGACCTCCTATTGGCCGGCCTACTCGGAATATCAGCTCGGGAGCGATCGCTACCTGCACCAACTCGAGCACCTGAAAAAGGCGCTCTCCATCCCGGTCATCGCCTCGCTCAACGGCAGCCGCCCGGGTGGATGGACCTACTATGCGCGAAAGTTTGAGATGGCGGGCGCCGACGCCGTCGAGCTCAACCTCTATAAGCTCATCACCGACCCTGCGGTCTCCGCCGATGACGTGGAAAACGAGTTCCTGGCCACGGTGCAGGATGTGGTCAAGGCGGTGAGGATTCCCGTGGCTGTCAAACTGTCGCCCTTTCACACCTCGCCCGCCCAGTTTGCGATGAGGCTGGAAAGCGCCGGTGCAGCGGGCCTCGTCCTGTTCAATCGCTTTTACCAGCCGGATTTCAACCTCGAGGATATCGAAGTGCGCCCGTTGCTCAAGCTCTCGGAGCCGGACGAACTGTTGCTGCGCCTGCGCTGGCTGGCGATCATCTCGCCGCACCTGCGCGGATCACTTTGCGCGAGCGGGGGAGTGCATTCCGCGCCGGACGTGGTGAAGTCGATTCTCGCCGGCGCCCACGCCGTGCAAGTGGTGTCCGCGGTGTTGAAGCACGGCCCACAAATCCTGACCATGATGCTCAATGACATGGCGGGCTGGATGAGCGAACACGAGTACAAGCGCATCGGGCAACTTCGGGGAGCGATGAACCTGCGTCGTTGTCCCGATCCCACGGCTTTCGAGCG
>DATMNP010000035.1:0-16261 GCA_035568935.1 Opitutaceae bacterium | reverse complement strand
CCCCCGGAGTTCGAGACCGAAAAAATGTCGCTCTCGATGGGGCCGTCGCATCCGTCCACGCACGGCGTGCTGCGCGTGCAGATGGAGCTCGACGGCGAGATCGTGACGAAGGCCGAGCCGGTCATCGGCTACCTGCACCGCGGCGACGAGAAGATCGCGGAAAACATGACCTACAACCAGTTCGTGCCGTACACGGACCGGCTGGATTACCTCGCGCCGCTCGCGAACAACGTCGCCTACGCCATCGCGGTCGAGCGCCTCGCGAAACTCGAGCTGCCGCCGCGCGGCCAGGCCATCCGCGTCATCGTGTGCGAGATGGCGCGCATCTCGGCGCATTTGATGGGCCTCGGCGCCTACGGCATCGATGTCGGCGCCTGGTCGGTGTTTCTCTATTCGTTCACCGAGCGCGAAAAACTCTACAAGCTGTTCGAGGAGCTGACTGGTGCGCGCTTCACCACGAGCTACACCCGCATCGGCGGCGTGGCGCGCGACGTGCCCGAGGGCTGGATCGGCCGAGTGGATGCCTTTTGCGACCAGTTTCTTCCGATCCTCGAGGAGACGTTGAAACTGCTGACGCGGAACAAAATCTTCCTCGACCGCACCGAGGGCATCGGCGTGATCTCGAAGGAGGACGCGGTCGCCTACGGCCTGACCGGGCCGAACCTGCGCGGCTCGGGCGTGCCGCTCGACCTGCGCAAGGACAAACCCTACAGCGGCTACGAGCAGTATGAATTCGACGTGCCGGTGGGCTCGAGCGGCGATTGCTATGACCGCTACCTCGTGCGCGGCGAGGAGATGCGCCAGAGCGTGCGTATCCTCAAGCAGGCCGTCGCGAAATTTCCCGGCGGCGAGTGGTACGCGAAGGACGCGCGCAAGATTTTTGCCCCGCCCAAGGACAAGATCCTCACGAGCATGGAGGAGTTGATCCAGAATTTCATGCTTGTCACCGAGGGCCCCCAGATGCCGGCGGGCGAGGTGTATTTCGAGGCGGAAAACCCGAAAGGTGCGCTGGGCTTTTATGTCGTGAGCAAGGGCGGCGGCGTGCCGTGGCGCCTGAAGATCCGTTCGCCGTCGTTCTGCAACCTCTCCATCCTGCCCAAAGTCTGCGTCGGCGCGATGATCTCCGACGTCGTCTCCATCCTTGGCTCGCTCGACTTCGTCATGGGCGAGTGCGACCGCTGATTCCAAAAAGATTTCAACCGCTAATTCACGCTAATGAACGCTAATCCAGAAAGGCTGACCGGGATAAAAAAATCCGCGTCCATCTGTGTCCATCCGCGGTTGTCCCTCTTTGGTTCCCAATGAATTTAAAGCCCGACACACTCCAGCGCATCGACGAGGTCATTCCGCACTACCCGAACAAGCGGAGTGCGTCTCTGCCCTTGCTGCACCTCGTGCAGGAGGACATCGGCTACATTTCCGACGAGGCTATCGAGTGGATTGCGGCGAAACTCGGGCTGCAGCCGATCAATATTTATGAGCTGGTGACGTTTTACCCGATGTTCCGGCGCCAGCCCATCGGCCGCCGCCACATCAAGGTCTGCCGCACGCTTTCCTGCGCGCTCATGGGCGGCTACAAAACCTGCGAGGAGTTCAAGAAACAATTCGACTGCGAGCTTGGCGAGACGTCGGCCGACGGCGAGGCCACGATCGAATTCGTCGAATGCCTCGCGAGCTGCGGCACCGCGCCGGTCGTGATGATCGACGAGGAGCTCCACCAAAAGGTGGACGCCGCCAAGGCCGCCGAGCTGAGCGAAAAAATCAAAAGCGAAACGAAGAAAGGACTGAAAAGCTGAAGGGCTGAAAAACTGAATGGATTTTCCCACACCGGATCATTCTTGTAGCCCTTCAACCCTATAACCTTCAGCCCTTCAGTCTTTCAGCTATTCAGCCTTTTTCTCCCATGCCTCCCCAACGCCGCATCATTTTCAAGCACATCGACGAGCCCGGTTACTCGAACGAGCTCGCGTGCTACGTGCGCAACGGCGGCTACGAGGTGTTGAAAAGATCCGTCCAACGGAAGCCGGAGGAGCTGATGGACGAGGTGAAGAAATCCGGCCTGCGCGGCCGCGGCGGCGCGGGCTTCCCGTGCGGCATCAAGTGGACGCTGGTGGACCGCAAGAGCGGCAAGCCCATTTACCTCATCGTCAATGCGGACGAGTCCGAGCCCGGCACGTTCAAGGACCGTTACATCATGGAGCAGGATCCCCATCAGTTGATCGAGGGGATCATGATCACGTGCTTTGCGAACAACGTGAAGCAGGCCTACATCTACATCCGCGGCGAGTTTCCCCAGGGCGCGCGCATCCTCGAACAGGCCATCGCCGAGGCCCGCGCGGCGAATTTCTGCGGCCCGAACATCCTGGGCACAAACTACAGCTGCGAAATTTATGTGCACCGCGGCGCGGGTGCCTACATTTGCGGCGAGGAGACCGGCCTCATCGAGTCGCTCGAGGGCAAGCGCCCTTATCCGCGCATCAAGCCGCCGTATTTTCCCGCCGTACTCGGACTCTACCAGTGCCCGACCATCGTCAACAACGTCGAGACGCTTTGCCACGTGAAGCACATCGTGGACATGGGCGGCGATGCCTACGCGAAGATCGGCACGCCCAACAACACGGGCACGCGCATCCTCTGCGTGAGCGGCCACGTGCAGCGCCCGGGGTATTACGAGTTTGAGGTCGGCAAGGTCACCATGGGCCAGCTTCTCAACGAGGTGTGCGGCGGCCCGCTGCCCGGCCGGAAATTCAAGGCGGTCATTCCCGGCGGCTCCTCGGCAAAAATTCTCAAATGCGGCGAGGTTTTCACGTTGAAAAACAAGGACGGCTCCACGCGCACGCTCGCGTTTGAGGACATCCCGATGGATTTCGACACGCTCGCGGCGATCGGCACGATGGGCGGTTCCGGCGGCGTCATCGTGATGGACGACTCCGTCAGCATGGTCGAGGCGCTCGGCAACATCAATGCGTTCTACGCCCACGAAAGCTGCGGCCAGTGCACGCCCTGCCGCGAAGGCTCGTTGTGGATGAAGAAAATCACCGCGCGCATGATAAACGGCGATGCGCGGCCCGAGGACGGCGCGCTGCTCAAGAACGTGGCGGACCAGATTGCCGGCCGCACGATCTGCGCCTTCGGCGAAGCCTGTGCGTGGCCCACGCAAAGCTTCGTCCTGAAATTCGGCGACGAGTTCAAGGCCTACGCCGAAACGAAGAAAGCAAAGCCTGCTGACAGCATGGAGCTTGTTTAATAATGAACCACCGAGACACAGAGGTCACAGAGATTGGACCGAGGGATTCCCTCTGTGTTCTCCGTGCCTCTGTGGTTAAATAAAAATTTAAGATGATCCAGAACGCCCAACCCGACCTCATCACCGTCAACATTGACGGGCGCGAGATCGCCGTGCCCAAGGGCACCAACGTGATCGAAGCCGCACGCCGGCTCGGCATCGAGGTGCCGCATTATTGCTACCACCCGAAGCTCACCATCGTCGGCAACTGCCGCATGTGCCTCGTCGAGATGGGCCTGCCCGCCGTCGATCCCGCGACGAAGACGCCGATCATGGATTCGGCCACGGGCAAACAGAAGATCAACTGGATGCCGCGCCCCACCATCGGTTGCGCGACAAACGCCTCGCCCGGCCTGCACATCCGCACGACCACGCCGCTGGTGAAGGAATGCCGCGAAGGCGTGATGGAGTTTCTCCTCATCAACCATCCGCTCGACTGCCCGATTTGCGACCAGGCCGGCGAATGCTCGCTCCAGGAACACGCCACGGGCTACGGCCGCGGCTATTCGCGCTTCATCGAGGACAAGAATGTCAAACCCAAGCGCACCCAGCTCGGCCCGCGCGTCACGCTCGACGACGAGCGCTGCATCCTTTGTTCGCGCTGTGTCCGTTTCTCCCAGGAAATCGCGAAGGACGATGTGCTCGGGTTCATCGACCGTGGCAGTTACTCGACGCTCACCTGCTATCCCGGCAAGAAACTCGAGAACAACTATTCGCTCAACACGGTCGATATCTGCCCGGTCGGCGCGCTCACCTCGACGGACTTCCGTTTCAAGATGCGCGTCTGGTTCCTCAAGCAGACCGACAGCATCGATCCCGAATCGTCGGTGGGCTGCAACACCGTCATCTGGTCGCGCGAGGGCGCCATTTATCGCATCACCCCGCGCAGCAACGACGAAGTCAACGACACCTGGATGCCCGACAGCGGCCGGGCGCTCTATAAGCAAGTCCGGGTTGCGGGACGCCTCGCCGAATCGAAAATCGACGGTGGATCGGCGCTGCCCGAGGCCGCCTTGGCGAAGGCCATCCAATTGCTCAAGGCCGGCTCGGTTGCCGTCGTCGGTTCGGGCCGTAGCTCGGTCGAGGAACAATTTCTCACGAAGAAACTCGCCGATGCGCTGCATGCGCCGGCCTGGCTCGTCAGCCGGGTGGGGCAGGGCGACGGGATTCTTCTTTCTGCCGACCGCAACCCAAACGTCCGCGGTGCGCTCGTCACCGGCCTGATCAAGGAACTCCCGGCGGCGCGGCTCACCGAGCTCGCAGCAAAAATCGACTCCGGCGAAATCAAGACAGTGCTCAGCGTCGGCGAAGACCTCACCGGCGGCGGCCTCACGGCGGCGCAGTTTAAGAAGGCATCCGTCATTTACCTCGGCACCCATACCAACGGCACCAGCGCCGCCTCCGCCGTCGTGCTGCCCACGCTCACGATTTTTGAAAAAAGCGGCACGTTCATCAACCAGCAGTTCCGCCTCCAGAAATTTTCCAAGGCCGTGCCCGGCGCGGCCGGCGCGACCGACGACCTTGTCGTGCTCGCCAAGCTTCTCGCCGCGGTCAGCGGCGGGACGCTCATCGGCGATGTCGATGCGCTGTGGGCGACACTCAGCAAGGAAATCCCCCAATTCTCGGCGATCACGCTGGCCAGCCTGCCCGCGACCGGCCTGCTGCTTGACCGCACGCCCTGGGCCAGCCTGCCCTTTGCCGAAGGCGAAACCCTGCACTACAAACCCGCGCAACTTACTGCTGCAACAACCTGATTTTTTACACCAAGATCGCAAAGGAACGCCAAGCGCCATTGATTTTCCCCAACCAAATTTTCCAAACGACATCCAAAGTGGCCTTTGATTCGAAAAAACTTTTCCACGCTTCGCGTTCCTTTGCGATCTTCTGTTAAAACTAATAATGGATTTCTTCTTCAATCTTCCGATCTGGCTCCAAGCCGCGATCAAGGGACTCGCGGCCATCGCCGTGCTCATCCCGTTTGCCGGCGCGTGTTCGATGGCCGAGCGCAAGGTTTCGGCCTGGATCCAGGGCCGGCCCGGCCCCAACCGCGCCATCGTGCCGTGGGTCGCGTGGATTCCGTTTCTCGGGAGATTTCTCCAGCGGCTCGGCGTGTTCCACCTCATGGCTGACGGCGGCAAGTTTGTGTTCAAGGAGAACGTCGTCCCGGCGCACGTGAATCGGTTTTATTACCAGCTCGCGCCGGTCATCGCGCTCATCCCCGCGCTCACCACGATCGTCTTCGTGCCGTTCGGCGTGTATTGGGACGCGCCGGCGCACGTCCTGCATCCGCTCGTGCTGGCCAATCTCGACGTCGGCATCCTTGCGGTTTTTGCGGTGGGGTCGCTCGGCGTTTACTCCATCATCCTCGCGGGCTGGGCCTCGAATTCGAAGTACCCGTTTCTCGGCAGCGTGCGCGCCTCGGCCCAGCTCATCTCCTACGAGCTGTCGATGACGCTTTCAGTGCTGCCGGTTTTCCTGTGGGCGAACCAGCCCGGCGGCAACGGCACGCTCAGCCTCTTCGACGTCGTGCAGCTGCAGAGCGGCCATGGGTTTCACTGGCAGAGCGCCTGGTACGTCATCTTGATGCCGCTCTCGGCCTTCATTTTTCTCGTGTCGCTTTTCGCCGAGACGAACCGCCAGCCGTTCGACATGCCCGAGTCGGAAGCCGATCTCGTGGGCGGCTTTCACACCGAATACGGCGAGTTCAAATGGTCGCTCTTCTTTGTGGCCGAGTATGCGCACATGATCGTGGGCTCCGGCGTGTTTGTGCTGCTGTTCCTCGGCGGCTGGAATCCCCTGCCGGGGGTGCCGCTGGCGCCGCTCATCGCCGGCCTGCCGGCGTGGCTGGGCGGGCTCATCGCCATGGGCATCTTCATCGGCAAGGTCGTTTTCTTTATCTTTCTTTTCATGTGGGTGCGCTGGACGCTCCCGCGTTTCCGCTACGACCAGGTGATGAAGATCGGCTGGCAAAAACTCCTGCCGCTCGCCATCGCCAACCTCATCCTCTATGCCATCGCCATCGCGATTATTCAAAAATGAACAAGGATACAGGAGCCAGGAGTCAGGATGGAAGGAGACCGAAGCATAATTCGGCTCGCACCTCCACTTTTCGCTCCTGACGCCTATATCCTGACTCCTGACCCCTTTTCTTATGGCCGTAATCCAAGTCCAACGCAAACCGCTCTCCTTCGCCGAGCGCACCTACCTGCCGCAGATTTTCGGTGGCCTGAAGATCACGCTCAGGCATCTCTTCATGCCGAAGCAGACGCTCGAGTATCCCGAGCAGCGCCCGGCCATCCCCCCCCACTATCGCGGCGTGCCCACGTTGGTGAAGGATCCGAACGGCCGCGAGAAATGCGTTTCCTGCCAGCTCTGCGAATTCGTCTGCCCGCCCAAGGCCATCCGCATCACGCCCGGCGAGCTGTCCGCGGACGGTGACCGTGCGCACGTCGAGAAAGGCCCGCAGGCCTTCGATATCGATATGCTCCGCTGCATCTATTGCGGCCTGTGCGAGGAAGTCTGCCCCGAAGAGGCGATCTTCCTGCAGAACCAATATTCGATGTGCGGCTCCAGCCGCGAGGAAATGGTCAACCACAAGGACCGGCTCTACGAACTCGGCGGCACGCTGCCCGACAGTCATTTCAAGTGGGACAAGAAAAAGGCCGCCGCCGAGGAAGCCGCCCACGGGCATCATTGAAATACGATGACTCCAATGAAATTACTTGCGGATCGAGGTGGAGCGTGTCGTCCCGACGCGCTCAAATGGAAAACCCTAAATAAACGCGTCAGGTACGACGCGTTCCACCTTATGCAGCTCGCTTCAGCGCGAACAGCCGAATCAACCAATTCCTAACCTTTTCCCCTGCTGATGCCTGACCTTTTCTTCTACTTCTTCGCTGTTTTCACCGTCGTGTGCGCGTTTGGTGTCGTGTTGAACCGCAACACCGTCAATGCCGCGATCTGCCTGCTGCTCAGCCTGTTTGGCGTGGCCGCGCTTTTCACTCTGCTCGATGCCTACCTCCTGGCCGTGCTGCTCGTGCTCGTTTACGCGGGCGCGGTCGTCGCGCTGTTTCTCTTCATCGTCATGCTGCTCGACACGCAGGGCGGACACAACCGTCCGTTCAAGCCCATGGCGCTTTTCGCCAGCGTGACCGGCTTCGCGCTGCTGGTCAGCGGCGCCTGGATGCTTTTTAGCCGCGGCAAGTTGACCGCGCCTGCGGCCTCGGTCGCTGTCGCGTCGCCTATCGGCTCCGTTTTGAAGAGCTATGCCGAGCTCCTCTTCACGACGTACCTGCTGCCGGTGCAGATCATGGGCTTCCTGCTGCTGATCGCCATGCTCGGTGTCATCGTGCTCTGCAAAAAATTCGAGGGACTGGAGGACGTGAAATGACCATCGGCATCAACGCTTTTATTTTTCTCAGCGCGCTGCTTTTCGCGATCGGCTTCTTCGGCGTGCTCCTGCGCAAGAACACCCTCGTGATCTACATGTGCCTTGAGCTGATGCTCGTGGCCTCGACGCTGGCCTTCGTCGCGTTCTCGAGCTTCAACGGGACGATGGACGGCAACGTCTTCGTCTTTTTTATCCTCACCGTCGCCGCGGCCGAGGTCGCCGTCGGCCTCGCCATCATCGTCGCGCTCTTCCGCCGCCGCCAGACCGTGCAGGTGGACGAGCTGAATGCGTTGAAAAACTGAACACTCGAAACCCTTTTTTAACCGCGAATAGACGCTAATTCACGCGAATGAATTCCTGCCACCAAACCTCTCGTTTTATTCGCGGTCATTCGCGTGAATTCGCGGTTGTTAAAATGTATTCCTGATGACGCCGATCCAGCTCGCCACGATTCTCCTGCTTCTGCCGCTCGCCTCGGCCGCGTTCATCGCGCTTTTCCTGCGCCGACAGGGTACTCTCGCGTCATGGGTTTCCGTCGCCACCGCGACCGGCATTGCGCTGATCGCGGGCCATCTCGTTTTCCGCGGGCTGCGTTTCAATGCCTCGATGGAGTGGCTGCGCTTCGGCGACTTCGCGATTTCGCTCGGCTTCAAGTTCGACGACCTCGCCGCGCTCATGCTCGCCATCGTTGCGCTGGTCGGCCTGTGCGTGCATGTCTTCTCGCTCGGCTACATGCACGACGACAAGGCGCGCGCGCGCTACTTCGGTGGACTGTCGGTCTTCATGTTTTCGATGCTCGGTATCGTCCTGGCCGACAATCTTTTCATGATGTTCATTTTCTGGGAGCTGGTCGGCTTCAGTTCCTACCTGCTCATCAACCACTGGCACGAAAAGACGTCGGCCTCCGACGCCGCGAAAAAGGCCTTTATCGTCAACCGCGTCGGCGACTTCGGTTTTCTCCTCGGGATCATCATGTGCTATTGGCTGAACGGCACGGTCGATCTGACCGAGCTGGCTCAGCATCACGTTTTCAGCCGGGCGATTCCGCTCCTGCTCTTCTGCGGCGCGGTTGGCAAGTCGGCGCAGATGCCGCTGCACGTGTGGCTGCCTGATGCGATGGAAGGCCCGACGCCGGTGTCCGCGCTCATCCATGCGGCCACGATGGTCGCCGCTGGTATCTACATGCTTTGCCGTATTGAGCCGCTTTTCGCCGGCGTGCCGGATGCGCTCACTGTCGTGATGTGGATTGGTGTCATCACCGCCGTTTACGCCGCCTTCTGTGCCGTTGCCCAACGCGACATCAAAAAAATTCTGGCCTATTCCACGCTCTCACAGCTCGGCTACATGGTGGCGGCGTTTGGGTTGGGAAAATCATGGCATAAGGTAACCATTCTCGGCTCGAATGGCTTTAAGTTCGATGAATATGGGGGCGGAAATGGTGTCGGGGCGGCAATGTTTCACCTGATGACGCATGCCTTTTTCAAGGCGTTGTTGTTCCTCGGTTCCGGCGCGGTCATCTACGCCTGCCATCATGAGCAGGATATTTTTAAAATGGGCGGGCTGCGCAAAAAAATTCCCTTCACTTTCATCACGTTCACTGTCGGTGTGCTGGCCATCTCGGGATTTCCGTTTTTTGCCGGCTTCTATTCCAAGGATGCGATCCTTAACCTTGCGCTGGAAAAAAACCATCTCGTCTTCGGCATCCTTGCTTTCACCGCCGTTCTCACGGCGTTCTACATGACGCGGCTGTGGAAGCTGGTGTTTCTCGGCGAACCGCGGAGCGAGTCGGCCGAACACGCGCACGAAGTCGGCCCATCGATGGTGCTGCCGCTGGTGGTGCTTGCCGTGCTTTCCGTCATTGGCGGCCGCACCGCGATTTATGGCCATGTGTTTGATGGCGTGCTCTCGCTTGTACCCCATGCCGAAGGTTCGACGATTCTGATCGTCAGTCTCGGCATCCTTATCGTCGGCGCGGGTGGGGCGTTCGCGTTTTATCAGCCGGCGGCGACCGACACGCTCGAACAGAAATCCCCTGGCCTTTTTGCGTTGCTCGCCTCGAAGCTCTTCATCGACGAGGCCTACAACTACTACGTGGCGAAGATCCAGCAGCGCTTCGCGATGTTCCTCAATCTGCTCGAGCAGGTTTTTCTCGCGGGGATCATCATCCGCGGCCTCGCGGGCGTGGTCGGTCTCGTCGGCCTGGGCGCGCGCGCGCTGCACACGGGCCGCTTGAGCGCCTATGTTTACTGGTTCCTGATCGGAGTCGTCCTGCTCTGGGGCTGTGCCGCCGGATGGAAATTTTAACCGCGAATGACTTTAACCATGAATGACTTTAACCATGAATGATTTTAACCGCGAATGGACGCGAATGAACGCGAATAAGGACAAAGCCGGATGTCCCGGTTCGGAAGCAGTCCGTTCCATTCGCGTCGATTCGCGTTTATTCGCGGTTAAAAAAGCAATTTCTCTGTGATGATTTTCCTTTTTACCAATCCGCTGATTCTCGCCATTGTGGCGCCGCTGGCCGTGGCGTTGGCCATTGCGCTCGACCTGCCCAAGCGCTGGGCGAAGTTGCTGGCTTACGTGGGCTTCGGCGTTCCCGCGCTCGTCGCGCTGTGGCTGTGGAGCCAGTATGGCGGTGCGCCGCAGCAGCACGGCTATGCGTTTCTCACGACCTATGATGTCGGACTGAAATCGGTTGGCATCAACCTCACGCTCGGGCTCAACGGCATTTCGCTGCCGCTTTTTGTGCTCGCGGGCGTGGTTGGCCTGGCCGCTGGGCTCTACGCCATCCAATCGGGGGCGTCGCGGCTGCGAATTTACCTCATGCTGCTGCTCATCATGCAGGCGGGGTTGATGGGCGTATTCGCGAGCGTGGATGTTTTCTTCTTCTACTTTTTCCACGAACTCGCGCTCATCCCGACGTTCATCATGGTCGGCGTGTGGGGCGGACGCGACCGCGGCTACGCGGCGATGAAGATGACGATTTACCTCACGGCCGGCGCGCTGATCTCGCTGCTTGGCCTGATAGCGCTCTACTGGAAAAGTGGCGCGGGGACGTTCGACCTCATCACGCTGCGCGAGATTCTCGCGCAACATCCGATGCACCTCCTGGCCCAGCAGAAGATTTTTGGCCTGCTGCTTTTCGGCTTCGGCATCCTGGTTTCACTCTGGCCGTTCCACACCTGGGCGCCGCTCGGCTATGGTGCCGCGCCCAGCTCGGCCGCGATGCTGCACGCGGGCGTGTTGAAAAAATTCGGCCTCTACGGCCTGCTGCAGATCGCGCTGCCGCTGCTGCCCGGCGGCGCGCAGCACTGGTCGCACCTGCTTGCGCTGCTCGCGCTCGGCAACGTCCTTGTCATCGGCTTGGTCACGATGGCGCAGCGCGATCTCAAGCAGGTGATCGGCTACAGCTCGGTCATGCACATGGGCTACGCGTTTCTCGGCATTGCCTGCCTTTCAACGCTGGGCGCGGGCGGCGTCGTGCTGCTGATGGTGGCACACGGCCTGTCGGTCGCGCTGCTGTTTTTGCTCTCAACGAGCATCTTCCACCGCACGCAGACCTTTGATCTCACCGAAATGGGCGGCCTCGCGCAAAAAACCCCCGTGCTGGCGGCGCTCTTTGTCGCCGCGACCTTCGCGAGCATCGGCCTGCCCGGCTTCGCCAACTTTCCGGGTGAGCTCATTATTTTCGTCGCGCTGTGGAATTTCTCGCACTGGGTCACCGCGGCGGCCATCGCGGGCGTGATCATTTCCGCCATCTACGGCCTGCGGGCGGCGGCGCGCGTGTTCTTTGGTCCGCCCACCGAGGCATTTGCGGCGTACTCGGCCAAGCATCCGCCGGCCGACCTGCGGTGGAGCGAGCGCCTCCCCGCGCTGCTGCTGCTGGCCGTGCTGCTTTTCATCGGGTTCTGGCCGAAATCGATTTCGACACTGATCAACGCCACGTTGCAGACCGTCTATGCCTCGCCCGCCGCACTGACGCACGAGGTCGCCCTCAAATGATCATTACTGTTTTTACACCAAGATCGCAAAGGAACGCAAAGAGCCATTGATTTCCCCCAACCAAAACTTCCAAGCGGTGTTCAACGTGACATTTGATTTAGAAAAACTTTTCGACGCTTCGCGTACCTTCGCGACCTTCTGTTAAATCCATGACCCACGAACTTCTCCAGCAAGCCGCCGCCTCGAACCAATGGGTCGCGATTTTTCCCGAGCTGGTGCTCGCGGGCCTCGCGCTCGCGCTGCTGGTGCTCGAAATCGTGCTGCCGAAAAAGGATCAAGGCATGATCCCGGCCGTCGCCATCCTCGGGCAGCTCGCCGTCGCGGTAGGCCTGGCGATAAATTTCCACACGGCGTTTCTCTTTCCGAACCTGCAGGTCACGTTTGGCGGGCTGCTGAAGCATACCGAGGTGGGGCAGTTCATGCGGATATTTTTCCTCCTGGCGTCGATCCTGGTCAGCGTGCTGGCGCGGGTGAGCCTGGCCAAGCAACTGATGCCGCGGGTGGAGTTTTTCCATATCGTCCTCGTCATCACCGCGGCGCTGATGCTGCTCGTGCAGGCAAACCATTTCGTGCTGCTTTTTGTCGCGCTAGAAACGGTCACAGTGGGCTTCTATATTTTGGTGAGCTATTTTCGGACGAACCCGCTTTCGCTCGAGGCCGGCCTCAAATACCTCATCCTCGGCGCGCTCAGTTCGGCCCTCCTGCTCTTTGGCATCGCGTTGCTCTATGGCGCGGCCGGCAACCGCGCGCTGCACGGCACCGCGGTGTCGCCGATGAATTTTGACGACCTCCGGATTTTCCTGGCCCTCAATCCGCACAACTTCATGGCGGGCGCGGGCATCGTGCTCGTGCTTGCGGGCGTTGCGTTCAAGATCGGCGCGGTGCCGTTCCAGATATGGATTCCCGATGTTTACCAGGGGGCGCCCACGCCGGTGACGGCCTTTCTGGCCGTGGGCTCGAAGGCTGCGGGCTTTGCCGTGCTGCTCACGCTTGCGTCGGTTTTTGCGCCATCCTACCAGTGGCTCGTGCTGCCCGTGCTTTCGGTCATGGCGGCGGCGACGATTATTTTCGGCAACCTCGCGGCGCTGACCCAACATAACGTCAAACGGCTCATGGGTCTTTCGGGTGTTTCACACGCCGGCTATCTCCTGCTCGGTGTCGTTGCGTCCATCACGCAACCCAGCGCGGTCGGCGCCGTGCTTTTCTACCTGCTTGCCTATTTGCTCGGGTCGTTCGCGGTATTCGCCGTGATGACGCACGTGGCCGGGGCCAACGATGCCGACCAGGAACTCGACCACTACGTAAATCTTGCGAAGAAACACCCGCTGCTGGCCGGTGCGCTCGCCGTCGGGCTCGGCTCGCTGGCCGGCATCCCGCCTTTTGCGGGATTCATGGGAAAACTTTTCATTTTCATCGCCGCCTTCAAGGCCGGCCTCTACTGGCTGCTCGCGATCGCCATCGGCGGCGTGATCATGTCGATCTACTACTACTTCGGCTGGATCAAGGCTGCGTTCTTCACCGCATCGTCCGGGCCGCAACCTGAAAGTGAAACCGCGCCGGCCACACTCACGCCGGTTGGCCTTGCCGCGGGCGTGGCGCTGCTGTTGCTGGTGATTGGCTCGGTGGTGCTTGGCTTTTATCCCGGCCCGCTGGGTGCGTGGATTCTGGCGCGGTAAATAATGCCAATGCGGGCAAGGCATCCATCGTTCTCGTTCTCTTAATCGTACTCGTTATCGAGGGAATTGTGAGAACGAGAAGGAGTATGAGGACGAGAACGATTTGGCTGGTCAATCAGCGCCAACGACCTTCGATCCAGATCCACCCTTCAGGGCGGTGCTCATAGCGGCCTTCGTGCCAGTCTCGATCATGGCGCTGGTGCTCATAGTGACCATGAAACCAGACCCAGCGATCGCGCCATACCCAATGGCCCCTCACCCAGAAAAAGTCCGGGCCGGGAGGAGGCGGAACCTCGTCGACATACTCCGGGGGCGGCCGGTCTTGCACATAGACTTCCTGAACCGGTGGCGGGGGAGGTGGCGGCTGAGCATAATCATGATCATGATGACGATCTTCCCAGCGGCCATCGATCCAAACCCAGCCGTCATCTCGGCGATCCCAGTGGCCCGGCACCCAGACGGCCTCGGGTCGCGGGCGGTGATCCCAATGGCCTCTGATCCACACCCAGTGGTCGTGGTCACGTGACCATCGGCCTTCCACCCAGAAAAAGTCCGGACTGGGCGGCGGGCCCCGGTCTTCATACCTCGGCGCGGGCGGAGCTTCGCGCACGACGACGATTCCGGGCAGGCCGATGCCGATGGAAAGGCGGACATCCGCGCGCGTTGCGAGTGTTGCGCCTGAGATGGCGCCTAACAATAGGAGTTTCTTGAAGTGCATAGTGATTTAGGGGTTTGCCGCCCTGATGTCTGCACAGGGGCCGGCGGGCGATTACGTCACGGATATGACGTATTTCCAGCCAGGAGGTTACAGATGAAGGCTGGGATTATCAGACCACATAAAAACACAATTGTTTCTACCCCCAAATCCTGCCTCAGTCCCTTCACTGCATGAACGTTACCGGCCTTGCCATTGTCCCTCCGCCCGCCGCCGCCGACCTGCCGCGGGTCACGCCCGAGCTGCTGGCCTCGGTCCTTGCCCGCTACTCGCGGAGCAATGAAGGCCTCGCGGCCATTCTGGCCAAGGTCGACCCGGCTGATCCGGACGCCTCCATCGACCGCATCCTCAAGTTCGTCGATTACGGCCATGCCTCGATCGGTGGCCTGACGGGAGGCCTCGCCATCGCCATCGACAATGTCTCGATGTGGCTGGCGTGGAAATTTTTTGAGATCGCCCAAATGGCCGATGGGCAGGAATCGAGCACGCGCTACATCACGATGGATGCGGCCAACCTCCCGTCGGCTGACGAACTCGGTGTGCCGGCTGACCTTGCGACGCGGTGGCGCGACGTGATGAGCCGGGCCTTTGCCGCCTACCACACCGAATACGCGCGACTCGACGCACTGGCCACCGCCGAGCCAAACCGCGTGCGCGCGCCCGCCGCCGCCAAGCCCGCGGTTGTCGCCCGTCTTCGCAAAAACTACGCCCTTGATCGCGCGCGCTATTTCATCCCGTTTGCCACGCGCACCAGCCTCGGCCTCGTGCAGAGCGCGCGTATGTGGGCGCAGACGCTCAAGCATCTTGACTCGCTTCCGCAGCCCGAGGCCCGCGCCGCCGCCGGCCTGATCCGCACTGAATTGCTGAAACAATCCCCGCGGCTTCTGCGCCATAGTTTTTCTGAAAACTCCTTTGCCGAGCAGTCCCGCCAGGAACTGGCGTCGAGCTGTGCGCTCGGCCTGTCCCGGCTGTCCGCGGCCCCGCTCGCGGACGAAGTCTGGGTGCAGGTCGACGCGGCCATGCCGCCGTTCCTGCCCGAGGCACAGCCGGTGGCCGAGGCCCTTCGTCACCGGGCCAACCGCTATGGCCACCAGGGCGCCGCCACGCGCCGCATGCGCGTCGCCTTTGCCTGGAACAACATGGCCATCGCCGAGCTGCGCGACCTCAACCGCCATCGCACCGGCCAGCGTTGCACGCCGCTCATCCAGGCCGGGTTTTACCTGCCGCCGGAGATCGACCGGGCGCCGCACGCCGCGCTCCTGGCCGACCAGGCTGAGCTCACCCGCGAGCTCATGGCCCGCGGCTCGCCGGCCTATGTTTATTCGTTGCTGCTCGGTGCCCAGACGCCCTTCGAGCACAGCACGCACGCCGACAAATTCATCTACGAAGCCGAGCTCCGCACCGGCATGGGCGCGCACTTCCGTTACGCCGAGCACCTCAGCGCCGCGTTGCGCGAGTTTTTCAAACAAGTGCCCGCCGCCCGCGACTGGGTCGTCGAGGGCACGGCTGAACCGGAATAATTTCAACCGCCTGTAACATGTTTCGCGTCCTGCAATTCAACATGCAGTTTGGCCAGACGTGGGATGACGCTGATCCCGATCGCGCCCCCGTCGATCTCGAGGCCACGCTGGCGGAAATTCGCCGTCATGACGCCGACCTTATTTTTCTGCAGGAGGTCGAGCAGGCCAAACGCGGCGATGCGCAATCCATGCCGCCGCCGAATTACACCCGACTCCGGGCCGCGCTGGCCGGCTACGACAGTTTTTTTGCCTATCCGCGACCCGATGCGCGCGAACTACCCTTTGGCATCGGCCTCGCGATTTTTTCCAAGACGCCGCTGCGCGGGACCTTCCATCGCGACCTGCCATCGCCGCCGCTTGAGTTTGATTTCAACGGGCAGAAAATGACGCCCACCGACCGTCTTTTGATCGGCGCGAAAACCACGCTGGCCGGCCATGAGTTACAGCTGCTCAATACGCACCTGCTGGCATTTTTCATGATCGGCTCATCGAGCACGGAGAATAGCGGACAGCGCGACCTGGTGGCCGGGTATCTTCGCGCCATCACCGGCCCCGCGCTCCTCGCCGGCGATTTCAATGTGCGCAATGCCGCTTCGCTCCTCGCGCAATTTTCCGGCAGCGGGTTTGCCACCGTGCAGCAGGCCGAAGTGACCTGGCGCCGGCAGCCTT
>DATMNP010000034.1:0-8984 GCA_035568935.1 Opitutaceae bacterium | reverse complement strand
TGGCGCGAAAACTTCGTGCCGTTGCAGCATTCGCTTTGCGCGATCTCGTTTTCGTGGTGCGGGAAGAGCAGGTCCACGCCGCCGGTGTGGAGGTCGATGGTGTCGCCGAGCAGGGCTTTGCTCATCGCGCTGCACTCGATGTGCCAGCCGGGCCGGCCGCGGCCCCATGGGCTGTCCCACGCATTGTCGCCGTCGTCGGCTTTGTGCGCTTTCCAGAGCGCGAAATCGCTCAAGTCTTCCTTTTCATCGGCATCGGCGGCGAAAGCGGAACCGCTCTTTAGCTCGCGCTCTTTCACGCGCGAAAGCGTGCCGTAGTTGGGAAACGAACTGACCTTGAAATACACCGAGCCGTCGGGCGCGCGGTAGGCGTTCCCTTTTTTCATGAGCACGTCGATCATATCGACCTGCTCGCGGATGTAACCGGTGGCCGTTGGCTCAAACTTCTCCGATACTGGCAGGCAGTTGAGCCTGGCACAGTCGTCGTGAAACTTTTGGGTCCACTGTTTCGTGACGTCGGCCAGCGGGCGGCCTTCGTCGCGCGACCGCTTGATGGTCTTGTCGTCCACGTCTGTGAGGTTGCGGACGTAGCGGACCTTGTCCGGGCCGTATTCGAGCTCGAGCAGGCGGCGGAGGACATCGTTGACGATGAAGGTGCGAAAGTTGCCGATGTGCGCGGGCGCATAGACCGTCGGCCCGCAGTTGTAGAAACTGAAGACGTCCTTCGGATTATTGGGGTCCGGCCGGCGGAGTTCGCGAATCTCCCGCGTGAGCGAGTCGAAAAGTTTGATGGGCATGAACTGGTAAGATTCCAAATGTCTCACGCAAAAAAGCAAAGGTGAACTGTTTCGCGCGGTAGCGCGGGTAGGGCGAACCGTCCCGGTGAGCCGTATTTCTATCGGCTCGGCGGGGACGCCTCGCCCTACCTCAGAAACCTAAAATCCAAACGGTACTCGCGAGAGACAAAATTAGCGTGAATTAGCGGAGATTAGCGGTTTAAACTCCTATTCCAACGCGTCCATGCCCGAAAACTTCAAGCTCGATTTAACCCAGCGTCCGCGGCGGTTGCGCCGCACGGCCAGCCTGCGCGCGCTGGTCGAGGGGACGGTGCTGCGTCCGCAGAACTTCATCGCGCCGCTTTTTGTGGTGGAGGGAAAGGGTCGTCCGGAGCCGATCGCGTCGATGCCGGGCGTGTTCCGCCGCAGCATCACCGACCTGGTGAAGGAATGCCGCGCGCTCGCGAAGCTCGGCGTGCCGGCGGTGGCGCTGTTTCCGAAGCTCGAGGCGCGGCTGAAGGACACCGAGGGCAGTGCGGCGTTGCGGGAGGATGCGCTGGTGCTGCGCGCCGTGCGTGCAGTCAAGAAGGCCGTGCCGGGGCTGACGGTGATGACCGACATCGCACTCGATCCTTACACGACGCATGGGCACGACGGCGTGCTGACGGCGGACGGCTCCGACGTGGACAACGACCGCACCGTGGAAATTTTGGTGAAGATGGCCGTGCTGCACGCGCGGGCCGGGGTGGATTTCGTGGCGCCGTCCGACATGATGGACGGCCGCGTGGGTGCCATCCGCCGGGCGCTCGATGTCGCGGGCTGCACGCAGACGGGCATCATGGCCTACTCGGCGAAGTTCGCCTCGGCCTACTACGGGCCGTTTCGCGAGGCGGTGGGCAGCGCCAAGGCCGCCGGCACGCCTTCACTCGACAAACGCACGTACCAGCTCAACCCGGCCAATCGCCGCGAATCGTTCACCGAGGTGGCGCTCGATGCGGCCGAGGGCGCGGATATTGTGATGGTCAAGCCGGCTGGGCCGTATCTCGACATCATCCGCGATGTGCGCCAGCGCACGAACAAGCCGGTCGCGGCCTACCAGGTTTCCGGCGAATATTCGCAGATTCACGCCGCGGCGCAGCGCGGCTGGCTCGACCTCGAGGCCTGCCGGAACGAATCGTTGCTGGCCATCAAGCGCGCCGGCGCGGACATGATCCTGACGTATTTTGCCAAGGACATGGCGGCAGCGCTGGCGCGCTAGTTCAAAGTTCCCCGTTCAATGTTCAAAGTTTCAGGGCTTCCAACCTTGAACTTTGAACCTAGAACCTTGAACTAAAAAAGCTCACTTCCCCTTCGAGCGTTTGCGTGGCTTGTCGTCGCCTTTGCTGGCTTTGCCCTTGGGCGCATCCTCATCTTCGTCAGCGTCGTCCTCGTCCTCATCGCCCTCTTTCTTCTCCTCGTCCTCGTCTTTTTCCTCGTCGTCGTCGTCCCACTTGAGGGATGCGTCGTTTTTGAGGCGCTCTTCCTCTTCCTTGTCGAGCTCGGGCAGGTCGGCATCGTCCACTTCTTCGGCGGATTTTTCCGGTCGCTCGTCGTCGGTGTCCCAGCCCTCGGGCACGAAGTCGAGGATGGCGGTGAGTTCGGCGAAGACGTGGACGGCTTTGCCTTCGATAAAATTGGTATTCTGGTCCTCGCGGATCTGGTCCTCGACTTCGTCGATGGTGAGCTTGGATTCAAAGTCGAAGAGATCGTTGAGCATCTTCACGCGGCAGCGGGTGAGGTGGTCAAGCAGGTCGGCATAAGGGCCGTTTTCCTCGTCGAGGTGGTCGGGCAGGGCAAAAAGTTTTTCCTCGGACTCAAACAGGGGTTCCTTCATGCGCTTGAGACGCACGCGGCCGTGGCCGAGGTCCTTTTCAATGCGGAAAGAAATAAAAGCCTTTTCGAAGATGTCCTGGTCGAAACCGTGGTCGCGCAGCGACTCGACGAGTTCGATGAGGTGGGCGACCTGGCGAGGGTCGATGATGCTGAGGCTGTCGACGTCCCAACGGACGGGGTCGCTGACTTCTTCGACCCACCAGTTGTGGTCATCGCCGAGGCGCACGATGCACCATTCGAGGGAGGTAGTAGATTTTGGCATTGTTATCAGTAAATTCGATTGGAGCAAAAGGGCTCCCGATTGCGCGAGTCAAACCAGGAAAACGTTTTTTTGCCGATTTTTCCGCATCGGCCTCCGCCGATGGCCGGATTGGAAATTTGAGCGCAGCGTGCAAACGGGTCTCGAAAAAACAAGCAGAAAAAAATATTCGGGCGTTTTTTCTGCAAACACGCCCTGGATTGACCGACACTTGCATTTTTGCCGCGTGCTCCGCACTTTTGCCGGTATGGGTTGGTTCTACGAAAACTTTTTCCGTCGGGCATTTTTCCAGCTCGACCCGGAAACGGCACATGAATTGAGCGTTCACGCGCTGGCGTTGCTTGGCGCGGCGCCGCCGTTGTGCCGGGCGTTGGAGCATTTCAACCGGCTGCCGGCGGCGCGGGCCCGGCCGGTCGAGGTGTTTGGGCTGAAGTTTCCCAATGCGGTCGGCCTGGCTGCGGGTTACGACAAAAACGCCGTGGCCTGGCCCGCGGCCGCCGCGCTTGGCTTTGGCCACGTCGAGGTCGGCACGGTCACGCGCCTTGAGCAGCCCGGCAACCCGAAGCCGAGGCTCTTTCGCTATCCCAGGCAGGAGGCGGTCATCAACCGCATGGGCTTCAACAATCGCGGTGCGGAAAAAATCGCCGCATATCTCGCGCGCCAGCCCGGTCCGGGCCGCCGGCGCATTCCCATTGGCATTAATCTGGGCAAATCGAAGGCCGCGCCGCTCGACCAGGCCGTGGCCGACTACCTCGGCAGCTTTGCACTGCTGGCCGACCACGCCGACTACATCGCCATCAACGTCAGCAGCCCCAACACGCCCGATCTGCGCAAGCTGCAGGAGGAAGACCGCCTGCGTGAACTGCTCGCGGCGCTGTCCGCCGCCAACCGCGACCGTGCGGCGCAGCCCGGCAAAACGAAAAAGCCGCTCTTGCTCAAGATCGCGCCCGACCTTTCCTTCCGCCAGATCGACGACGTGCTGGGAGCCATCGCCGAGTTCGGATTCGACGGCATCATCGCCACCAACACCACGCTCGACCGGCCCGGTTCTTTTTCATACGTTACCCAAGCCGGCGGCCTGAGCGGTCCGCCGCTGCGCCGGCGCTCGACGGAAATCATCAACTACATCGCGCGGGCGACCGGCGGGCGCCTGCCCATCATCGGGGTGGGTGGCATCAACGATGCGGCATCGGCCGGCGAAAAACTCGATGCTGGCGCGACGCTGGTGCAGGTTTACACCGGGATGATTTTCCGCGGACCGTTCTTCGCGCTCGACGTGGCCCGCGCGCTCAGCGACCGACAACGGGCTTTCTAATGCGGCCGAGCCATGGCGGATTATCCCAACCTGCCGCAAAGGCTGCGGGGGCCTGGCCGTCTCAAGTACATGGAAGAGGCCGATGCTGGTTAAAGACACTCATGCGTGTAATCCCCCTTTGTTTGCCCGTTTTGTTATTCCTCGCCGCCTGCGCGCGCCATGAAGCCACGCCGCCGCCGACCCGCGCCGAAGTCTGGGCCGCGATCCAGCCGCAGGCCACGCGCTATCGTCTCGATCCGGCGTTCATTTACGCGCTAGTCGCGGCCGAATCAAATTTCGACCCGCGCGCCCGCAACGGCGAGGCTTGTGGCCTGCTTCAGCTCAAACCCCATGCCTGGGCCGACGTTGCCAGCGTCCCATTCGAGCCAGCCGTGTGGGATTGGCGGGCCAACCTTGAGGCCGGCATCGACTACCTTGCCTTTTGCCGCAGCACGCTCCACCGGCAGCCGGACGTGGAGTTTTCCTATCCCTTGTTGTTGGCCGCGTTCCACTACGGGCTCGATTATGTCGAGGAACGCCGGTTCGACGTGCGCCGGCTCGAGTGCCCCGACAACGCCATCTATCGCGAGCTTTGGCGCGGCCATCTCACGCCAATTGCGCCGCCAGGTTGAAATGCAACCAAGTTGTGTTAGCGTTGACTAGCGCCGCCGACCGGCAAAAATATTTCAGACAGGTTGATCGCAAGCCATGCCCTCCAATCGAGAGCCGACCCTTCGCATTCTTCTCGTTGAAGACAATACCAACGACGAGCTTTTGCTGCGCGAAATGCTCAACGCTTCGGAAAACCTGCGCTTCACGCTGACGGTCGCGACGCGGGTGAGCGAGGCGCGGGCCGAGATGGCCTCAAAGGATTTCGATGTCATTCTCTGCGATCTCTCACTGCCCGATGCCCGCGGGCTCGATGCGGTCGAAACGCTGCGTGCGGCGGTGCCGGTGCCGCCGATCGTCGTGCTGACCGGCCTGCAAGACGAGGCCATGGCCATCGCCGCCATTCAGGCCGGCGCGCAGGATTACCTGGTCAAGGACACCACGGGCGCCGAGGTGCTGGTGCGCACGCTGCGCTATGCCTGCGAGCGGGCGCGAATCCAGGAACATCTCCGCATGGCCCTGGCGGAGAAAGAAGTTTTGCTGAGGGAGATCCATCATCGGGTGAAAAACAACATGCAGATCATCTCCAGCCTGCTTTCGCTGCAGGCGCTCCAGGCCGGAGACCCGAAGGTGCAGGCCATGTTCGAGGACAGCCAGAGCCGCATTTCCACCATGGGGCTCATCCATCAACGGCTCTATCGCTCGGGCGACCTCGCCCGCATCGATCTGCCCGGCTACCTGCAAAACCTCGTCTCCATGGTGCTGAAGTCCCATCCGACCGGCGCTCGCATCAATGCGGCGGTTGACGTGGACAGCCTGTTGCTTGGCCTCGATATCGCCATTCCGCTCGGCCTCATCACCAACGAACTCCTGACCAACTCGCTCAAGCATGCTTTTGCCGGCCGCGCCAGGGGTGCCGTGCAGGTGGCGCTGCATGCCGCCGATGGCGGACAATGCGAGTTGATGGTGGCCAACGATGGCGCGGTGGATGCGCCCGGAAAAACCAAGCCGGCCGGACTGGGATTGAAGCTGGTCGAAATGCTCGCCGGGCAGATCAAGGGCACCCTCGCCATCGAACGCGACCACGGGATGCGCTACACGATCCGGTTTCCCCTCGAGAGCGTGGCCTGAAATCATGGTAGGGCGGATTATCCCTAGGAAAATATCCCCTTGACATACGTAAGTGTTTCTGCCTTGCTGTGAGGCATGAAAGAAAAGCCCAGCATCACCATCCGAGCCTTTTTCCAGCAATTTCCCAATGACGAAGCCTGCCTTGCTCACGTTTTTGAGGCACGCTTTGGCCAAGGCCGCGCCTGCCCGAAATGCGAGCGCAAGGCCAACTGGTATCGCATCAAAGCGGAACGGGCTTACTCGTGCCAATGGTGCGGGCATCATCTGCACCCCACGGCTGGCACGCCCTTTGAGGATAGCCGCACACCCCTGCAATTGTGGTTCTACGCGATTTATCTCTTCACCACGTCGCGTCACGGTGTTCCCGCTAAGGAATTGGAGCGTCAGCTTGGTGTGACTTACAAGACGGCTTGGCGCATGGCGCACCATATCCGAATGCACATGGAAAACATTGACGGCGATTTTCCTCTGTTTGGCGAAATTGAGGTTGATGAGACCTATGTTGGTGGACAGCGCAAAGGCCCTGCGGCAAAAGGTCGTTCTCTTGTCAATAAGGCTGTCGTTTTCGGGATGCTCCAGCTATTGAGGAAAATGTCAGCAAGGGCTCCACGGTTAATTCCGACCAGCTTTCTTCCTATCAGGACTTGGCCAAGATCGGTTACAAGCATGCCACCGTTGACCACGGCGTCGGGAAATACGTCAACGGAAACTGTCATGTCAACGGGCTGGAAAATTTCTGGAAGCATTTGAAAGGCAGTATTCGCGGCACGCATATGGGCGTTTCAAAAAAGCATCTTAGTAAATACGTGAAGGAATTTGAGTTCAGGTTCAACGCCCGCGAGAAGGCTTCGTCGATGTTCCCCGCATTGGTTTCGTCTTTCCCCCAGCCATCGACTTAACTGTGCCGTGAAAATGGCGATGGCTGCCCTTTGGGTGCGTCTTCTCCTTCTCGTCAATGAAGTGCTCTAGCTTGTTTTGTTCTCTGGCGTGTTTTAGGTGCATAATAACTAGTTTGGTAGGACACTAAAAATGGAGCCGACGAGGATAAGTCGGTTTAGTGGAATTGGAATTTCATTAGAGTCTATTGCGACCCAACCTCCGGGTGCTTCATTCGACCGCACTCCAAGCTCATACACAAATCCCGTTTGATGATGGCCTTCTCCGTTCGTGAATTTATAGTCCACGCATCCGACTAAAGAAGCCGGCCATAAATTAGCCAGAATAGACGAATTAGGCCCGTAAGATTTGTTAACCCAAGAATGATACTCTTGAACAGCAGAACGACTAATTCCTATGTTGTATGCCTGAATAAGACGGCCTCCTGGAAACAAAACCTCCCCTAAAAAACTGGGCCTCTGAGATTGTATTCGTTGTAAGTCGGCAATTCTCCTTTGGGGTATGAATGAGTCGCCAAATACTAGAACCATTTCCGGAGAAACCCAAATATTGGCAGCAGGCGCATCACCAGTGTTTGTCAGGATGAAATTAAACGTTATCCGCGCATCCCCATTTGCATCATAAGTCATGGGACTGGCAATTTCCACATCAACACTTATCCAAGGGCGTTTGTCGGTGTTCGTAAAAGGACGGTTGGTTGAGTTGTCTGGAACCTTAGCTGCGTGTTCCAATAAAACCAACGCTCGACCGATACTAAGCCAGTAAAAACAAAGCAGACTGCCACCAAGAATAAAAACAATGAAATAGATTGCCACGGGGTGTTTCCGTCCAAACTCAGAATGTATCTGTTTGATTTTACTCGCACAATACTTGCTTCTTAAAATTTCAAGCGTGGCCACTGCCAAAATTAGTAGGCACACCCATGGGAGAAAATTAGGGAAATATCGCCTCACAATCTCCTCCAATCCCAAGGCAATGAGAGACTCCAAAATTCGCCTAAGCATGCTTCCAGCCTGAATAAGGCTAATTTCGCAGCAAGCCCATTATTACGTATGCGAAGGGGATAGTTCCCTGCGGATAACGCGCCTTACCTACTTAAAACTCCTCCCAAAACAAAAGCCCGCGGTTATCACCGCGGGCTTTGGAAAATGATTCAGGCAAAAGCCCGGGTCTTATGCCTTCTCGATGAGGCCGGCCTTGATGGCCTTGACCGAGACGAGCATGCGCTTGGTACCGCCATTGGGCAGTTTAACCTTGATGCGCTGCAGGTTGGGGCGGAACTTGCGCTTCGTGATGCTGGTCACGTGCGTGCCGATGCCCCCGCTCTTTTTGCTCTGACCCTTGCGGTTGATGATGCTGCCCTTGACGGGGCGTCTGCCGGTGATTGCACAAATTCTGGCCATAGGTTTTCTCGTGTTGAACGGTCAGAAGTAGAGAACGCCCCCCCGCGAAGCAAGGGGAATTTTGGACGAAATGGGGTCGGCCCGCTGAGGGCAACGGATCCGACCAAAACGAATGTGCCTCAGGGGTAGGGGCGGCTGCCCCAGCCGCCCGCAGGTTTTATCAATCGCGCCACGCATGCAACGCCTGGAACTTCTGCCCGAGGTGCGAGGGGTGCAGGAGCTGCAGCAGGCTGAGTTTTTTTTTGCTGAAGCGGCCGGCCTCGGCCGCGGTCGCCTTGGCCAGGAACTTGGCGGCGTGATGGACGAAGAAACTTTCCTGTGACTCGACCGGTGGCGCGGAGAAACCGTGGCGCGCGAGCGCGTCGGCCAGCCAGTCCCAGCATACGTGGCAGGTGAGGTCCTGCTCGCCGGGACGGGCAAGGAGGTCGTTCGACTGAGCATGGCGGAAATACGCGCGCGCGGTGCCGGCCGGCGTGGCTTCGGCGAGTTCTGTCCAAGTCTTGCCATAGTCGAAGGAGAGAAAGAGTCCGCTCCACGGTTGCGCGGCGATTTGCCCGGCGAGCGCGGCGGCCTCCAGCGGCGCGTCGATGCAGTAACCCTCCCGCGCGGTGATCGGTAAGGTGGCAGGTGTCGTTTCAGCCAGTTCGACTTCGACCAGCGACCCATCCTGCAGGGCCACGCCGAGTTCGCGCCACGCGCCGCGGTGGAAGACGAAGCGGTGAAACGGCTGCGCGTCGAAAAGTTCG
>DATMNP010000033.1:0-66853 GCA_035568935.1 Opitutaceae bacterium | reverse complement strand
AAGTGGCATGCTGGTCTAACTGTGTCAGACCTAACTCGAATTCGTCAGTTTGCGCCAGGGCCAGACGGGCGAAAGGGCCGACCCGAAAGGGTCATGCCGTGAAAATTAGAATTAGCTGTTCGTGGTGAGATTCTTCGCTGCCCTCAGAATGACAAACTTGGTGAAGGCACGTCTCAAAGATGCTGCCACGCATAGCTTCGCCGGATATTGAGCGGCTGGTAGAGGATGAGATATCTGTACTGTAGGTCGGGGTTTATCCCCGACGCGTCGGGGATAAACCCCGACCTACCATTTAAGCAAACTGCGTCACCACGCGTAGCTTCGTCTGATTTTGAGCGGTTGGTAGAGTTCGGGCGAGAGTTCCAGCAGGAAGCGGCTGGGGGTCATCAGCATGGTGGGGCCGCCTTTGGTGTTCACTTTGGGGAAACAGAGATAGAGCTCGTCGCGGGCGCGCGTGACCGCGACGTAAAATAGCCGGCGTTCTTCCTCGAGGTCGCCGCTTTCGATGGCGCGGCGGAGCGGAAACATGCCTTCGGCGAGGCCGATCAGGAAAACCACGCCGTATTCAAGGCCTTTCGCCTGGTGGACGGTGGTGAGCTTGAGCGCGTCGCCATCGGGGTCGATCCGGCGGTCGCTCACCTCGGAGTTGAGCAGCATGATTTGCGCGAGCATTTCCTGCATGTCCTCGAAGCGGCCGGCGAAACCGATGAGCGACTTCAAGTCGTCGAGGCGCGAGACGTAGTTGGCGTAGGCGCCTTTCAGGTAATCCCCGTACCATCCGTCGATCGCGAGTTCGACGGCGTTGTGCGGCTTCAGGTTTTTCATCGTGTCGCCGACCTGCTGGAGCGAGGCGGTGAGCTTCGGCCATTCGTCGCGCGCGTCCTTGGCCACCTTGGCGGCGACTTCGGGCGAGGCGAGGGCGTCGAGGAAATTCATCGACCGGGCGCGGGCGAGTTCGAGCGCGGCGGCGTGGATCTTCTGCGCGCCCTTGTCGCCGACCTTCGGCAGCAGCACGGCGAGGCGCTGCCACGCGGCAGTGTCGGCCGGATTATAGACGAAGCGCAGCAGCGCGACGAGGTCGCGGATGTGTGCCTGTTCGAAGAAACGCACTCCGCTGGTGATGACGTAGGGAATTTGCAGGCGCGAAAGCTCGAGCTGGATGTCGAGTGCCTGGAAATGCGCGCGGTAGAGCACGGCGATGTCGCCGAGCGAGCGGCCTTCCTCGACGAGGCCCTTGACGCGCTGCACGATGAACGAGGCCTGCTCGCGTCCGTCCATCGACTGCACGAAATACGGTTTTTCCTGATTGGGCCGGGTGGCGTGCAGCTCCTTGTCGAAGTGGCGGCCCTTGGGCTGCGCCGCGAGCACGCCGTTGGCGAGGGCGAGGATCTGCGGCGTCGAGCGGTAGTTCATCTCGATGCGGTGGATGACGGTGCCCGCGTGCCGGTCGGGAAACGTCATGATGTTCTCGAAGTTCGCGCCGCGCCACGAGTAGATGCACTGCGCGTCATCGCCCACGGCCATGACCTGGTGGTGCGCGCCGACGAGATCGACGAGCTGCGACTGCAGCGTGTTGGTGTCCTGGTATTCATCGACCAGCACGTGGCGGAACCGGTTCTGCAGGTAGGAAGCCACGTCGGGTGCGCGGCGCATGAGCTCGAGCCACGACTCGAGCAGGTCGTCGTAATCGACGACGTTCTGCGTGCGCTTGGTCGCGTCGTATTTCTTGGCAAAATCCGGCACGCGGTCGATCAAGCCGTCGTGCTGCGGAAAAAAGCGCGTGAGGACCTCGGACAGCGGCAGCTGGGTGTTGCGGGCGAGGGAGATGATCGAATGCAGCGGGCCGGGCCGCGGGTGGGTCTTGTCCTTGAAAAACCCCTTGTCGATGCCCTCGACCGCGTCGCGCAGCAGGCCCTCGGATTCGTCGGCGTCGAGGATGGTGAAGTTGCGCGACAAGTTGACGGCCTCGCCGTGGATGCGCAGCAGGCGGTGGCCGATGGAATGAAAAGTGCCGCCCCAGAAGCGGCCGGGATCGAGGCCGGTGAGATCCTGCACGCGATGGAGCATTTCTTTGGAGGCCTTGTTAGTGAACGTGAGCAGCAGGATTTCGCCGGGCCGCACGCCCTGCGAGAGCAGCCAGGCGACGCGGTAGGTGAGGGTGCGAGTCTTGCCCGAGCCCGCGCCGGCGAGCACGAGCAGCGGTCCGGGCGGCGCGGTGACGGCGGCGAACTGCTCGTCGTTGAGCTGCGCGCGGAAGTCGATCGGTGGAACGCCGTCGGGCCCGCGCTGATTTTCGATAACAAACTCCATGTAGGGTTCCAACCCTCACGCAAAGACGCCAAGGCGCAAAGGGAAATTTTGAAGGATATTGAACCGCGAATAGACGCGAATGAACGCCAATCACTGATTTTTTCCGCGGATGGCGCGGATAAGCACGGATAGGGAGCGGGTAAGATTTGGGGTGAAACGCGTCGGGACGCCGTGCTCAAACTTTTTTACCAGACCAATCTCCGTGATCCTCCTTCGCTCTTCAGCTATGGAGGGAAGGCAATCAGTGTGATAAAAAGCTAGGTTTGGTCGTCCGCGCCTATTCGCGCCATCCGCGGGAAAATTCGACTGACTTTATTTTACGGCCAAGAAATCTCGCCCTTTGGCCTTTGATGATGGACGGTAAGATGCATGTTTCGAAAGCAGATATTGGTCATAACCGCCTGCGCCTTAACGCTCGTTGCCCATGCTGAGCTGACGTGGGTCGGCATTAAACCCAGCGAGACCGATCCACAAATTAACACGTTCAACACGCCGCACTGGATCTGCGTGAACGAGGCGGTCCTACTCGGCAAAAGTGAAGCTGGAATCAAGGACAGGCACGAACTTCTGCTCTTCCTTCCTGGAACAAGCGGGCATGGGCAGGGCCCAAAGGAATTTCTCGAGACCGCCGCTAATTTGGGCTACCATGTCATTACCCTCATGTATCCGGATGACGTTCCGGCGGCCAGTTTTCGAAATGCCCGCAACAAGGATGCCTTCGAAGCGTTTCGGATGGCCATCATCCGGGGTGGCAAGACTCCGTACATCACGGTTGATCGGACGGACAGCATCGAGAACCGACTGGCCAAGCTTTTGCTCTGGTTGGAGTCGGAAAGACCGCGGGAAAACTGGGGACAATTCCTTCAGGGCGAGGAAATAGCCTGGGAGCATATCGCCATGGCCGGCCAATCACAGGGCGGGGGACATGCTGCATTGATCGCCATCAAGCATCGCGTGGCACGAGTCCTGATGTTTGGCGCCCCCAAGGATTACAGCATCGCCTATGATGAACCGGCAGCCTGGTACGCGGAAACACCGGCCACGCCACTCCGACGCTTTTTTGCCATCAATCACATGCAGGACAGGCAGGGATGTGATTTTAGGCAGCAGCTGAAGAACTTGGCTGCACTGAAGATGGATCGGCTTGGCGCCCCGGTGGATGTAGACAATGAAGATCCGCCCTATCGGCACTCGCGGATACTCATTACGAATTACCCGGGGACTCCGGTGGATTCAAAAACGGCACACGGCACGGCCATAGGTAACAGGCACAAGGCCGTTTTTCTGCCAGTTTGGAATTATCTGCTGACCGAACCAACCGGAGACGAAAAATAGCGGCGCCCCGCCTTACTTCGAGTAGACCTTTATGTTTTTAAACAGCACTTCCGTTTTGTCACTGGCGCCCTCCTGCGTGTAGACGCCGCATTTGAAGTAATGCGAGCTGCCTCCGTAGTCCTCGGCTGAGAGGACCGGCACGCCGTCGATATCGATCACGATTTTGTGGGTGTCGGCGTCGTGGGCTACATTCAGGTGAAACCAATGGTCGTAGATGCCCGATTTCACGGTCTCGGCGCGGTAACGCTTCAGATCGCCCTGGTAGACGCGCAGCTGCAGTGAGCTCGCATGGCGGCCGCTGCCGCCAAAAATCTGCATGATCGACACGCCCGAAGTGCCGGCGGGCACATAGACGTCGGCTTCGAACATGTGGCTGCCGGAGGTGTAGTCGTTCTCGATGCGCATTTCCGTGCGCGGGAGGGTGGGGCTGCCTTTGCGGAAGGTCTGGTCCGTCTTGTGGACCACAAAATCGTGCACGCCATCCTTGACGGTGTGGCGCTCGCTCTCCTTCAGGTCGTACGGCCACTGGATGTCGAATTTGAGCGGTTGCTCGATCCAGTCAGAGGCAAAGCCGGCCGATACCGGCAGGAGCGAACCGGCAAACCAGGCGAAAATTCTAAGGCATTTCATGTCGGTGGTGGCCGTCACAACAATACGAGGTCGTCGCGGTGGACGACTTCGAGGTGCTTGCGGGTGGGATAAAGCACGTGCATTTCGTCGCCTTTTTTTCCGGCGAGGTGGACGGTCTCGCTGCTGGAAAACGCACTCGTGCCGCGGGCGATCACGATGCCATCGGGCGCGGCGATGTTGACGACGTCGCCGGCGGCGAATTCGCCGCTTGCACTGGTGATGCCGGCGGCGAGGAGGCTCGTGCCGCGTTCGCGCAGCGCGGCGGCGGCGCCGGCATTGACATGCAATGTGCCGGCGGGGCGCTGGTACCAGGCGAGCCAGCGCTTTTTCGCATTGAGCGGCAGCCCGCTGGGCACGAAGAACGTGCCCGGACCGCGGCCGGAAAAAAGTTTCTCCAGAATATCGGGTTCCGCGCCGCTGGCGATGAAGACGCCGCAGCCGGATTTCGTCGCGAGCTTGGCGGCGGAAATTTTTGAAATCATGCCGCCGGTGGCGGTTTCGCTCGTGGTGCCGCCGGCCATGGCCTCGATCTCGGCCGTGATTTTCTCGACGACGGGCACGATTTGCTTGGTGCCGCGCAGGTCGATGAGGCCGGGCGCGGTGGAGAGGATGACGAGGTGGTCGGCCTCGATCAGCCCGGCGACGAGCGCGGAGAGAGTGTCGTTGTCGCCGAATTTGATTTCGGCGGCGCTGACCGTGTCGTTTTCATTGATGACGGGCACGACGCCGTAATCGAGCAGCTGGCGGAGGGTGGCCTTGACGCCGAGGTGGCGCTCGCGGGCGCGGAGGTCCTCGTGGGTGAGGAGGACTTGTGCGACGGTGAGGCCGAGCGGGGCGAAGCCGCGCTGCCAGGTCTGCATGAGCAGCGACTGGCCGACGGCGGCGCAGGCTTGCTTGCGGGAGAGCTCGCCGGGGCGCTTGGCCAGGCCGAGCGCGCCCATGCCGAGGCCGACGGCACCGGAGGAAACGACAAGCACCTCGGCACCGCGTTCGCGGAGCGCGGCAATTTGGGCGCAGACCGATGCGATGCGCGGCTCGTCAAGCTGGCCGACGCCGTGGGTGAGCACGCCGGTGCCGAGCTTGATGACCACGCGCCGTGGGCGCGCGGAGGCAAGAGGCGAGAGGCGAGAGGCGTTAGGTGAAGACATATACGGAAAGGCCTCTAGCCCTGGCGCCTGAAGCCTCAGACCTTCCGTTTGAGCTGCGCTCAAACGGCCAGCAGTTCTTTTTCTTTGTGGCCGAGGTGGTCGTTGATGTCCTTGGTAAATTTGTCGGTGAGGGTCTGCACTTCCTTTTCGCAGCGTTTCATGTCGTCCTCGGGCAGGGCGGCTTTTTTGAGGGCTTCGAGCGATTCGCGGCGGACATTGCGGACATGCACGCGGCCGTCCTCGGCGAGTTTGTTGGCGGTCTTGACAAATTCCAAGCGGCGCTCGCGGCTCATGTCGGGGAGGGGGATGCGCACGGTTGCGCCATCGACGATGGGATTGAAGCCGAGATTGGCCTGTTGGATGGCTTTCTCGATGGCCTTGAGGAGGGATTTGTCCCACGGCTGGATCTGGATGAGGCGTGCGTCGGGCGTGGAGATGGCGGCGCATTCCTTGAGGCGCATGTGCGAGCCGTAGGCTTCGACCGTGACGCTTTCGACCATGGCCGGCGAGGCCTTGCCGGTGTGGATGGTGCTGAACTCGTGCAGCGTGTGTTCGAAGGCCTTTTTCATCTTGGCCTGCATGTCGTTGATGATGGGATGGGACATGGTGGTGGTGGGTTAAGGCAAAGTTGAAAGTTTAAAGGTGAAAGTTGAAAGTCGAAAAAGGTTTGGGCAAAACGGGCCTTTCAACTTCCAGCTTTCAACTATCTGTCATCAGTTGTGCACCAGCGTGCCGACTTTTTCACCGAAGATGGCGCGGCGGATGGCGTGTTTGTCGCTGAGGTTGAAGACGAGGATGGGCACGTTGTTGTCGAGGCAGAGGGAAAATGCGGTCGAGTCCATCACGTTGAGGCGCTGTTTGAGCGCATCGAGGAAGGTGATGTCGTCGTATTTGACGGCGTCGGCGTGTTTTTTGGGATCCTTGTCATAGATGCCGTCCACCTTGGTGGCCTTGATGATGATGTCGGCGTGGATCTCGCTGGCGCGCAGGGCGGCGGTGGTGTCGGTGGAAAAGTAGGGATTGCCGGTGCCGGCGGCGAAAATGACGACGCGGCCTTTTTCGAGGTGGCGCACGGCGCGCCGCAGGATGAAGGGTTCGGCAATCTGGTTCATCGGGATGGCACTTTGCACGCGGGTGGTGACATCCATTTTTTCGAGGCAATCCATCAGCGCGAGGGCGTTGACGACGGTGGCGAGCATGCCCATGTAATCGCCGGTGGTGCGGTCCACCCCGCGTTTTTCCCCGGCGAGGCCGCGGAAGATGTTGCCGCCGCCGATGACGAGGCAGATCTGCACGCCCAAGTCGTGGATTTCCTTAACCTGGGTGCAGATATCTTCGAGTGTGTCGGCGTCGATGGGATCGCCGGACTTGCCGCCGCGGAGGACCTCTCCGGAGAGTTTGAGGACGATGCGCTTGTATTTGGCCCGTGGATCCACGGTTCTCGTGTCGTGCATGGCCGACAGGTAACGGACAGGCAAACGGCTCGTCAATGCCTGAGATGACGGCGCAAATAAGATTGGTGTTGGAACTTGGTTCGAACTAAAGAATCACCTGCCCCATGAAATTGTCTTTTCCGACCGTGCAAACGGTGTTGACGGATGCAGGCCGGGTCCTGGCGCGCTTTCCGTTTGTGGTTCTTGCTGCGGTTGTCGGGACGGCCGTTGCGATCGTCGGAATCGAGGTCTCGGGGGATTTTTTGCCAAACGTTCTCATGGCCTGTGCCTTGGGCGTACCGTTGATGCTTGTCTTGCGACTCTTTCGTGAGCGCTGGATATCGAGTTCGGTTTACGGCCTATTGCTCGAAGTCGCCGGAATTCTCGTTCTGGCTTGGTATGCCCGCAGCCTGCCCATGGATGTCGACCGGGCGACAGGACTCATTTGGATCCGTTTTTTCGTGTTGGATCTCAGCCTGCATTTTGCCGTGGCGTTTATCCCATGCCTGCGCGCGACGCAGGAAGCGGCGTTCTGGCAGTTCAACCGGAGACTTTTTCAGCGATTTGCCCTTTCTGTTTTGTATTCGGCTGTTCTCTATCTGGGCTTAACGCTCGCGATTTCCAGTGCGGACAAGCTTTTCTCTCTCCGCATCGATGGGAAATGCTATAGCGAACTTTGGGTGGTGATGGTGGGAATCTTTAACACGTTGTTTTTCCTGGGAGGCGTGCCCGGCAACTTGGACGAATTGGCCAGGGACGAAAGTTACCCCAAAGGTCTCCGGGCCTTCGCCCAGTTCGCCCTGGCCCCGCTGGTGATCGTCTTCGTCGCGATCCTTTATCTCTACTCATTCAAAATCATCCGGACCTGGACGTGGCCTCATGGGTGGGTTGCCTTGCCGGTCTGTTGCCTTGCGGTGGTGGGCATTTTGGCGGCCCTGCTTCTGCAGCCAACCCGGTCGATGGACAGCGAACCCTGGGGGAAGTGGTACTGGAAATATTTTTTCAAGGCGCTCTGGCCGCTCTCCCTTTTGCTCATCCTGTCGCTGCAACAGCGGATTTCGGCCTATGGCATTACCGAATGGCGTTACTTCGGTTTGGTGGTGGGCGGCTGGCTCTTCGTTATTTCGGCTTGTTTCGCTTTCCGGCCTGGCGGATCGACCCGCTTGATTCCTGCATCGCTGGCTTTGATCTGTTTTTTGTCCGTGGCCGGGCCTTGGAGTGCATTTTCGGTCTCAGTGGCGAGCCAGAAGCACCGGTTGCTCGCGATCCTGGAATCCGTTGGTGCGATTGAAAATGGAACATTGGTTCCTGCCAAACAAGCTCTGTCCATGAAGAACGAAGAATCCGTGAGATCAATTTTATACCACTGGATATCCACTTATGGAGGCGACAGCCTGCCAGTATTGCTTCCGAACGCCCCGAAAAATGGGCCAAAACCGCTCAGCTTGAGCGGACACAGCAGCTACCAGGATTCCGAAGCCATTATTTCCTACCTAAGGGGTAATAAAATTACCCCCGAAACAACGTCCTCGAGCCATCAAAATATTCCCACGGTCAATGTTGATCTTGAAATGTCAGGCGGTTTGCCGGTCGCAGGTTACCGTAAGCTTTATCATGCGTGTGTCTGCCCGGGAAGTCCGGCGCGGTCGATGGGTGATCTATCGCTGAACTTTCCTGCGAATGATGCACCTGTGATCACCTTTGCGGGGAAGCGCATCGATGTTTCTGCGCTGGAGGCCCGGTTGACCTCAATCGCAGAAGCGGGAGCCCGCGGAAAACTCCGACTCCCTCCCGGGGACATGAAAGCCAGGCTCGTGTCCAACTCCCGCGAATGGCTGGTGATCGTCGACAGGATTGAAACGCAACCAAGCAAGACCGGCCGGGGCACTTTGGTTGAACTGGAAATCTATCTTCTCGAAAAATAGAAGCGCCCGGTCCGCACCGAATGGCTGCCCGGCATGGATTCGAACCATGACTAGGTGAGTCAAAGTCACCTGTGCTACCATTACACCACCAGGCAGTGAAGGGTCAGTAAGCTGCGTTCTCCCCGGCATGGGTCAAGGAGGGAATACCGCGTCCCTCCCATGCGGCCGCATCATTTTTCTTCCGGCGGCTTGATGGCGCGAAAGTTTTTCCATAACGCGAGATCGTACAAAATCTTTAAGCTGCCGGAGATAAAGAATGGCATGCTGGCCAGTCCCGCTGAACCGAGCAAGGGCCCGGCCAGCAGCGGCGCGAAAGCGGCGCCAAGCTGGCGTGCGGTGCCGGTCACGCCGTTGGCCGCGGAGCGTTCGGCGGCGGGCACGACGGCATTTACATAAGACTGGCGCGTGGGCACGTCCATTTGCGAGATGGTCTGCCGGGCGAGCAGCACCGTGATGGCCCCGCCCAACGTGGGCATGAGCGGCACCAGCGTGAGCAGGACGTTCGACGGCAGGTGCGTCCAGACCATGGTGTTGACCAGCCCAAAGCGCCGGGCGAGCGGCGCGGCGGCGAGCGCCGAGAGGCCGGAGAGCAGGTTGGCACCGAAAAAAATTGCGCCGAGCGAGGCGATATCGGCGCCAAATTTCTTGTGAAACCAATAGGCGAGGAAGCTCTGCACAATAAAACCGCCGGCAAAGGCGTCCACCGCGAACAGCCCGCTCAGCCGGAACACGAGGCTGCGCGATGCGTGCAGCCCGAGCAGGTTCACGACCGGCCCGGTGCGTTCGCCGGGCGCGTGGACTTCCACGGCCGGGCCCAGGCGCCGGCTTAACAGCGCGAGCGCCACACCCACCGCGGCATAAAGCCAGAACAGCGCCCGGTAGCTGGCCACCACGCTCCAGCCGGCGTGCTGCAGTGCGGAGGCCAGCGCGCCGCCGCCCGCCGCCCCGAACGCGCTCGCGGTGAAACCCGCCACGTGGTACCACGCAAAAATTCGCGTGCGCTCGCGGTCGTCGATCACATGGGCGAGACAGGCCTGTTCCACCGCAAGGAACGGCCCGACCTCGGCGCCCGTCGGGCTGATCACGCCGATGGTCGTGGCTATCGCGAGCAAAAGAAAGTTGTCGGTCCAGGCCATGCCCGCGCCGCCCAGCACGACGAGCGCCGCGCCCATCAACAACGTGCGGCGCCGGCCCCAGCGATCGGCGCGCGTGCTCAGCCCCAGCGAAATGGCGGCGTCCCCGAGGAAGGTCAGCGTGAGCAGCAACCCGATGCGGGTTTCGTTGAAGCCCAGCGCCGAGAGATACAGCGCCAGCACCACGGCGAGGAAACCGCAGGCGAACAGCCGCAGCATGCGCGAGGCGAACAACAGGCGGAAATCGGCGGAATGAGCAGGCACGGCTTTGTCATGCTCCCGGGCGGGCGGACGGGGCAAGCTGTTTTGGCTGATTCGTGATTTTTTGCTCAAAACTTGCCAGGGCATCGAATAAAACCGGCCTGTCATTCTGAGCAAAGCGAAGAATCCAGTGCGACATTGCTTGCCATATCTAGGTGGATTCTTCGCTTTGCTCAGAATGACAGAAAAGAAACCGTTGTTTTGTTAAACAGATTAAACTCATCCTTCGGCTAATATGATGCTGTTTCTTCACAAGCTGCTGCCGATTTTCGTGCTGCCGGCGGGCTTTGTCTGCGTGCTGCTGCTGCTGGCATTTTTTTGGAAAAAGCAGCGCGGGCGGCTTCTCGTGGCGGCCTTGGGGCTGCTTTACGTTGCGAGCATGCCGGTCGTGAGCGAGGCGCTGATCGGCCGGCTCGAGGACCACTATCCGCAGCAAACCATCGCTGGCTGCGCCCCGGCCGATGCGGTGATCGTGCTGGGCGGCATCCTGGGTTACAACCATGCCGGGGTGGATTTCCCTTCCTGGAGCGATGGGGTGAATCGCTTCACGGTGGGCGTGGCGCTCATGCGCGCGGGCAAGGCCGGGGCCATCGTTTTTTCACGAGGGGGCTATCCATGGGAAAAAAACCATGTCACGGAGGGAGACGTGCTGCGGGTGCAAGCCATCGCGGCGGGCGTGCCGGCGGGAAAAATCGTCCTCACGCCGCTGCTGGCCGATACCGCGGATGAAGCCCTTGCGGCAGCGGCGCTGTGCCGCGAGCACGGCTGGAAGCATGTGGTGCTGGTGACCTCGGGGTGGCACATGCCGCGCGCCGCCTGGCTTTTTAAACACGCCGGGGTCGATTTCACGCCGTTCCCGGTCGGGTTCCAACGCGACCCGCGCCGGCCGCGGACATTGCTGGATTTTTTGCCGCACGCCGACGCGCTGGCTACAACGGAGTCGGCCCTCCGCGAAACTTACGGGCTGATTTACTACCGGGTTTTTGGTCCGAAGTGAGGCCGATTTATTTTAGGAGGAAGCCCGGAAGCCAGGAGAAGCGGAATGCTTGATTCATGGTTTCCTGGTTTCCTTCTTAAAAAACCGAACTTCCGACTTCAATGCGTGCCGTTGAGGACGAAGGGTGCAAAGAAAGCGGATTGCGCGGGCGGAAAGCGGCCTTGGATGAACACGCCGTCGTCGCGGTGCTCCTGGGCATGAATGTGGCCGGACTCGTGGAGGCGGGCGATGACGTCGTAGCGGTCGTGCGGCACGAGGAGATCGGTGGCGCCGAATTCACCCGAAATAAGCCCGGCGCAGCGGCCAATCAGCGTATCGAGGCCGGCGCCGGTTTTGGCGGAGATGAAGAGCCCGTCGGGCGCGAGGGCGCGGGCGTGCGCGAGCATGGCCGGGTCGGCGCGGTCGGTTTTGTTGAAGACGGTGAGCGTGGGCCGGTCGTTGACGCCGAGTTCGGAGAGGACGCCGAGGGTGGTCGCGTGGTGCTTCTCGAAGTTGGGGTTGGTGACGTCGAGCACGTGGATGAGAAAATCGGCGACGACGACTTCCTCGAGCGTGGCCTTGAACGCCTCGACCAGGCCGTGCGGCAGGCGGCGGATGAAACCAACGGTGTCGGTGACGAGGAGCTTCTGGTTGTTGGCGAGCAGGAGCTGGCGGGTGGTGGGATCGAGCGTGGCGAAGAGCTTGTCCTCGACGAAGACGGACGCGCCGGTGAGGCGGTTCAGCAGGGAGGACTTGCCGGCGTTGGTGTAGCCGACAATGGCGGAGGTGGGCAGGGGGACGCGGAGGCGGCGCGAGCGCTGTACGCCGCGCTGCCTCACGACCTCGACGAGCTGTTCCTTAAGGTGGGCGATGCGGTCGCGCACGATGCGCCGGTCTTCCTCGAGCTGGGTTTCACCCTGGCCGCGCGCGCCGGTGCCGCCGCCGCGCTGGCGGGAAAGATGGGTCCACGCGCGCTTCAGGCGCGGCAGGGAATATTCCTGGCGGGCGAGGGCGACTTGCAGGATGGCTTCGCGGGTGTGGGCGCGGTCGGCGAAGACCTCGAGGATGACTTCCTGGCGGTCGATGACGGCGAGCCCGGCGAGTTCCTCCCAGTTGCGCTGCTGGGCGGGGGAAAGATTTTCATCAAACACGATCAGGTCGGCGTTGTCCGCCCGGGCGAGTTCGACGAGGCTGTCGGCCTTCCCGCTGCCGATGAGAAGCGCGGGCGTGGGCGCGCGCAGCGCAACGAGCGTCGAACGCACGACGGCGATGCCCATGGTCTCGACCAGTTCGCGCAACTCGTCGAGCAGCTCCTGGCCTTCGCCGGGCGGCATCTGGGGCGTCTGCACGCCCACGAGGAATGCGCGTTCGAGGCGGGATTTGGTTTCGACGGGTTCGATCACGAGTTCTTGGCGGGAACCAACCCTATACCGTGCACGTGGACGGAGTCAAACGACGTTCGGTGCGATCCGGGTTGGTGCAGGCGGGGTGAGGGTACCCTGCCATGCCGACCGAATCCATGAGCCCGATGCGCAAGGCCGATGGGAGGTTTGCCCTTGCCTATCCACCCAGTCCTTATTCCAAATTATTTTCCCGATTGGATGGCTGCCGTTCAACCCCCGATGAAAATCATTCTTTTGAGCCTTGTTCTGTTTTGTGAAGCCAGCGGGTTTGCGTTTGCGGTGCAATCAATCAACCAGCCGTTTCCCGAGTTGAAGCTCACGGATGCGCGCGTGCTCGAAAATGCACGGCTCAAGGCGTTCAACTCAGACAGTGTGTTCGTCCGGGACGACGACGGCATTGTCCAAGTGCCCTACAAACTTTTCCCGGAGGAATTGCAACCGCAGCTCGCCAAGGCGCGGGCGGCGGCAATGGCCCTATCCGGCACAATCGCGGACCGCGGGGTGGTGTCTCCTTCCGTCCCCGCGATGGTGAGGCGGCCCCAGGCGGTGAAGCCGCCCTTTGCGCACGAGACGCTCGGTGCGGGCAACGACTGCGTGGTCGAGTCGGTGTTTTTCTACGACCACTTTAAGGAAGTCTTTGGCGCGGATCCGTGGGTGCGCGTGCTGCAATGGGGCGCGAAGGAAAACGATGCCGTGGTGAGCGGCCATGCGGTCGCGGTTTTCGAGCTGCAGGGGCAACTCTGGTCGTGGGACATCAATTACGGGTTCATGCCGCTGGATGTGCCGCCGGAGTCCAAGGAAAACATTGCGCTGGTCATGGCGCCGATCGTGGCGAGATATCCGGACATCGAGCCGTATTTTCCGATGTATGGCCAGGATTCCTCGCAGCAGCCGGAGGCGCATCTTCCGGAAGTCCTCGCCACCAACGAGGTGCCGGCGATTCGCGAAGCGACCCTGGCGGGCGCACGGCTGGGCGCGCACCGGCCGGTCAACGTCGTACAGTTTTCCTACGGCGATGGCAGCGGTGCGAAGCAGCAGAGTGCGGCCACTGCGTTTATTTTCAACGGACAGGTCTGCGTCTATTTTCCCGAGCGCGGCACCTATCGGTTCATTTTTCAGAACCTGACGGTCTTAAATATGCCGCAGCTGCGGTGGGCTGTTCACCGGGTGTTTCCGGGTGCATCGGACCTGCATTCACTCAATTACCCAGGGTCGGAGCCCGTCAGCGCCGCCGCGCAAAATTAATGGTTTGAACTGTGCCTGCAGACGGAACACTCAGCGCTCATGGGCAAAGGGATTGGGCTTGCCTTGCAAGAGCTGCTGGCTGCGTTGCCAGGTGGCAGCAACGTGATGCTCGGCCAGCTCATCAAGCACCTCATCTACATCGCGATCTTTCACGTAGTGGATTAACGCATGGTCGCGAAGTTGACTCCAATGATTTTGGAGATAATTGCGTTTGGCCTCGTTCACTATTTCGCGGGCAGTCGCGGCTTGGGTATGGAGGGCTAGTAGTTTGTCTGCGAGCATCGCGCGCACTTTTGCCTCCGTGGACTGCATTTTGTCGAGAGATTCGGCATTTGAGAGCGGCACCAGATGGTCTACCCACTCTGCGACACGGTTGACCGGTGCCGCGACCAGGCTTACTTTATTGTACAGGGTGTTAACGGTGGTCAGGCGGAGTTTGTCGGCGGCCAAATCCAATTGCCACGCTGCGTGGTCAACGCCCGCGGCGGCAAGGCGCAGCCCGGCCAACGCGCTGGTTCGTAAACTGAACATCGTCTGGGGATTTTCCTTCGCTCCACCAATGACCCGGGCGGAGTTTTTCAACTCGCGAGCAAAGGCCAGCAAGTGATCGCTGTAAGGATTAATCCCTTGCTCCCACCCATTTATGACAGAAAGCACATGCGCGCCGAAACTATAATCATTCGATGCCTTGCACAGATAATCGTCCAGCTTGGCGGGCAGCGCCGTTTTCAACCAGTCCCCAAGTGGGTTGATTTTTGATAAGCGGTTTTGCAGCGAGCTCTCCGTGTCGAGCACCGTGCGCATCGAATGCTCATAAGTCTTGCGACTGCTGGGCATGGCCAGAATGCCGAAGGGTGGGCGGGAGTTGGCCACTTCTCGTTTTTGCGCGCGTACCTTCTCCAGGGACTCGTCAATGGTCTTGCGGCAGAGGGTAAGATAGGCCTCATCGCGGAGCAGGGAAATTATGTCATCGGGGACAGACATGAGGTTTATAAACCAACACAATATGAGGTTCGAACCCTATTTGATGTCGATATTTTTCTGGCGAAAAAATCATGTCTAGTAGAAGTTATCATATAGCTATAAACATCTTATTGGATGTTGTTTATCAACGCCTGATAATATGAAAAGCAGGACATGCCTGCGTACATGTTCTTGTGGTAACGCCATGTATTCGCCTGATCCAGACAATAGGGCATTCGCGAAAAATAGCCCTGACGGCTGTTAAGGCGATTTTGGCGTGAAGTCGCCCAATTATCCCGGGTCGGAGCCCGTCAGCGCAGACGCGCAAAACTAGCCTGGAGCAGGTCGAGATCGGCGGCGCCTTTGGTGCGTTCGCGGGCCCGGGCGATGAGATCCGCCTCGAGGCGGTTTTTCGTCGGGCGTTTCACCTCGTAGAAAATTCCGAACGAGCCCGGCCACGGTTCCGTCGCCAATTTGTAGGCGGCGAGTTCATCGGTGGGATCGTGGCGCGACGCATCCTCGGGCGTGCCGTCGTGTTTCTTCAATTCGATGCTGCGGAACGCGCCGCCTTTGCGCGGGTTGGCGGCGTCGAACGCTCCCGCATAAAATTCCACGCACTCGGAGAGGATTTCGACGACGGAGAAACCGTCGTGCTGCGCGGCGCGCGTCATCATGTCGATCATGTGGTTCACCTGCGTGGCGTGGCTGCGCGCGATGAAGGTGGCGCCGCTGTTGACGAGCGTGCGCATCGGATTGATCGGCTGGTCCATCGCGCCGGTGGGGTCGGTTTTCGATTTGAAGCCGATGGGCGAGGTGGGCGAGGTCTGCTTCTTCGTCAGGCCATAGACGAAGTTGTCCATGATGACGTAGGTGAGGCGGACGTTTTTGCGCGCGGTGTGGACGAGGTGGTTGCCGCCGATGGAAAAGCCGTCGCCGTCGCCACCGAAGACGAAGACGTGGAGGTCGTCGCGGCCGAGGCTGATGCCTGCGGCGAACGGCAGCGAGCGGCCGTGGATGAAGTGCCCGCCGTGGGTGTTGACGAAATAGGGGAAACGCGACGAGCAGCCGATGCCGGCGAAAGTGACGATGTTTTCGTGTGGATACTGGAGTTTTTCCAAGACGCGGTAGAACGCGGCGAGCACGGCGAAATCACCGCAGCCGGGGCACCAGGTCGGGTGGTCGGCGGTGAGGGCCTTTTTCGTGACGGGGACGCGCGGGGCGCCCGTTGGCGCCCTATTCGACAAGCTCAGGGCAGGCAGGGCTTCAGTGGATGGGGTGGGAACGGCGGTGGACATGGGATTTGGAATTCAGGCGCTCAGGCGTGGTTTTTTCCGTTTGAACCGGCGGCGGCCTGCAGGCGCTTGATGCCGTCCACGATTTCGCGGACCTTGAAGGTGAGCCCGTCGGTTTTGGCGATGCTGCGGATGGCGGGGTTGGCGTAGCGGGCGCGCAGGAGGGTGGCGAGCTGGCCGTGGCCGTAAAGGCCCTCGTCGTTCATCTCGACGACGCAGATGTGCCGGTAACCGCGGAAAACTTCCTCCAGTCCCGGCGGCAGCGGGTGCACGTGGCGCAGGTGGACCTGGCCGGTCTTTTCGCCGGCGGCGCGCAGGGTTTTCACGGCGTCGCGGATCGGGCCGAAGGTCGAGCCCCAGCCGACCACGAGGACGTCGCCTTTGGCATCGCCGTAAATTTCCGGCACCGGCAGCGTGGCGGCGAGACGTTTGATTTTCTCGCGGCGTTTCGCGGTCATCCTGGTGTGCAGCTCGGGACTGCCCGTCGGGTGGCCCATCTCGTCGTGCTCCAGGCCGGTGACCACGGGATAGGTGCCGCTTTCCATGCGCGAGCCCGGCGGCGCGTGGCGGGTGATGCGTTCGAGTGGATAAGGTTTGTAGTCGGCGCCGCGACCGGAAAGGTCGGGTTTCGGGTCGGCCATGAGTTTCTCCAAGTCGGGCTCCTCGAACGCCTCGATGCGCGTGGCTAGTGCGAAGTCGGAGAGGATGAGGACGGGGGTGCTGTACTCGCGGGCGATGCGGCCGGCCTCGATCGCGACATAGAAACAGTCCTCGACGTCGCGCGGCGCAAGCACGACGCGGGGCGCATCGCCGTGGCTGCCGTAGATGGCCTGGAGAAGATCGCTTTGCTCGACGTTGGTCGGCAGGCCGGTGCTGGGGCCGCCGCGCTGGACGTTGACGACGATGAGCGGCATCTCGGCCATGACGGCCCAGCCGAGAGCCTCCATTTTGAGCGAAAGGCCGGGGCCGGAACTGCCGGTGACAGCGAGGTGGCCGGAGTAGGAAAAACCAAGCGCCTGCGACACCGCGGAGAGTTCGTCCTCCGCCTGCACGAAGACACCGCCGTATTTCGGCAGCTCGGTGCGGAGCATTTCCATGATGGAGGACCACGGCGTGATGGGATAACCCGAGCCGTGGCGCACGCCCGCGGCGAGCAGGCCGTAGGTGAGCGCGGTGTTGCCGTCCATCGTGACCTGCGCACGCTGGCCGGTGACGCGAGGTTTGTGGTCGAAGCGATAGCAGTGGCCGAGGAGATTTTCCACGGGCATCGCATAGCCGGCGTCGAAGGCCAGCATGGCATTGCGCACGATGTCCTCGGCGCGGCCGCCGAAGCGCTCGGTGACGAGGGTGCGGAGTTTTTCCACGTCGAGATTGAAGGCGCGCGCGATCAGCCCGAGCACGAAAATGTTTTTGCCCTTGTCCTTGGATGCACCGCCCACGGCCTCGACCGTGAGACTGGTGATGGGAATGCCGACCGCGGTGAAGCGCTTGTCCTCCGGGTCGGGCTTCACGTGGTCGCTGTCATAAACGAGCACGCCGCCCGGGCGCAGGGAATGGAGGTGCGCATCGTAGCTGTGCTGGTAAAACGCCACCAAGAAGTCCGCGTGATCGCCGGCGGAAAGGATTTCACCCGTACCCATGCGCACTTGGAAAATCGACGGGCCGCCCGAGATGGTGGACGGGATCGTCATGTAAGTCATGACGTCCTGGTCGCTGCGGCCGGCGAGGCGCGCGAGGAAACCGCCGATGGTTTGGATGCCATCCTGCGAGTTGCCCGCGAGGCGGATGACCGCGTCAGGGACAGTTTGAACAGTGCTGGCACCGGGGGTTTCCGCGCCAGCCATAGGGGAATTGGAACCAACCATGGAGCCAAGTAATTTGTGGGGCAAAGCGGTTGCTGTCAACGATCCGACCGGGCCCTAGCAGAGACGCTTATGCAGGGAGGACGGTGGATTCGTCATAAGCGTGCATCAGTGGTTAAAAGGCAGGGATCCGAATCCGCGCTATCCGCGGAAAACAGAATTTATTTCAACCCGGGTCCGGGGATCGATCCAAGTTTTAACCACTGATGGACACCCGACTTCGCTTTCGAGCTACGACGGGCAGGCTGATTGTCACATGATATCGCAAAAGCATTCGCCACGAAGAAGAGAAGGCTCCGAATCGATTTGGGGCGGAACAATGGGGGCTTTTTGCTGTTTGTTGAGTGACGGCATGCCATTTTTGGCACGTCCGAAAAATCAACCAAGGCACAGGCATGAATCATATCACATTGAAGGACAATTGGAGTGTTTTTAAGGAGAAGCTGAAACAAAAATACGCCAATCTTACCGACAACGACCTCGCCTTTGTTCTGGGCAAAGAGAACGAAATGATCGACCAGATTCAACGGAAGACCGGCGAGAGCCGTGATGAAATCGAAAAATATGTGCGCGAAGAATGCATTTGCTGACCCTTCGCGCCGGCCGCGCTGCTGAAAGGCGGCGCGGCTTTATTTTTTCGGGCCTCTAAACAAAAAGCCCCGCGTCGGGCGACGCGGGGCTGAAAGCCAGATGATTTAATTCAGAAGCCAGGATTCCTGCAAAAGCACGGAGGATAAATTTTGCCGCTGATTGGCGGATGAACACGGATAAATTAATTTTAATCCGCGATCATCCGCGTAATCCGCGGAAAACAGCCATCTTAGCTTTTCTTTGCGGCCATGAGGTCGGCGACCGCGGCTTGGGCTGCGGCTAGGCGCGCGACGGGCACGCGATAGGGCGAGCAGCTCACGTAAGTCAGTCCGAGCTTGTGGCAGAACTTCACCGAGTCGGGATCGCCGCCGTGCTCGCCGCAGATGCCGAGCTTGATGCCGGGGCGGGTCTTCGAGCCTTTTTCAATGGCGATCTTCATCAATTGGCCGACGCCGGTCTGATCGATCGAGGCGAACGGGTTTTTCTTGATGATCTCGGATTCCTGGTAGGCGCCGAGGAACGAGCCGGAGTCGTCGCGCGACATGCCGAGGCAGGTTTGTGTGAGGTCATTGGTGCCGAAGCTGAAAAACTCGGCGGTCTGCGCGATCTCGTCGGCGGTGAGCGCGCCGCGCGGGATTTCGATCATGGTGCCGACGGAGTAGGTCAATTTAATTTTCCTCTCGGCCTGCACGGCCTTGGCGACTTCGTGGACGAGCGCGACCTGCAGGTCGAGTTCGCGCTTGAAGCCGACGAGCGGGATCATGATCTCGGGCCGGGCCTTGAGGCCTTTTTTCTGGGCGTCGGCGGCGGCCTCGAACACGGCGCGGGCCTGCATGGCGGTGATCTCGGGATACTTGATGCCGAGGCGGCAGCCGCGGAAGCCGAGCATGGGGTTGAACTCGTGCAGCTCGTGCACGCGGTGCATGATCTTGTCCACGTTGATGCCGAGTTTCTGCGCGAGATCGACCTGCTGTTCCTTGGCGTGCGGGAGGAATTCGTGCAGCGGCGGATCGAGGAAGCGGATCGTGGCCGGGAAACCCTTCAATTCCTTGAAGATGCCGAAGAAATCGGCGCGCTGGTAGGGGAGCAGTTTGGCGAGCGCCATTTCGCGGTCGGCCAAGTTGTCGGCGAGGATCATCTCGCGCATGGCGTCGATGCGGTCGCCCTCGAAGAACATGTGCTCGGTGCGGGTGAGGCCGATGCCAACCGCGCCGAAGGCCACGGCGTTGCGCGCCTGCTCGGGGGTGTCGGCATTGGTGCGGACGGAAAGCTTCGTGACCTTGGCGCACCAGGCCATGAGCTGCGCAAAATTCTGATAGGTGCGGCCCTTTTTCGCGGTGGCACTGCCTTCGATGAAGCCCTGGATGACCTCGGAGGCGGCGGTCTTGACCTCGCCGGCGTAAACCGTGCCGGCGGTGCCGTCGATCGAGAGGTAATCGCCCTCGTTGAACGTGTGGCTGCCCACGGTGAGCGTGCATTTGTCGTAGTCCACGTGGAGCGCGGCGGCGCCGCACACGCAGACCTTGCCCATCTGGCGGGCGACGAGCGCGGCGTGGGAGGACACGCCACCGCGCGCCGTGAGAATGCCCTCGGCGGCAATCATGCCGCGGAGATCCTCGGGCGAAGTCTCGATGCGGACGAGGAGGACTTTTTCATCCCTCGCCGCGGCCTCGACCGCGCGCTCGGCGTTGAAATAAATCTTGCCGGTGGCGGCACCGGGACCGGCGGGAAGGCCGGTGGCGATGACCGTGGCGGCCTTGATGGCGGCGCGGTCGAAGATCGGGGCCAGGATCTGGTCGAGCTGGTCGGCCGGCACGCGGGTGATGGCGGTCTGCCAGTCGATGAGTTTTTCCTTCACCATCTCGACGGCGATGCGGACGGCGGCAACGCCGGTGCGTTTGCCGTTGCGCGTCTGGAGCATGTAGACCTTGCCGTCCTGGATCGTGAACTCGAAATCCTGCATGTCCTTGAAGTGGGTCTCGAGAACCTTGCGGATGCGCTCGAGCTCGCGGAGAGCGGCGGGCTCTTTTTTCGCGAGCAGGGCGACGGGGTCGGGCGTGCGGACGCCGGCGACGACGTCCTCACCCTGCGCGTTCATGAGGAACTCGCCGTAGAAAACCTTTTCGCCGGTGGCGGGATCGCGGGTGAAGGCGACGCCGGAGCCGGACTGTTCGCCGGTGTTGCCGAAGACCATGGCCTGCACGTTGACGGCGGTGCCCCACTCGGTGGGGATGTTGTACTTGCGGCGGTAAACGATGGCGCGGTCGTTCATCCACGAGCCGAAGACGGCGCCGATGGCGCCCTTGAGCTGTTCCCACGGGTTGGCGGGGAAGTCGTGGTTGGTGCGTTCCTTCACGAGGGACTTGAAGCGCGCGATGAGATCCTTGAGATCGGTGACCGTGAGCTTGGTGTCCTCGATATTGTGGTTGTCGTAACGCTCTTGCTTGAGGGTTTCGATGATCGTCTCGAACGGCTCGTGGTCTTCACCGGGGCGTTTTTGCACGCCGAGGACGACGTCGCCGTACATCTGGATGAAGCGGCGGTAGCAATCCCACGCGAAACGCTCGTTGCCGGTGGCGCGGACGAGGGCGAGGACGGTGTCGTCATTGAGGCCGAGGTTGAGGATGGTGTCCATCATGCCCGGCATCGAGTCGCGCGCGCCGGAGCGGACGGCAACGAGGAGCGGGAAGCCGGTGGCGTCGCCGAACTTGTAGCCCATGATCTTCTCGATCCTGGCGATGCCGTCGGCGATCTGCGCCTGGAGGGCGGCGGGGTAGGTGCGCTTGTTGGCGTAGTAGTAAGTGCAGACCTCGGTGCTGACGGTGAAGCCCGCGGGCACAGGGAGACCGATGCGGCTCATCTCGGCGAGATTGGCGCCTTTGCCGCCGAGGAGGGCTTTCATCGAGCCGTTGCCGTCGGCTTTGCCGGCGCCCCACGAGTAAACGTATTTGTGCGCTTTGGCGGGCTTCTTGGTGGTGAGGGATTTCTTCGCGGAGGTCTTGGCCATGGATCTGATGGGTGTTGGTGGTTGAAAAAATAGGAGCGCAGGGATGCGCAGCAAAGGCCAAGGCAAACAGCCCGCCGCGGGCGGTGTCAACAGCGGCGAGGAGGGCATCGCCGCGAACGTCCCTCCTTCGCTCTGCGAGCCGTTTCGGCAAGCTCAGGGTTCCGAGCATTGTCGAGGGACTCAAGGCCCCGAGCCAGTCGGGCGGGCTACGGAGGGCACGGCCAACGCTAAAGACCAACGACCAACTACTGACCGACGAATGACCAATGACTGATAAATAACCAATGACCACTCCGTCACTTCTTCGACTCGCGATGAAAGCGCAGGACGACGCGAAACATCTGCAGCGCGAGCCAGAAGACGCCGGTCATGCAGGACGCGGCATAAGCCGAACCGAGGTTAAGCCACAGTGGCGTCGTCGCAGGCACGTGCGACTTCAGGATATTGAAGAAAAAAATGAAGAAGGCCACCAGCAACACAGCGTCAACCATGAGGCTGCCGCGGGTGACGTGCTTTTGTTCGGAATTAGCCATGGGCTCAGGAAAAAGGAAGAAAGGCCGGTTTGTCCAAATAAAATTTTGCGGAGCACGGAATATCAGGCAAATGCGCCAGGAATTGGGCTCACGTTTTCGATGGCTGGCGGGCTTTTCCCGGCCGTGGGCGCACGCCCACGAGCGCAACGGCGCAGGCTTTGTAGGCGGGCTGGCGCGAATGGGGATCGACGCTCCAGTGGGTGAGCCGGTTGGCCTCGACATAGTGCATCGGAATAAAGATTTCGCCGGGATGCACGGTCGCCGTGATGAGGGCCGCCGCGGTCAGCGCGCCCCGCCGCGAGCGGATCTCGACCGCCCCGCCGCCGGCGACGCCGAGGCGCGCAGCATCGTCGGGATGAATCTCGACGTAGATTTTTTCCGGGTAGAGCTTGCGCAACACGTCGGACTTCGCGGTGCGCGTCTGCGTGTGCCATTGCGATGACGTGCCGCGGCCGGTGAGCAGCATGAAGGGAAAGTCCCGGTCGGTCGGCTCGGGTGGCGGGCGGGGTGGATCGAAAATAAAACGTGCGCGGCCGTCGTCGGTGAAAAATTTTCCATCGGCGAAAAGCCGGCGTTCGGCCTTGGGCTTTCCGGGCGGGCCCTCCCGATGCGGCCACTGGATGCCGCCGCACTCCTCGAGATGGGCGTAATCGCGGATGCCGGTGATGTCGCACGGCTGGCCGCGGGAGAGCTTCTTCAGCAATTGAAACACGGCCTCGGGCGAGGACCATTGGGCGAACATTTCGCCGCAGCCCCAGTAGTGCGCGATGAGTTTGAAGATGGCGAAATCGCTCAGCGCCTGGCCCGGCGCGCGCGCGACTTTCCGGGTGAGCCCGAAGCGGCGCTCGGAGTTGATGAACGTGCCTTCCTTTTCGCCCCATCCGGCGGCGGGCAGCACGAGGTGCGCGGCCTGCGCGGTCTCGGTCGTCGTGTACATGTCCTGCACGACGAGGAAATCGAGCTGGTCGAGCAGCTCACGCGCCCGGCCCTGGTGAATCCACGAGTGCGCGGGATTGGTCGCAATGACCCACAGGCCGCGGATTTTCCCGGTGGCGATGCCGTCGAGAATCTGGTCGTAGGCGAGGCTGTTCTCCTGGGGAATGCATTCTTTGCGGAGACCGAGCGCATCCGCGACTTTGGCGCGGTCGGCGGCGCTCGTGAAGTTGTATCCGCCCATCAGGCCGGTGGTGTTGGAATACAGCCGCGAGCCCATGGCGTTGCACTGGCCGGTGATGGAGTTGGCGCCGGTGCCGGGCCGGCCGATGTTGCCGGTCATCAGCGCAAGGTTGATGATGGCCTGGGCGGTGCGCGTGGCCTCATGCCCCTGGTTCACGCCCATCGTCCACCAGAACGACACGCGCTTTCCGCGCGCAATGGCGGCCGCAAATTTTTCCAATTGTTCCGGCGACAGCCCGGTCTCGGCGCAGACCCGTTCCGCTGAAAAATCCTCCGCGAAGCGCGCAAATTTTTCGTAACCACTGGTGTTGGCCCCGATGAATTCCTGCCTGACCGCGCCGCGGGCGATGAGCAGGTGGGCGAGCCCGTAGAGCAGCGTGAGGTCGCTCTTGGGGCGCAGCGCGACGTGCCGGGTGGCGGCCTGGGCGGTTTCGGTGCGGCGCGGATCGACCACGATGATTTCCGGCTGGTGGCGGTTGCGCATCACGCGCTGCCACATGATGGGATGCGCGATGCAGAGGTTGGATCCCCAGAGCACGATGACATCGCTCTCCTCGAAATCGGCATAGGTGAACGGCGGCGCGTCGAAGCCGAAGGACTGTTTGTAGGCGGTGGCGGCGGTGGCCATGCACTGGCGCGTGTTGCCGTCGCCATGTAGCAGGCCCATCCCAAATTTTGCGACGGCGCCGAGCAGCGCCATTTCCTCGGTGACGATCTGCCCCGTGCTGATGAAGGCGACGGACGCGGCGCCGTGGCGCGCCTGGATTTCCTTGAACTTGCCGCAGAAGATGAGCAGCGCGCGCTCCCAATCGACCGGCTTGAGCTGGCCGCGGCCGTTGCGCAAAAGCGGCGTGGTCGCGCGGTCGGGCGCGGCCAGCGGTGCGAGCGCCTCCCAGCCTTTCGGGCAGGCCATGCCGAGGTTGACGGGGTATTTCGGATCGGCGCTGAGGTTGATCGCTTCACCGCGCGCATCGACGTGGACCTTGAGCGAGCATCCCGTGCTGCAAAATCCGCACGTCGAAACGACCGTGCCCTTGGGCTTGAGACGCGCGGGCACGCGGCCGAGGCCGAAGTCGCCGGGATGCAGCACCAGTTCCCTGGTCATGGGCCCCTGGCGGGCGCGGAGGAGATTTTTGAGTGCGTGTTTCATTCATGCGTGGCCGACGCCGGGCATTTTCGGCGCGACGACGGCACGGAAGAAAAGATAACGCTCGGCCAGCTCGCCGAGGATGACAAGCCCGAGTGCGGGCCAGGCCGTGGCCGCCGGGGCTGCGCCGGTCGCAATGGCCAAAGGCAGGATCACGCCGCCCAACGCACCGCACACGATGCGCAGGATGAACTCCCGGCGCAGCGGTCCGGCGAGCAAGCGCGCGGTCTTCAATGCCGGAGTGAGGGGAGAGTGGTCATTTGCATCGTGCAACGGGTTCAAGGCGGCTAATTCAAAGGCGAATTTAAGCAGGGTGGTTGCGATGAGCACGAATCCAATGGTTTGAGGCGCGCCGGGTGTGGCGAGCACACCGGCGAGGCCAAGCACGAGGGCGCTGCCAAAAAAGCGCGGGGCGGTGCTGGCAAAGCGCCAGAATTCGCGGCGGGTATCGACGTAAATCATCACGGAGCAGAACAGGCCGGCGAGGCCGAGCGTCGCCGTGGTTAGGGCGAGCGTTGAACGCAACGGGTCTGGAGCGAGTGGGATCCAGCCGAGCCGGATGGCCGCGTAGAGGGTGGCGAACGGAAACCACGCGCCGAAGATGACGGCTTCGCGGCTGAGCCAGCTTTTGCGCAGCCCGAGAAACACGCGCCAGGCGCGCCGCGGCTGGCCGAGGTGCAGGACGCTGAGCGAGAGTCCGGCGGCACCGGCGAGCCAGCCGGATATCGTGAGCGCGGGTGTGGGGAGCGAGAGAAGTTTGTCCGCGATGCTGCAGCCGACGGCCATGGGCATGAGCGTGAGCAGGACGACGAGCGGCCAGTGCGGTGGCTGCGGCTGGAGCACGGCGGCGTCGGCCGCGACGAGATTTTGCGACAGTGCGCGTTTCGAGACGTAGCGCGTGGTGGGCTGCGTGTGGGCCGGGTCGGGCGCGGCGGCGAGAAAGGCGCTGGTAAGTTGAGGATTGAGGGTTGAAAGTTGAGGGCCGACGTGCGTGGACACGGTGACGATGCTGATGGCGTGGGTGGGGCAGGCCTGCACGCAGGCGGGCGCTTCGCCGTGCCCGAGGCGGTCGTGGCACATGTCGCATTTGCGCACGATGCCGCGCGCCGGGTTGTATTTTGGCACGTCGTAGGGGCACATCAGCACGCAATAATTGCAGCCGATGCACTGGTCATCGAGATGCAGCACGATGCCGGTGAGAGGGTCTTTTTCATAGGCGAGCACGGGGCAGCCGTTGAGGCAGGCGGGATCGGCGCAGTGATGGCACGCGGTCGTGATCGTCTGGAGGAACGGATGCTCCGGCTCGGGGCTGACCAGCAGTCCGGTGTCGCGCCAGGTCTCGTGCTCGTCGAGGCCGTTGAGCGAATGGCAGGCGGCGACGCAGGCCTTGCAACCGGTGCAGCTGTCGAGGTCGACCTCGAAGGCGTATTGTTCACCGGGGCCGGGCGCGGTCAGCGGAATGAGCTGGACGCTGAGCGCCGAGAGCTGGGCGGTGTCACCGTTCTGCGGCAAAGCCGAATGCGCGCCGGCAAAACGCGCCGCCGGCGTCTGCAGCTGTTGCTGACCGGCGAGGAGCTCGTCGATCAGCGAGAAATTTTTCTGCGGCGCGACCATAATTTTTTCCTCATGCCGCGACTGCAAGGATCACTGGGGCAAACGATCCTTGGCCCGCTTTGCAGTCGCGGTGTGCGGAAAAAATATTAATACACATCGCGGGCATAACGCTTGGCGGCCTGGAGCGACTGGACGTAATCGGCGGCCTGCGCGGCCGACTTACCGCCGGCGCGCTCGATGATCTTGTGCAGCGCGGCGTCCACGTCCTTCGCCATGCGGCTGGCATCGCCGCACACGTAAAAATACGCGCCGGCTTCGAGCCAGGCATAGAGCTCGGCGGCCTGCTCGAGCATGCGGTTTTGCACATAAATTTTTTCCGCCTGGTCGCGCGACCAGGCGAGGTCGAGACGCGCGAGATGGCCGTCGCGCGACCAGGCGAGGAGCTCGTCGCGGTAGAGAAAATCGGTGCTTTCCCGCTGGTCGCCGAAGAAGAGCCAGTTTGTGCCTTTCGCGCCGGTGGCGCGGCGTTCCTGCAGGAAGGCACGGAACGGCGCAATGCCCGTGCCCGGGCCGACCATGATGATGGGCGCGGCGAGATCGGCGGGCAGCTTGAAGGCCTTGTTGCCGTGCACGTAAACCGGGACCGCGGTGCCCGGCGCGCAGCGGTCGGCGAGGAACGTCGAGCAAACGCCGTGGCGCGCGCGGCCGTGGGCCTCGTAGCGCACGGCGCCGACCGTGAGATGGACCTGGCCGGGGTGCGCGCGCAGGCTCGACGAAATGGAATAGAGCCGCGGTTGGAGCGGCCGCAGCAGGCGCACGAAATCAACCGGCGCGAGCCGGGTTTCGGGACGCGCGAGCACGACGTCGATGAGGTGCAGCACGACGGTGGCCGTGGCCGCGCCGCCGCCGGAAGTGGGCGCGGCAAAGCGGGAGACAAGTTCGGGCGAGGGTTTGCCGAGGTCGTAGTGGGCCGTCAGTGCGTGGCGCAGCGAGGTTGTGCTGCCATTGGGCACGGGCACGGCTTCCTCGCCGTCGCAGCCGAGTGCGGCCAACAGCTCGGCGACGAGTTCGGGGCTGTTCTGCGGAAACACCCCGAGCGCATCGCCGGTTTCGTAAACGAGGCCCGAGCCTTCGAGCGCAAACTCGACGTGGCGCACTTCCTTGGCCGAGCCGCTGGCATTGAGCACGCGTGAGCAGAGCAGCGGGGCCGACAAAGGATTTTTCCGGCTGAACCCCGCCGCAGTTGCGGCAATTTCAGATTTGAGATTTAAGATTTCAGATGGGGTCTCGGCGACCCCGGCGGCGGGATTGGTTGCGCCCAGCGCGGCGAGCGCGGCCTTGAGCCAGGTGGCGAACTTGGCCTCGTAATCGAGGTCGCAGTCGACCCGGGCGCTGGCGCGCGTGGCGCCCAGTTTCTCGAGCTGCGCGTCGAAATTTTTTGCGCACTGGCAAAACTGGATGTAGTTGGTGTCGCCCAGGCCGCAGACGCTGTAGCGCAGGCCGGCGAGGCGCGGCGCGTCGGGCGCGTGCAACGCGGTGTGCAACGCCTTGGCGTTGTCGGGCGGGTCGCCGTCGCCGTACGTGCTGGTGATGATGAGCACGTTTTTTTCCTGCGCGAGTTTGGCCGTGGAAAACTTCACCATGTCCATGACGATGGCGGCGAAGCCGTGCTGGCCGGCTTCCTTGGCGGCCTGTTTTGCGAGGCTTTCGGCCGTGCCGGTCTGCGAGCCGAAAAGAATGGTCAGCGGCCGGAGCGCTTCCTTCGCGGGGGTGGCGGCGCGCGCGGCGGGATCGACCGCGCCGCGTGAAAACAGGCCGGCGACAAAGCCGTTGAGCCATGCGCGTTGCTCCGGTGTGAACGGCGCGGTCTCGGGAATGACGGGAACGGTTGGCATTTAGGTGGAGCGCGTTGTCCTCAACGCGCTGGATTGGACAGGGGGGACTGACGAGCGCGTTGGGGACAACGCGCTCCACCCGCTGTTAACTTCGGCTGGTTGCCATTGATGTTTCATCTCAATAATTTCAGTTTGAGAGCATTTCCTGCAACTGGCCGACGGTGCGGCGGCGGCTCCATTCGACGAAAGTCTCGCCCAATTGTTTGTCCTGCTCGTAAGTCCGCAGGATTTTTTCGACCAGGCCGGGGATTTCCTTGGCGGGTACGCCGCGGAAAATTTCCCGGGCAATGCCTTGTTCGTTGCCCATGCCGCCGCCGAGGACGACATGGTACCCTTCGGCGCCGCCGGCGAGTTTCGCGCCGAGGAAGCCGATGTCGCCGCAGTAGTGTTGCGCGCAACTGTGCGGGCAGCCGGTGAAGTGGAGGTTGACCGGTTGTTCGATGGTGACGCGGCGGTCGGTGAGCGCCCTGGCCAGCGCGACGGCGTGGCCCTTGGTGTCGGTCGAGGAATATTTGCAGCCCTTGTTGCCGGTGCAGGCGATGATGCCGCTGATCGTGCTGGAGGCCTCGACATGAAAGCCCACGCGATGCAGGCCTCGCTTCACGGTTTCCACAAAGGCGTCGGGAATGTGCGGCAGGATGATGCTTTGCCAGACGGTCAGGCGCAGCTCGCCCTTGCCGTAATTCGCGGCGAGGTCGGCCAGGTGGTGCATCTGCTTCGGGGTGAGCCGGCCGACGGGCACGCCGAGACCGACGTAGTTCAGCTTGGGCTGGGTTTGCCGGTACACGCCGACCCAGCCGTGCTTGAGCAGCGGCCGGCGCGGCTCGCAGGCCTCGAGCGGCAGGCGGCCGAGCGGGAAGGCGAGTTTCTTCTGGGTCTCGGCGAGGAATTTTTCCACGCCCCATTTTTCGAGCAGGTATTTGAGGCGGGCTTTTTTCCGGTTGGTGCGGTCGCCGTTTTCGTTGAACACGCGGAGCATCGCGGCGGCGACGGCAACGCATTCCGATGGCTTGACGAGCAAGCCGGTGTCGCGCGCAAAATCGCCGTGGCCGGTGATGCCGCCCAATTGAACCCGGAAGTATATGCCCGGCTCGGGCCGGGCAGTTGAAAGTTGAGACCCGTTCGGCGGGCTCAGGGCGGGGTTGAAAGTTGAAAGTGATTTTTCCGTGACACGGCGGGCGAAGAAGCCGATGTCGTTGGTGTCGGCGGCGGCGCAGATGGAGCCGCCGCTGTCGAAGGCGATGTTGAATTTGCGGGGCAGGCCGTAGAGATCGCGGTGGTTGAGGATGTAATAGTGGAGGGCTTTGGCGAAGGGCTGGACGTCGATGAGCTCGAGGGAATCGAAGCCGCTGGTGGGCGTGCTGGTGATGTTGCGGATATTGTCGGCGCCGGCGCCGCGCGAGGTGAGGCCGAGCTCCTGCAGGCGCGTGAGCACCTTGATGGTGTAGCGGGGATGGATCTCGCGAATCTGGAAGTTGGCGCGCGTGGTGATGTGCGCGTAGCCGCCGCCCCATTCGGCGGCCATGTCGGCGAGGCCGTGGAGTTGCTGCGCGGTGATCTCGCCGCCGGGCACGCGCACGCGAAGCATGAAGCTCTCCTGGGCCGGCGAGACATAGAAGAGGCCGTGGTATTTGAAGCGGAAGGTGTCGGCCTCGTCGGGGAATTTGTCGTCCGCGGCATGGGCGACGAGTTTTTCCCAGATATCGAGCGGGTTTTCGTCGTATTTCCAGCGTTCAGGCTTGGAGAGTTCGCCCAGCGGCGTGCCAAAAACGGTGTCTTCCGCCGGCGGCTCGGCGAGATTGCCCGGGGCGCTGTTCGGATCAGCCGTGATCTGCCCCGACGCGGTGTGGCCGACGAAAGGCACCTGCGCGGCGAGCGCGGCGAAAAATCCCTCAAGGTATTGCTTTTGCTCGGGGGTAAAACCGGCAGAGGACTCGTCAGTGGGCAGAGGTGCAGTCATCACGGCGGGACGGGTGGAATGAAGTTACCCTCTTTTAGCCCACGCCGTGCCATCTGGTCGGACGGGCTCCACAAAATCCGCTCAAGGTTTTAATTGAAACAATGAATTTTGTTCATGTATGAATGCCCGGCATCTCATCTGGTGTAGACGCTGGTCATGATTAATTGCCGATGCGGTCAAGGTAGGGGCGGCTGCCCTCAGCCCGACAAGGCTTCCGCCGTCGCTGAAGCTATGGCGGACAAGTCGCACTTGTCGCCGCCCGTTGGTTTCGGCCCGTTGAGGGCAATGGGCCCTACCCGCAGCGGATATGCCATTTTTTTAAACCGCGCTGATGAGGCGGCTCAGAGGGTCAGTGTAAGCTGCACGTAGCAATAGCTTGCGTCCTTGGAGCCGAGGGTGCGGAGCGACTGCTTGATGTAGTTGCCGCGGTAATAGTGGCTGACGTCGAATTCAATCTGGGCGGAGGGGAGGAAATTCCAGCTCGCAACGAAGTCGACTTCCTCGCCCAGGTTCCGGCTATAGCCCGGGCTGATGGCATAACCATTGCCGGCATTGGGAGTGCCGCCGCTGCGTGCGACACCGGCGACATTATACCAACTGTCAGATTTGCGATCGAGATATTGAACGTGGCCTTCGAGGGCGACGCTCGTGGTGGTGGTGGGTTTGCAGGTGGCGGCCATGCGGATGTCGTCGATGTTCTGGAGACTGTTCAAGTCCATGTACCCGTAGTGCAGGTGGGTGGTGGCAAACATGTTTTGGAAGGTCTGGCTGGTGCCACTTTTCTGGTTCTTGCTTCCGGAGCCATAGCTATAAACCAGGCCGAGGCGAGGCTGCCAGGCGGACTCGGTCCAAGTGTAGCCGCCTTGAATGATGGCGGCATAAGCCCGCTCCCGCAAGCGCGGCGCGGAGGCCACGGCGGCGGACAAGGCCGTCGGGCCGGTGGTGGCGAGGTCGCCGAACTGATGCATGAGCTCCATGCAGTAGTCCCACGGGCCGTAAGCGAGGGGCTTGGATTTGAAGCGCAGACCGGCGGTGTAAAGGTCCTGCTTGGGCGGATTGCGGAAGGGCGCGGCGACGCCGGCGTAGGGATTTTTGTTCGAATCCACGTTCACCAGGGCGCTGCCGACGGTCACGTTGCGGGAGTAAAAATAGGCCTCGGTGATGTTGTTGTGGGAAATCGTGGGAAAATTAAAATAGGCGCCGGAAAAGTGGTCGTCATTGATATGCGAGCGGTTAAAATTATGATCATCGTTATAAACCAGGCCGCCGGAGAACACATCGACCCCGAAAAATTTGTTCTGCCAGCGGATTTTGGCCGCATCGAAAGTGCGGGCATTGTTGTTCCAGCGGAAATGACCCAGCAGGCGCTGGTCGCCATAGACGAGCTCCTGGCGGCCGATCTTCAACGAGAGGGGGAATTCCTTGTGATTGCCAATCATGAGATAGGCCTGGTGGACGTTGAGATCGGAGTCCTTTTCCGTGAGGGCGCGGCCGGGCTTGGTGGAGTCGGCGGGGACGTTTAGGGCCCCGCGGTTGTCGCCGTAAGAGGCGCTGTTGCGGCCTTCGACGAGGAAGTTAAACCATTTCGCCGTGTAGCCGACCCGCGGCATGATCCGGGTGAGGTAATATTTGTTGTTATTATTGTTGGTGAGGCCGTTGCCGTTCTGGCGAAAATCGGCGTTGGATCCGGAGTAGTCGAAGCCAGCGCCGTCCTTATCCTCGAAGCGGCCGCGGGCATTAACGCCGATGTCCCATGCATTCAGGTAGGGGTTGGAGTTGCGGAGATAGTTGTTGATGTACCCCGGAAACGGCGCCGCCGGCACGGACGGCGTGTATTGGGCGCGGAGGCATGCTGCGGCGGTGAACAGCGCGAGAAGCACTGACACGAAACGAAAGATATGGTTGTGGTTCACTGGTGTGTTTGGTGTTTGGTCATGGGAACCTCCAGTGGTCTGGTCAGTGCGATGTGGTTGGCTTGGACAAATGCCTTCGGTGTGTGCCGATCGGCAGAAATTTTAATAGGAAACAATGTCGTCGCGGCTTACGGGTAGGCGGGTTTTTTCGGTGCGCTCGATTTGGGTGACGCGGCCGTCGTGGACGACCAGTTGCACGACACCGAAGTCCAGCGACTCGACCTTTTGGCGCACGAGCTCCATCCAGTCAGGCGATGCGTTCAGGGCTTTAGTTTTGGTATCAAGGCTCATGGTTTGGATGGTTCAACGGAATGATCACCGGGGAGCTGGTGGTGGGCGGAGGACGGAAAGGAATCAGGCCGGGGTGAGCGCATTGAGCAGGCGGTTGAGGCGGGATGGCGGCGCTTTGACGGGGGCAGCCAGGGAGGAGGCCGGGCGGTGATGCGAGCGTTCCTCGAGGAATCCGATGAGCTCCTCGCGCAGCCGGTAAAACTCCGGGTCTTCCAGGAGCTGCTTGCGCGAGCGCGGGCGGGGAAATTTTACCTCGAGGATTTCGCCGACAGTGGCGGCGGGACCGTTGGTCATCATCACGACGCGATCGGAAAGGAACAGCGCCTCGTCCACGTCGTGCGTGACCATGATCGCGGTTTTCTGGTCCTTCTGCCACAGCTCGATCAACACTTCCTGCAACTCGGCGCGCGTGAGCGAGTCGAGCATGCCGAACGGCTCGTCGAGCAGCAGGACCTTGGGCGAGAGGGCGAAGGCGCGCGCGATGCCGCAGCGCTGGCGCATGCCCTGCGAAAGCTCGGCGGGTTTTTTGTGCATCGATTCCGCGAGGCCGACGACCGAGAGGTAATACTCCGCGATCTGCCGGCGTTCCTCGTCATCGGCCGTGTAATAAACCTGGTTCACGCCGAGCATCACGTTTTCAAACGCGGTAAGCCACGGCAGGAGGCACGGCGATTGGAAGACGACGCCGCGGTCGGGGCCGGCGCCCACCACTTCCTTGCCGGTGAGGATGACGCCGCCGGTCGTGGCCTCGGTGAGGCCGGCGACGATCGATAGCACGGTGGACTTGCCGCAACCGGAGTGGCCGATGAGGGTGATGAATTCGCCTTTGCGAATATGCAGGTCAAAATTCTCGACGATGACCGCCGATCCTTTTGGGGTCGGGTAAACTTTGCCGAGCCGGGAGATTTCGAGAAAGGAGGACATTTAAGGGAAGTAGTGAGTAGCGGGTAGTGAGTAGGTGTTTACATGCGGCGTTGAATGCGTGGTGAGGATGCTCGCTACTCGCTGCTCACTACTTCGATTTCTTCCTTTTTGATCTCGTGCGGGCGGAGGGGCCGGCGGCGGCTGGTGCGCGGCGCGTCGAGGTTTTCCGGGAGGATGTCGGGCAGGATGAGTTTTTTAGTGACCGTGGTGCGGCGGCGCGCGTTGTAACCGAGCAGCTGGTTGATCACGAGTGCGCGCAGGCGCTTGAACTCGGGATCGTGGTTGAGCGCCTTGCGGTTTCGCGGGCGGGTGAGGGCGACGGCGACGGGATCGCCGAGTGTCGCACCAGGGCCGGGCGTGAGCGGGATGATGCGGTCGGCGAGGAGCAGGGCCTCGTCCACGTCGTTCGTGATGAGGACGACGGTTTTTTTGTCGGCTTCCCAGATGCGTTCGATTTCGTCCTGCAAAGTGGCACGGGTGAGCGCGTCGAGCGCGGAGAGCGGCTCGTCGAGCAGGAGCACCTGTGGGTCGATCGCGAGGGCGCGCGCGACGGACACGCGCTGGCGCATGCCGCCGGAAAGTTGCGCGGGCTTCTTGTCACGCGCGGGCGTGAGATTGACCATCTCGATGTATTTCCCGATGTGCTGGCGCTTTTTTTCCGGCGAGTAGTTCGGGAAGACCTGGTCCACCGCAAGGGCGATGTTCTCATATACGGTGAGCCAGGGCAGCAGGCTGTAATTTTGAAACACGATGCCGCGGTCGGGTCCGGGTGCGGTGATTTCGAGATCGTTGAGCTTGATCGTGCCGGCGTCAGGTTTGAACAGCCCGGCCATGAGGGAGACGAGCGTGGTCTTGCCCGAGCCGGAGTAGCCGACGATGGCGACGAACTCGCCGCGCTCGATGGACAGATTCACGTCCTGCAGCACGCAATGGGTGCCGAAGCTTTTGGTGACGTGGTTGAGCTCGAGAAAAGGCACGGAGATTTATGATTGATGATTGATGATTGATGACTTGAACGGCCAGCCGCGCTTTGAGAAAAGGCTGGCGCCATGACTAACGAAGAGCTCAAGGAAAGAACCCTTCAGTTTGCGGTCCGGGTAATGAAGTTTGCGGATTCTTTGCCCCGGACAGCGTCGGGAAAGGCCATTGCCCATCAAGTTGCTCGCAGTGGAGGATCGGTGGCGGCGAACTATCGTGCGGCGTTGCGCGGCAAATCGCGCGCGGACTTTGTCAACAAGATCACCATTGTCCTGGAGGAAGCCGACGAAACCGATTTGTGGATTGAAATCGCCAAACGCTGCGAGTTGATCCCGGCGAGACGGGTGGCGAAACTGCAAGCCGAGGCGGTTGAATTGACCAAAATCTTCAACGCCACGCGGACCACTACGCTCAGTCATAAATCTTAAATCATCAGTCATAAGTTTCATACGGTTTTGAATCTCCGCTCCAGCAGGCTCATCAGGCGGTCGAGCGCGAAGCCGACGAAGCCGATGGTGAGGATCGAGAGGATGATGTGCTCGTAAACGAGGCTGTTGTATTCCTGCCAGAGGAATCCGCCCACACCGGGCCGGCCGGTGAGCATTTCCGCCGCGACGATCACAAGCCACGCGATGCCGAGGCTCAGGCGGAAGCCGGTGAACATGTACGGTAGCGTCGCCGGGATGAGGATTTTCGTGAGCGTCTTCCAGCGCGAGAGTTTCAACACCCGGCCGACGTTGAGATAATCCTGCGGCACGGCGCGCACGCCGACGGCGGTGTTGAGCACGGTCGGCCACATCGAGCAGATGGCGATGGTGAAGAGCGCACCGAGCGTGCCGGCGTCCTTGCCCGCATCGAGGAAGAGCACTAGCCCGAGCGGCAGCCACGCGAGCGGGGACACGGGCCGCAAGACCTGGATGATCGGATCAAAGGTCTTCGCGAATGCCTTCGAGAGCCCGAGGCAAAAGCCGATCGGCGTGCCAATGACGATCGCGAGGGCGTACCCTTTGGCGACAAGCTCGAGCGAATACCAGGTGAAACGCAGGATGCCCTGGTCCATTTCGCCGCGCTTGGCGAACGGCTCGAGGATGTAGAGCTTGCTCGCCTCCCAGGTTTTGACCGGCGAGGGCAGATTTTTTGCGACGGTGACACTGAGGATCGTCCAGAAAACGAGAACGCACCCGAAGCCCAGGACGGGCAGGATCAGCCAGTCGAACTTGAATTTTTTCATGATAGATTGTTGGAGTGCGAACCGCGCTGACTGGCCTCACGCAATGGCCGCCATGGCCAGTCTTTAAAATTCTTGGCGCACATGGCGTCCGTTGCGTGAGACATGGTTCAACCCTTGAGATTATTCACGGCGAAGCCCTTGGCGTAGGCCTCGGGATTGGCCGGATCGAACACGGCGCCGTCGAAGAGCGTCTCCTTGTCGTTGTTGAGGCCGCCGTGCGCGTAGCCGATTTCCTTCATGGCCTCCTCGTAGAGGTCGGTGCGCATGACGCGCTTGGCGACGCCGTCGTAGTCGGGCGCGCCATGCACCATGCCCCAGCGGCGGTATTGCGAGAGGAACCACTTCGCGTATTTCGGCTGTGGATAATTGCAGTTCCGCTTGCTGAAGATCATGTAGTAATCGTCCTCTTTTTTGCGGCCGTCGCCGTAATCGTAATGGCCCTGCAGGCGGCCGAGGATGGTCTTGGCCTCGCAGTGAATATAAGTGGCCTGCGAGACGATGTCGCACTGCTCGGGACGGTTGTCCATGACGTCGAGCCACACGCTGGCCTCGTGCAACGCCTTGAGGATGGCCTTGACCGTCTTGGGATTTTGTTCCGCGAACTCCTCGGTGAAGGCGCAGACTTTTTCCGGGTGGTCCTTCCACATGTCCTGGGTGGAGACCGAGGTGTAGCCGATGCCATCGTTGATGGAGCGGGCGCCCCACGGCTCGCCGACGCAGAAGCCGTCCATCTTGCCGATCTTCATGTTGGAAACCATCTGCGCGGGAGGCACGACGATGAGGCTGACGTCCTTGTCGGGATTGATGCCGCCGGCCGCGAGATAGTAGCGCATCCACATGGCGTGCGTGCCGGGCGGAAATGTCATCGCGAATGTGAGCGGCTCGCCGAGGTTGTTCGCCTGGTCGACGAACGGCTTCAAGGCCTTCGGGTCGGCGGCGACCTGTCCCTTCCAGTCGGTTTTCAGGGTGATGGCCTGGCCGTTGCGGTTCATCAGCCATGGGATGACCATCGGTTTTTTCGGCGAGCCGAGCAGGCCCATGGTCGAGGCGAGCGGCATGCCGATGAGCATGTGCGTGGCCTGGATCGAGCCGGTCGAAAGATTGTCGCGGATGGCGGCCCAGTTGGCGCCCTTGGTAACCGTGGAATTGATGCCGTATTTTTTGAAGAAACCTTTTTCGTGGGCGATGACGATGGGCGAGCAGTCGGTCAGCGCGATCATGCCAAAATTGATATCGGTCGTTTCCGGCGCGTCGGAGACGGAATCGGCGGTGGCGGCCCAGCTTTTGCGGCCGAGGGCGGCAAAAAGGGCGGCGCTGCCGGCGAGAGCGGCGCTGCGGGTGAGGAATTGCCGGCGGTTGATCGTAGCGGCCGGGCGGGCAAGTGGAGTCGGTTCAGGAGATGACTTCATGTGTTTGGTTGGTTTTGAGAGCGTCGCGATAGAGGTCTTCGCGAAAGAGATGTTCTGGTAGCTCGGAAGGAGCGGCGGCCGCGGTGAGCAGACCCGCACCGATGAGGGCGGACTGCAGCTCGGTGGCCTTGGCGGCCGCGGGCACGTTGGCGTCTCCGTGGTGGAAAATGTGAAAATCCGGCGTGCTTTCCATGTGGCCGTTGCCGCAGTCGAAGCGGCCGGTGAGCGCGGGCGCGATGACGCGGGCGGCCAGGTTGAGATAGTCGGCCTCGGCCAGCAGTTGCGCGAGCGGTTCGCGGTGTTGCGGCTCGTCGCACCACGCGCAGGCCTCGGTGAGCGCGGCCACGAGTGCGGCGTGTTCGCCGGGCCGCTTCTCGGCGAAGTGCTTTGTGACCATGAGCACTTTTTCCAGCTGGCCGGGTTGTTGGGCCGCGCTCCACGTGGGGCACCAGCCGGCGCCCTCGCGCACGGCCAGGGTGTTCCACGGCTCGCCTGCGCAGTAGCCGTCGATCGTGCCGGCGGCGAGATTCCGAAACATTTGCGCTGGCGGCACGACGACGATGCGCACGTCGCCCTCGAGATTGAGGCCGGCGCCGCGCAGCCAGTCGCGCAGCAGGAGATAGTGGGAGGAAAATAAAGAAACGACGCCAAACGTCAGCAACTGGCCGGCCGGCCGGGTCCGGATAAGATCGCGCAAGCCGGCGGCGTGGCGCACGCCGGCTTCCCAAAGCGCGCGGGAGAGCGTGATGGCGTTGCCGTGGAGGTTGAGCACGAGGGCGGTGAGGACAGGGCAGGGGGCGCAGCCCAGGCCAAGTTGCGTGGCCCAGAGCATGGGCGCGGGCGCCTGCGTGGCATCGAGCTCCCCGTAGATGATTTTTTCCCGGATGGTCGCCCAGCCGACTTCGCGATGCAGCTCCACCTGCAAACCGTGCCTGGCAAAAAATCCGTGGCGCTCGGCCACGATGAGCGGTGCGGCATCGGTCAGCGGCAAAAAACCGACACGCAGCGGGCGGGCGCGAGTGGCGGCCGGCGTGGATTTTGGCAATTTTATCGACATCGTGAGTTGCTTTCTCTTTAGCCGCCGATGTGCCATCCGGTCCGATTGGCTCAATTAATGCTTCTCAAAGATTTCATCCAAAGAATGAATCGCGCTCATCCATGAAACCGACTCTCGACAGCCGACAATTGCATGCATTTGCCGCACTCGCGCGCCGCGGTAGCTTCACGCTCGCCGCAAAAGACTTGTTTCTCACCCAGTCGGCGGTCAGCCACGCCATCAAGGCGTTGGAGACCAATCTCAGCTGCCGCCTGGTCGACCGTGTGGGCAAACGCGTGCTGCTGACGCAGGCGGGCGAGCAGTTCCTTCGGCACACGGAAAAAATCCTTCGCGAGATGGAAACAGCGCGCGCGGGGCTCGACAACCTTTCGAAGTGGGGCCACGGGCGCCTGCGCGTGGGCGCGAGCACCACGGCGTGCCAGCACATCCTGCCGACGGTGCTGCGCGAGTTCCGGCAGAGTTTTCCGCGGTGCGTCATCAAGATTGAACCAGGCGACCACAACCGCCAGCTCGAGTTGCTCCGCACCGGGCAAGTCGACCTTGCGCTGATCCTCGAGCCGACCACCACCCTGCAGGATGAGTTCGTGTTTGTGCCGTTGTTTTACGACGAGCTGCGCTTCTTTGTCGCGCCGCTGCATCCGTGGGCCAAGCTTGGCCGGGCGCCGCGCGAAAGCATCGGGAGCGAAACCCTTATTCTCTACAGCAAGACGAGCTTCACCTTCCGCCTGATGAACGATTATTTTCGCGAAGAGAAAATCCTGCTCAGCAACTTCATCGAACTCGGCAGCATGGAAGCCATCAAGGAGCTGGCGAAGATCGGCATTGGTGTCGGCGTGCTCGCCGCGTGGATCGCGCGGGCCGAGCTGGAAAAAGGCTCGCTCGTGTCGGTGCCGCTCGGCCCGCGCAAACTGCGCCGTCGCTGGAGCGTGGCTTACCTGAAAGGCCGGCGGCTCGCGCTGGCGGAGGAAACGTTTGTCGGCCTTTGCGAATCGGTGACGGAGATGCTCGGCCTCAAGGCCACGCGGGCCGTGGCCTGACCCATCTTTTTTGATGGATGCGGGATTGAGCGAGCGCTCGGCCCCGTGGTTATCATCCTTTTTACCCCCCCGGAAAAGGGCGCAGCCATTTTCCTTTAGCAGGCTGGAGAGACGAAGCCTGACAGCCTGCTAGGGGTTTCTATCTATAGAGTTTCTTTCACCTTTTCTTGATTTTTGACGTTTGTGTCGTTGCTTCGCGCCGCAAAATGGCCAGAAAGGCCATTCCCCCTATGGTCAAAATCACCGGCGAATACCAAGGCGATCTTCATTGTGTCGCCAACCATGGTCCTTCTGGCAGCAGCCTCACGACCGATGCCCCGCGCGACAACCAGGGCCGCGGCGAGGCTTTTTCTCCCACCGACTTGGTGGCCACCGCGCTCGGCACATGCATGGCCACCACCATGGCGCTCGTTGCCCGCCGACACGGCCTCGAACTGAGCGGTTTGAAGTTTGAGGTGACGAAGGAGATGTCCACGGAGGCCCCGCGTCGCATCGTCCGCCTGACCACGCATCTATGGATGCCATTTTCCACCAGCGCCGCGTCTGTCGGCTTGCTAGAGCAGGCTGCACATGTTTGTCCTGTGCACCAGAGTCTTAACTCCTCGGTTGAAAAACCGGTTATTTTTCATTGGCCAGCATGACAAACTCTCCCTTCGGGACTTCTCCAGTATCTAGTGTATCGAGTGCACTGGATGGCATTTCTGCGGAATTATTTCCCGCCGCTTGGGAAAAGCTTCCCTTTGGCCTCTGCCTGGTCGATGAGCGCGGCGCCATTGTTACGGTCAATCCTGCGTTTGCCGACCTGCTCGGTTACGCGCGGTCCGAGCTTGTGGGCGCCATGTTCACCATGCTTTTTCCGCCCGAGGCCTCGGTGCAAGCCCTGGCGGCCCACGCGGCGTTCCTGGCCGGCGACAATTCCGCGCTCAAGACTTTTGGCGCAATCATTCACCGAAGCGGCCGGGCGCTTTTTGCCCATACCACCGATGCCCGGCTGCCGCTGGCGGGCCGCGTTTACCGCTTGTTCTCGCTGATCGACCTCGCGCGTGAAGCGCAGACTGAACCCCAGCTCCGCCAGCTCCAGCGCGCCGAGAGTTTTGCCGCGATGGCCTCCGAGGTGGGCAACGATTTCAACAACCTTCTTTCCATCATCCTTGGCTACACCACATTTTTGCAGGATCCGGGGGTCGATTCCGCCCGCGCGGCCACGGCCATCGATGGCATCGAGAAAGCCGTCGCCCGCGCGGCCAACCTGATCAAGCAGACGCTCTACCTATCGCGCAAGATCGAGCCCATGTTCCAGCGCGCCCACCTGGGCCAGCTGGTGGAAAATTTCTGCCAGATGATTGGCGACAGCTATGGCAAGCAGCTCACCCTGGTTCGCTCCACCGAGCCCGAGCTCCCTCCGGTTGCGATTGATGTTTATCAAATCAACCACCTTTTGCTGAACCTGTGCCAGAAAGCGCGCGATCTCGCCGGCCCCGGCGGACGACTTGAGTTTTCTGTTTCGGCGGTGGCTGGCGCAGAGCTGGGCAAAAAATTTCCCGACGCCCGCGAACCCAAATATAATTTCCTGTGCATCCGCCTGACTCCGCCGGAAAAGACCAGCGAGGATGTGCTTGAAACCTTCAATTCCGCGGCGCTGGGCCTGACGGAGCGCGTGCGCGACCTCTCCATCCTCGCCGTGCACAGCATCATGAGTGTCCACCGCGGATGGCTCGATGTCACCGCATTCCCCGGCGAGCTCGTCTTTTCGCTTTATTTCCCTGTTTCACCCGAGCTCGCGCCCGAACCAGCCGTGCCGGCGACGACGACGGCGCCCGCGGCCCCGCGCGCAGAACGCGTCATCCTGCTGGTGGATGACGAGGAGACGCTCCTGCACGCCCTCAGCCATGTCCTCGAGCGCAATGGCTGCCGCGTGCTCAAGGCGCGCGATGGCATCGAGGCGGTCGAAGTGTTCCGCCAGCGTCATGCGGAAATCGGGCTCGTCCTTTGCGACCTTGGCCTGCCGCGCATGAGCGGCTGGGAGGCGTTTATGAAAATGCGCGATCTCGTGCCGTCGGTTGACGCCATTTTCATGAGCGGCCACCTCGAGGAAAACCTCCAGGCGGAAATCATCAAGTCCGGTGCGCGCGGTTACCTGCAGAAACCTTTTGCCGTCTCGGAAGTCCTGACCGCGGTCAACCGCTTCTTCACCGCCGGCAACTGACGCCCTGCATCGGCCGGGCCGGGGTGGGCTACGGCCCGCCGACAAAGTGATACGTCGTGTTAAAGATCAGCTGGATCCTTTTGGACACAAACACGCGCACCTTCAGTTTCCCCCGAGTTGCATCCTGCGGCACGGCGCGGCCCTCGACATGTCTGGTCGCACCATCGGAGCTTTCCGCCTGGCCTTTGAACTGCACGGTCTCGCCGAGCGCCAGCCGCCGCAGGTCATCGTCGCTTGCCTCGATGGTCATTTGCCCGTGCTCGCCCATGAAAAAAAACGGGAACACGGAAGCATCGTAGGCCGACACATAACCGGCGGGTGTGCGCGTGAACACGGGCGCGGTCAGCTTCACGTAACCGATGTAAATCGACGTTTTGACCGGCTCAACCTCGGCTTTATTGTAAAGCGCATTTGGCGGCGTTTGGCCGTGCAGCGCCGCGGCCAAAACGGCCGGGAAAAGCACCGCCCTCAGGGAACGTGGCAACATAGGATGCCAACTGTGTGCCCGCCGCCGCCGCAGGCAAGACGCGATGAACCTGAAAACGGCAGTTGAACCCCGCGGATTGCACGGATGATCGCGGATTTGGATCCATACATTCAGAACCACCGAGGGCCCGGATTTCTTAACCGCAGATGGACGCTAATGAACGCTAATCGGATGCCGCGGACTGACCCGGATATGAATTGGCTGCGGAAAACGCATGTAGGACGCCGGTAGCGGTACAGTTTTCCAGCAACCTATCCGCGTCCATCTGCGGTTAAAAACGGATCGAATCCGTGTTCGAGATTAATAAGCGCCTATAAGTGTTCATCAGTGGTTAAATCCGCCTTTGTGGTCGCACCATCTTTCGCGTTGCCCCGCGCGCTGCCGTGTCGATGCTGGGGGAGTGATTACAAATTGGAAAGCATCGCCGTTCGCGTCGAATTTGTAATCACTCCCTAACCCATGGCCAAGAAAGTTCAAGCCACCTGGGGCGGCCGCTTTACCGCGGGCCCCGCCGAACTCATGCTGCGTTTCAGCGAGTCCGTGTCCTTTGACTACCGCCTCGCGCCCTTCGACGTCGCCGGCAGCAAGGCCCACGCCGCCATGCTCGCGCACGTCGGTCTCCTCACGGCCGCCGAGCGCGATGCCATCCATGCCGGCCTCGACAAAATCCTGCGCGAAATCGAAGCCGGCCGGTTTGCCTGGGATATCAAGCTTGAGGACGTGCACATGAACATCGAGCAGGCCCTCGCGAAAAGCGTGCCCGCCGCCGCCAAGCTTCATACCGCACGCAGCCGCAACGACCAGGTCGCGACCGACATGCGCCTCTTCTTCAAGCACGCCTGTGCCGTGCTGGGCGAAAAACTCCGTTCCGTCCAAGGCGCGCTCCTCGCCGTCGCCGAGCGCGAGCGCGATGTGCTCATTCCCGGCTACACGCACCTCCAGCGTGCACAGCCGGTTTATTTCGCGCACCATCTCTTTGCCTACCTGGAAATGTTCCAGCGCGATCGCGATCGCCTGGCTGGCGTGGCGGTGCACGCCAATTTCTGCCCGCTCGGCTCCGGCGCCATCGCCGGCACCACGCTGCCTATCGACCGCGAGTTCGTCGCGAAGGAGCTCGGCTTTGTCGATGCGCGCGGCCGGCCGCAGGTCACGCAGAATTCCATGGACGCGGTCAGCGATCGCGACGTTTTTGTCGAGTTCGCCGCCGCCTGCGCACTCGCCGGGGTGCATTTCTCGCGCCTGGCCGAGGACTTCATCCTCTGGAGCAGCACAGAGTTCAAGTTCATCGAACTTCCCGACACCTTTTGCACCGGCTCCTCGCTCATGCCGCAGAAAAAGAATCCCGATTCGCTCGAACTGGTCCGCGGCAAATCCGCGCGCTTGCAGGGCAACCTTCACACGTTGCTCGTCCTCGTGAAAGGCCTGCCGCTTACCTATAACCGCGACCTGCAGGAGGACAAGCCGCCCATCTTCGACAGTTTCGACCAGGCCGCCCTCTGCGCCGACGTGCTCGCCGGCACCGTGGCCGGCCTCACCGTGCATCGCGACCGCTGTGCCGCCGCCGTGGCCGACCCCGCGCTGCTGGCCACCGACCTGGCCGATTACCTGGTGCGCAAAGGCGTGCCGTTCCGCGAAGCGCACCACGCCGTCGGCGCGATCGTGCGCGTGGCCGAGCACAGTGCGGTGCGGATCGACCGGCTGACGCTTGACGAAGTGCGCGCGGTGCATCCGGCTTTTGGCCGGGACTGGGTCGAAGTCTTTGACCTCGGCCGGGCCATGGCCCGCCGCGCCGGCACCGGCATGCCCGGCCCCGCGCAGCTCAAGAAACAATGCGCACGATGGCAGAAAATCCTGAAGTGAACCGCAGATTTTTCTTTAACCGCAGATGGACGCGGATGAACGCGGATACAGGTTGTTTAAATCGAAAGTGACGAAGTAAAATGCCAGATACTTCCGTGACAAAAAATAATCTGCGTCCATCCGCGTTCATCCGCGGTTAAAAAAACTCTTCTCCCTCAGCGGTTTTTCCGATGCCTATCCGCATTCTTCCCGACCGCGTGGCCAACCAGATCGCCGCTGGCGAGGTCATCGAGCGCCCGGCCGCGGTGGTGAAGGAGCTCGTCGAAAATGCGCTCGATGCCGGCGCCACGCGCATCGAGGTCGAGTTTCGCGCCGGCGGCCGCGCGCTGATTTCCGTCGAGGACAACGGCCATGGCATGATCCGCGACGACGCCCTGCTTTCCCTCGAACGCCATGCGACCAGCAAAATCGCCGAGGCGGCCGATCTCGACCGCCTCGGCACGTACGGCTTTCGCGGCGAAGCGCTGCCGTCCATCGCCAGTGTTTCGCGCTTTACGCTGCAGACCCGCCCGGCGGCCGACCATGCCGGCACCGAAATCCTCGTTAACGGCGGCAAGTTCGTCCACGTGCGCGAATGCGGCCGGCCGGCCGGCACGCGCATCGAGGTCGCGCAACTCTTCAACTCCGTGCCCGCCCGCCGGAAATTCCTCAAGACCGACGCCACCGAGTCCGCCCACATCATCCAATGCGTGCGGCTCTACGCGCTGGCCAGCCCGCGCGTGTCGTTCACGCTGACCGAGGACGGCCGCGTGATTTTCCGTTCCCCCGAGTGTGCGACGCTGGCCGAGCGCGTGGCGGAAATTTTTGGCCGGCAAATCGCGGAAGGGCTGCTGCCGCTGGCCGCCAACGAAGAGGGCATGCGATTACATGGATTGATTGGCCGGCCCGGCATTGGTCGTGCTACACGCCATGAGATGATCACGTTCGTCAACGCGCGCCCGGTGGACAGCCGCACGCTCAACTATGCGCTGATCGAGAGCTATCACGAGTCTCTGCCCAAGGGCCGCTATCCCCTCGCGTTTGTTTTCTTCGAATGCGACCCCGCGGCGGTCGATGTCAACGTCCACCCGGCGAAGCGCGAGGTGCGTTTCCGGAGCGATACGGCCGTGCGCGGTTTTGTCATCCGCGCCGTGCTGCAACACTTGCGCGATTTGGGCGTGGCCAGCGCGCCCGTGGCCGACCACCGGGGCCCTGCGCCGGAGATCATTCCGGCGGCAACCGGCCTCGCGAACCGGGCAGGGGCCCCGTCGATGGCGGCTATTTCGGCCCTGCCGCGCCGTGAAATTCTCCTCGCGCCCTCTTTCCCGCCGGCCGCGGCCCGGGTTTTGCCGGCGCCGCCGGTGGAAAGCCCCCAGCCAAAAATCGAGAATGTCCCGTGGCGCTTCCTCGGTCTGGCCCATGGCGCCTACGCTCTTTTTGAAACGGCGGCCGGCCTCGTTTTGCTCGACCGCCGCGCGGCGCATGAACGCGTGTGGTTCGAGCGCCTGCAGGCGCAGTTTCGCCACGGCTCGATCGCGAGCCAGCGGCTGCTCCTGCCCGTGCCGGTCGAACTCGACCCCATTGCCACGGCGCTGCTCCTCGACCGTCTGGAATTCCTTAACCGCCACGGTTTCGAGATCGCCGCGTTCGGCCGCAATTTTTTCCGCATCGAGGCCGTGCCTGACTGGCTCGAGCCGGCCGATGCGGAACCGTTTTTGCGCGACCTGCTCGGCGCGCTGCGCGACGGCCGCCTGCCGGAGAAAAATCCCGATCTCGCCCGCGACGAATTTGCCCGCCTCGCCGTCGCGCGCGCCATCCGGCTGCCGGCGGTCGCGAACGAAACCGAGTCGCTCGCCCTCGTCGCGCAACTCTTCGCCACCCGCGCGCCGCTCACCAGCCCGGCCGGCCGGCCCACTTATGTCGAACTCAACCACGGCGAGCTGGCCCGCCGGTTCCAAAAATAACTGCGGCCGCGGCTCGCTCATCGGCAAAATTTTTATTCAATCCTTTTTACCACATGCCATCCGCCTCCCCTGAAAAACCGAAGAAATCCAGTTCCGCGACAAAAACGGGGGCTGACCCAGCGCCGGTGGTGTTGACGGGACGCCCGCACACCGATTCGCCCACCGAAATCCTGCGCTCACTCATCCTGCGCCATCTTATTTCCACGCTCGCGCGCGACACCAACACCGCCACACCCCGCGACTGGTGGGTGGCCACGGCGCTGGCGGTGCGCGACCACATCCACGAGCGCATGATTGAGACCCAGGGCGTGCACAATGGGCAGAACGTCCGCCGGATTTACTACTTTTCCCTCGAATACCTCATGGGCCGGCTTTTCGGCAACAATCTCTTCGCCACCGGGCTGTTCGAGTCCGCGCGCGACGCCCTGACCAGCCTCGGGCAGGATTTTGACGGTATTCGCGATGCGGAGGTGGACATGGGCCTGGGCAACGGCGGCCTCGGCCGCCTCGCCGCTTGCTTCCTCGATTCACTCGCGACGCTCGATTTTCCCGCGCTCGGCTACGGCATCCACTACGAGTTTGGGCTTTTCAAGCAGGAATTTGCCAACGGTTACCAGGTCGAGCATCCCGACAACTGGATCATCTTCGGCGACCCATGGGAAGTTGTCCGCCCGGAATATGCCCAGGAGGTCAACCTTTATGGCCGGGTCGAAAACATCTTCGACGACCGCGGCACTTATCGCCCGCGCTGGGTCGACACCAAAAAAATCCTCGGCGTGCCCCATGACATTCCCATTGCGGGCTTCGGCACCAAAACGGTCAACCTGCTGCGCCTCTGGGCCTCGAAGTCCACCGAGGAATTTGACCTCACCATCTTCAACCGCGGGGGCTATGTCGAAGCGGTGCATGAAAAGGCCGTCGGGGAAACCATTTCGAAGGTTCTCTATCCGAACGACAGCACCGAAAGCGGCAAGGAGCTGCGCCTCGTCCAGCAGTACTTTTTTGTGGCGTGCTCCCTGCGCGACATCATCCGCCGCCATCTGCGCAACCCGGCCAACTCCTGGGCCAATCTCGAGGACAAGGTCGCGGTGCAGCTCAATGACACGCATCCCACGATCGCGATCGTCGAGCTCATGCGCATCCTGATGGACGAGGAAAACATGGAGTGGAATGCCGCGTGGATCATCGTCACGAAAATTTTTGCCTACACCAACCACACCCTCCTGCCCGAGGCGCTCGAGAAGTGGAGCGTGGCGCTTTTCGAACGCGTGCTCCCGCGCCATCTCCAGATCATCTACGAGATCAACTCCCGGCTGCTCAGGCAGATCGAGCTCAAGTGGCCGGGCGACGCTGGCGGAAAAAAACGCGCCTGCTCGCTCATCGAGGAAGACGGGGCCAAGAAGGTGCGCATGGCCCAGCTGGCCGTCGTCGGCTCGCATGCCGTCAACGGTGTCGCTGCGCTCCACACCGAACTGCTCAAGACCCGCCTCTTCCCCGAGTTCAACGAACTCTATCCGGGGAAATTCCAGAACAAAACCAACGGCATCACCCCGCGCCGCTGGCTCCTGAAGAGCAATCCGCGGCTCGCCGGCCTCATCACCCAAAAAATCGGCGGGGGCTGGCCGCGCGACCTGGACCGGCTTCGCCAGCTCGAAAAGTTTGCCGATGACGCCGGCTTCCAGCAGGAATTCATGGCGGCCAAGCGCGCCAACAAGGTCGATCTCGCCGCGGTCATCCAGCAGGAGTGCAACCTCACGATCTCGCCGGATGCGCTCTTCGACGTGCAAATCAAACGCCTGCACGAATACAAGCGCCAGCATCTCAACCTGCTCCATATCCTTGCGCTCTACCGCCGCCTCCTGCAAAACCCGGCCCTCGCCATCACCCCCCGCGTTTTCATTTTTGCCGCCAAGGCCGCACCCGGCTACGACCTCGCCAAAAACATCATCCGCGCCATCAACCTGGTCGGCATGATTATAAACTCCGACGAACGCATCGGGGGAAAATTGAAAGTCGCCTTCCTGCCCAACTACCGCGTTTCCCTCGCCGAAAAAATCATCCCGGCCGCCGACCTCTCCGAACAAATCTCCACCGCCGGCAAGGAAGCCTCCGGCACCGGCAACATGAAGCTCGCCCTCAACGGCGCCCTCACCATCGGCACCCTCGACGGCGCCAACGTCGAAATCCGCGATGAAGTCGGCGACGAGAACATTTTTATCTTCGGCCTTAAGGTGGAGGAAGTCGAAGCCCTGCGGGCCCGCGGCTACAATCCCTATGATGTTTACAACCGCGACGAGGAATTGCGCGCCGTGGTTGACTGGATTGGCTCCAATTTCTTTGCGCCGCAGGAAGACCGGGCCTTTGCCCTCTTGCACGACAGCCTGCTGCGCGGTGGCGATCCCTTCATGGTGCTCGCCGACTTCCGCGCCTACTGCGACTGCCAGGCCCGCGTCGATGCGGCCTATGGCAACCAGGCCGCGTGGGCGCGCATGGCCATCCTCAACACCGCCCGCGTCGGCAAATTTTCCAGCGACCGCACCATCCGCGAATATGCGCGCGACATCTGGAATCTTCCCCCGGTGCCGGTGTGACGCTGCAAAATAGGTGGAGCGCATTGTCCCCAATGCGCTTGTCCATCACTTGAGACGATCCAGCGCGTTGGGGACAACGCGCTCTACCCACGGTGCGGCTTTGCATTGTTGGAAATATGTGCAAACTGAACCGCCATGCCGCTGATGGCTGAAAGCTCCCCACCGCTCACGTGCCGGGCCTCGCGCCGGCAGGATTTTGCACGCCGGGCGATTCTCTGGAGTTCGCTTGCCGTGTTCATCCCCGGCATCGCGATTGCGCGCGGGTCGTTGCCGCTGGCGCTGGTCATCGTGGTTGGGACGCATCTCTTTTTTTTCTTCGCCTCGCTCTGCCCCAATTCGCGCCTTTGCGTGCCGGTCGCCACGGGTTTCGCCACCCGCGAGCGCGCGGTGTGGCTGACGTTCGATGACGGCCCCGATCCGCAGGAGACGCCGCGGGTGCTGGCACTGCTCGCGCAGCACCGGGCGCGCGCAACCTTTTTCCTCATCGGGCGCGCCGCGGAAAGAAATCCCGGGCTCGTGCGCGACATCCTGGCCGCCGGCCACACCATCGCCAACCATACGTACACGCACCAGGCGGTGCTTTTTTGGGCGTATCCGCCTTCCCGCTTTGCGCGGGAGATCGATCGCTGCGCCGAAGTCCTGTCTGCGGCCGCGGGCGCGCCACCGCGGCTTTTTCGCGGGCCGGTCGGCTGGCACCCGCCGTTGCTTTACCAGGTTTTATACCGGCGCGGGCTGCAACCGGTCGGCTGGACGGCCCGCGGCCTCGATTACGGAGACCATCGTCCCTCGCGGGTCGCCGGGCGTTTGCTGCGCCACCTGCGACCGGGAGCGATTTTCATGCTGCATCCGGAATGCCGCAACCGCCGGGGCGAAAACACCAGCCTGGCGGCGCTGGAAATCGTCCTGCGTGAAATCGACCGCGCCGGCTATCGCTGCGTGCTGCCTGACGAAGCCCAGCTGGAGTGACGTGGCGGCGCCCATCGCAGATTTGAAATTACTTCCAATTGCAAAATGTTTGCTGGCATGCTGACAATGATCGCATCGGAATAGCCATGGCCCTACTTTCTTCACCCCAGATGACACCGAACCCGACCGCATCCGGTTCCGCCGCGGACGCTCCGCGCAAAAAAACGCTGGCAGCGTGGTGGCTGGCCGGCAGCGCCTTGGTCGTGGTGCTGATGGCATCGGCGGTTATTCTCCGGCGCGGGGCTGGTGAAAGCACACCGGTGACCACGGAGAAGGCCATCGTCAAGACCATCACACAGCTCGTGACAGCCACGGGAAAGATCTATCCGGAGATCGAGGTGAAAATATCCCCGGACTCGGTTTTTGGCGAGATTGTGGCGCTGCCTTTTCGCGATGGCGATGCCGTGAAAAAGGGCGACCTGCTCGTAAAGATCAAACCCGACTACTATCAGGCCCAGGTCGAGCAGCAAGAAGCGGCGCTTAACGCGGCCCGCAGCGCCGCCGTGCTCAGCCAGGCCAAGCTCGAGAAGGCCGACCAGGATTGGGCGCAGTACCAGGATCTCTATCGCCGGAAACTCGCATCCGACTCCGACTATATGACCTCCAAGACCAACCACGACGGTGCCCAGGCGGCCTACGCCTCCGCCCTGGCCAACGTGCAGGAAGTCGAAAGTTTGCTCAACCAGGCCCGCGACCAGCTTTCCAAGACCATCATTTATTCACCGATGGATGGCTCGGTCAGTTCCCGCTCCTGCGAAGTGGGCGAGCGGGTCGTCGCCACCGGCCAGTTCAGCGGCACGGAAATCATGCGCGTGGCCGACCTCAGCAGCATGGAGGCGCGCGTCGACGTGGACGAGAACGACATTGTCAATGTCAAGGTCGGCGACCATGGCTTCATTTCCATCGACGCTTATCCCGGACGGAAAATCAACGGCACGGTCAAGGAGATCGCCTCCACCGGCACCACCACCGGCGCCGGCACCCAGTCGGAAGTCACCAACTTCCAGGTCAAGATCCGCGTCACGGACCATGACGTCGAATTGCGTCCTGGCATGAGCGCGACGGCCGATATCGAAACGCAGACGGTGGCAAACGCCACCGTCGTGCCCATCCAAAGCGTGACCGTGCGCGATCTTGCCAGCGGCAAGCCGGCCGGCCAGCTCCCGCCAGACAACGGAGACAACCAGGCCAGCGTCACCAACCTCCTCGAGCAGGCCCACGCCAGCCGCCAACACCTGCCCTATGTTGTATTTATCAAGGAAGGCGGCCGCGTTCGCATGCAGAAAGTTGAGATCGGCATTTCCGACGACACTTACACGGAAGTTAAAAGCGGAGTGAAGCCCGGCGATGAAATTGTCTCCGGCAGCTACACCGCCATCAGCCGGACGCTCAAGGATGCCATGAAAGTGCGCCTCGAAAAGCCGGTGAAGGACAAGCAGTCATAACCGCCGGCGGTGTGTCATCCCTTCGGCCAATTTCCCCATGCTTGCCTCTGCCGCTACCGCCGCCGCCCAAGGCCCGCGCCTCACGCGTCCACCCGGGTCGCTGGTGATCGAGATCGCCGGCGTGACCAAGCTCTACAAAATGGGCGCGGAGATGATCCATGCGCTGCGCGGTGTCACGCTGCAGATTCGCCGGAACGAATACCTCGCCATCATGGGCCCGTCGGGCAGCGGCAAGAGCACGCTGATGAACCTGCTCGGCTGCCTCGACACGCCGACGGCCGGCCGCTATGAATTCAACGGGAAGGATGTCGCGGCCATGGGGGATGACGAGCTGGCCGGGATCCGCAACCGCGAGATCGGGTTCGTCTTTCAGACCTTCAACCTCCTGCCGCGTTCGGATGCGTTGCACAACGTCGAGCTGCCGCTCATTTACGCCGGCCTGCCGCGGCCGGAGCGCCGGGAGCGGGCCGTGCGTGCCCTCGAAGGTGTCGGCCTGGGCCACCGGCTCCACCACAAGCCCAGCGAACTCTCCGGCGGCCAGTGCCAGCGCGTGGCCATCGCGCGCGCCCTCGTCAACCATCCCTCCATCATCCTCGCCGACGAGCCCACCGGCAATCTCGACTCCAAGACCGGCGGGGAAATCATGGCGCTTTTCGAGCAGCTTTACGCCCTCGGCCACACGCTCATCGTCGTCACGCATGAGGAGGACATTGCCCGCCACGCCCGCCGCATTGTCCGCCTGCACGACGGGCTCGTCGCCACCGACGAGCCGGTGGAGTGATTTTTCCTCGCCATGCAGCGTCTTTTTTCCGAGTTCAACGAGTCCTTCCGCATCGCGTTTGCGCAATTGCGCGCCAACAAGCTGCGCTCGGTCCTGACCGCGCTCGGCGTCATCATCGGCATTGTCGCGGTCACGCTGATGGGCACGGCCATCCGCGGGATCGACACCGGTTTCAACCGCAGCCTCTCGATGCTGGGCGATGACATTGTCTATGTGGGGAAATGGCCGTGGGTCGAACATGGGGACTGGTGGATTTACCGCAACCGCCCGGACATCCGCCCCGACTATGCCGTGCGGCTCAACCGCATCATCGCAGCCACGCCAAACTCGCTGCTGGCCGTGGCCGTGCCCGCCGCCGCCTCGATGCGGGCCATCAAGGCCGGCGACAACCAAGTCAACAACGTCTGGACGATGGGTACAAATTACGACTATTCGCGCATCCTGGTGCCCGATTTTTCGGAAGGGCGGTTTTTCGGTGAAATGGAGGCCGGCAATGCGCGCCAGGTCTGCGTGCTTGGCTACGACGTGGCCGACGCGCTTTTTCCCAACCGCTCCGCCCTCGGCCAGGCTGTGATCATTCACGACCAGCCCTTCAAGGTCATCGGCGTACTGGCCAGGCAGGGCAGCTTCCTGGGCATTTTCAGTTTCGATTCACAAGCCATCGTCCCGCTCACGGCCTACGAAAAATACTTTTCGGCCAATCAAAACTCCGAAATCCGGGTGAAGGTGATGGACAAAACGCGGCTGGCCGCGGCCGAGGCCGAGCTGACTGGCGCCATGCGGCGGGTGCGCGGCCTGCGGCCGGGCGAGCGGGACAATTTTTCGATCAACGAGCAGCAGGCCTTCAAGGCGCAGATCGATCCGGTGCGCAATGGCATTGCGATGGCGGGGCTGTTCATCACCGGCCTTTCGCTCTTCGTCGGCGCCATTGGCATCATGAACATCACGTTTGTCAGCGTGAAGGAGCGCACGCGCGAAATCGGCACGCGCAAGGCGCTGGGTGCGCGGCGGCGGACGATTCTGCTGCAGTTCCTGATCGAGGCCGTGTCGATCTGCCTGGTCGGCGGCGTGGCCGGCCTCTCGGTGGCTTACGGGTTATTTGTGGGCATCGCGCAATGGAAGCCGCAGCTGCCCGTCGAGTTCTCGCCCGGGCTGGTGCTGGTGGGAATCATGGTGTCGGTGCTGACGGGCATCGTTTCCGGCTTCGCTCCTGCGCTGGGTGCGTCGCGCCTCGATCCGGTGGTGGCGCTGCGCTATGAATAGAACCGACCTCAAAATTAGAGCATTTTAACCACCACTGATGCACACGGATGATCACTGGTCCGGAAAAAACAGATAAAAAATGAGTTCGACCCTAACTTCATATATATCAGTGCCAATAGGTGTACATCAGTGGTTAAGTAGGTCTTCTGTCTGCTTTGAAGTATTAGTGCCAATTGGTGTGCTATTGGGTAACACGGTATAAAATCTCATGTCGCTCGCCGAAATTCTTCGCCTGGCCTTTGCCGCGCTCGGGGTCAACCGGCTCCGCTCGATCCTCACCATGCTCGGCATCACCATTGGCGTATTTTCCGTCATCGGTGTCATGACGGCGGTGTCGGCGCTGCGCGGCTCCATCGAGTCGGGGCTGAGTGTGCTCGGCGCGAACAATTTCCAATTCGGAAAATACCCGGTGAGCCTCGGCCTGGGTGGCCACATTCAATTCCGATACTCCAATCGCCGCGATATCACGCTCACGCAGGCGCAGCGCTACGCCGCCCTGATGGCGGAAACGGCCTCTTCCGTTTGTCTCAAGTGTTTCGATAACGGCGCACGGGTCGCCTATGGCGGCCGTCAGACCAATCCCAACAACAAATATGGCGGCACGGATGAAAATTTTCTCGTGGCCCAGCAATACGACATCGACTATGGACGGAATCTTTCGGCCGAGGATGTCGCTTTGGCGCGTCCCGTGGCCGTGGTCGGCAAGGACATCGAGAAAAAACTTTTCCCGCAGGAGAACCCGCTCGGCAAGACCTTCCGGGTTAATTCGCACAACTATACCATCATCGGTGTCATGGCGGAAAAGGGCACCTCCTTCGGTGACACGCAGGACAGTATCGTCATTGTGCCCATCACGCGCTACCTGCAGGACAACGGCTGGGAGCACCGCACGATCAACATCGCCACGGAGGCGCCGTCGCATGAGCTCTACAACGCCACGCTCGACAAGGCGATCGAGGCCCTGCGCATCGTGCGCGGCTTGCGGCCCGAGCAGGGGAATGATTTCGATATCTACTCAAACGATTCGCTCATCTCGGCCTTTGCCAAGGTGGCGGACATCGTGGGCGCAGGCGCCTTCGTCATCAGTGGCATCGCCCTGCTGGTGGCCGGCGTGGGGATCATGAACATCATGCTGGTCAGCGTGACGGAGCGGACCAAGGAGATTGGCATCCGCAAGAGCATCGGCGCGAAGAAAGGCAGTATTCTCACGCAGTTTTTGCTGGAATCGGTCGTGCTTTCGCTCGTGGGTGGCGGTGCCGGCATCCTCCTGGGCGTGGTGGTGGGGGACTTGGTGGCCGCGCGATTGAAAGCGGATGCGATTTTCCCCCTCGGGTGGGCCTCTGCGGGTGTGCTCGTCTGCACCGCCATAGGCGTCGGCTTCGGGCTGTACCCGGCCTGGAAAGCGGCCTCGCTCGACCCGATCGCGGCGTTGCGCCACGAATAGGGCAATTAAAATAAAATTGTAACCATATCGCCTGGACCATGGCGAGGATGTCGTTCCCTCCGCTCGGACGCTTGGTAAGCGGTCAACCGGATTTTTTGCCACGAAAGAACGCTAAGAGTATAGGGGCGAAATTTGTCTTAAGGTGGAGCGCGTCGTCCCGACACGCTCAATTGTAGGTCGGGGTTTATCCCCGACACTTGTCCGCCAAAGCCTTGGCGAAGGCGGATGTGATCCTTCGTGGCTACACTAATTTTTAAACCGTTCTAGACCGGAATATCACGCTTCCGTCCTTCCGCGTTTCCGCGATGAAAAATATACCAAGCATGAGTTTCACCCACGCTTGGCGCCTTCGCGTCCTTGCGTTAAAGTCCAGCTCTGATCAGAAATGCCCGGCGATGGCATGGTAAACCTGTTGTTCCTGCGCCAGGCCTCCGGACAGGCCGCAGCGGATCTTCACACTCGTGTAGGTGGTGAAATCTTTCAGTTCCACACTGGTCAGCGTGTCGTGGGAATCGCGGGCGCTTAGCTCGATTTCGCCCGGCGTTTCCTTGTCGCCGACCTGCAGATAGCCCAGGTCCTTGAAGGCTTTTTTCACTGCGGTGTGCACTCTTTCGAGCGATTGGCCGGGCTTTGCATAGAGATAGCCCAGTTTGTATTCGCCGATGACCGAGCCGTCGTCGTTCAGCTGCACGGTGGTGCAGCCGGAAAACAAGCCCAGCGCGACCAGCGTGGTGCTGGCGAGCAACACTTGAGGGGAGGGAATGAGGCAATGGATCGCTTTCATCATGTCATGGCAGACCAACGCTTTGGCCGGTAGTTCCAACTTGGGCTTCGTAGCCTTGGCGAAGGAGGCACATCCGTGAACTTTAAATCCGCAAATAACAACAGGAAAAAGGGCGGGCGGCTCTGCTTGGCCGGAAACGCCGAACCACAAAGGCGCTTTTTTGTCACATTACTCGATGTAACGTTTCAGCACGGTGGCCATCTCGCGCAAGTTCCGCCGGGCGTCGTCCTCGTGCCCCAGTTCCATGACGCAGTGTTGAAGATGGTCGTTGATGATTTTTTCCGACAGCGATTTCAACGCCCGGCGGGCCGCGATGAGCTGATGCAGTATTTCCGAGCAGTCGTAGTCGCGGTCGAGCTGCCCATCGACGGCCTTGAGCTGGCCGATGACGCGGTGGAGCCGCAGTTTCAGGGCCCGGCGGTCAGCCTCCGGATTTTCAGGATGGTGGGACACGATAGGGCAAAATAAGCCGGCGAGGCCGCGAACGCCATCAAATTTTGGATTTTACATCACATAGGGGGTAGGGGTATGGTCTATGCATGACTTCTTTCCCGGAATTGTTGCAACACGGCTCGGCGTGGGTGTTCTTTCCCACCGCCGTCCTGATCGGCGCCTTGCACGGCCTGGAGCCGGGCCACTCCAAGACGATGATGGCCGCCTTCATCGTGGCGGTTCGCGGCACGGTCCTGCAAGCGGCGTTGCTCGGGCTGTCCGCCGCCATTTCCCACTCGCTGGTCATCTGGGCGATTGCGGCGATGGCCTTGGGTTTCGGCCAGCAATGGAATGCCGAGACGACCGAGCCTTATTTCCAGATGGTCGGGGGAGTTCTCGTGATGGCGATGGCTGGCTGGACTTTTTGGCGGATGAAACGCGACCAATGCGGGCACACCCATCACCACCACGACGAGGCCAAGGAAGTCCAGTGTGAACTGGGCACCGGCTGCCTGCGGGTGATTGAGGACGGCGTGCCTCCGCAGTTCAGGCTGGAGCTGGCCGAAACTGAAGTCCTGTCCGCGGCGAGCGTGGAAACCATCCGCCCCGACGGGCAACGGCAGCTGTTCCGCCTGGGTCGCAATGGCGACGTTTGGGAATCGGTCGAGCCCATCCCGGAACCGCATGAGTTTCGCGCGGAGATCCATTTGGTGGGCGCTGTACAAATGAACACGGTGAAGGTTGAATTTAACGAGGGCCACGGCCACGCGCATGCCGAGGACGACGACGCCCACAGTCGCGAACATGCGGCGGACATCGCCCGCCGGTTTGCGAACCGCACCGTCACCACGCCACAGATCGTGCTTTTCGGGCTCACCGGCGGACTGATGCCGTGCCCGGCGGCGTTTTCCGTCCTGGTGCTTTGCCTGCAGCTCAAAAAATTCGCCCTCGGCTTTTCCCTGGTGATCGCCTTCAGCCTCGGCCTGGCACTGACTTTGGTGACCGTCGGCGTCGTGGCGGCGTGGAGCGTGAATCAGGCCAGCCGCCGGTTCTCAGGATTTGGAAAATTTGCGCGCCTGGCGCCCTATCTTTCGCTCGCGGTGCTGCTGGCGCTGGGAAGTTTCCTCGTTGTCCGCGGTCTGAGCCATTTCGTGTAGCATCGCCCACGTTCATCGCTGGGTGCGCTTACTTCCAGACGGTGATGTTCCACGATAGCACGACGTAGCCAAAAAAATGATGCGGATGCGAATTCGTCCAGTAAATGGCCGGGTTGATCGAAAGGTCGGGGGTGAAATTATAAACTGCGCCAAACGTCAGAGAGTTGGCCGAACCCGATTGGAAATCGGCGGCTAATGCGATCTTTTCCGAGAGCAGGCGTTTATAACCGAGCAACAGCTCCGTTTCGCGATTGGCATAGATGGCGCCGGCCACAAAGCGGTCCTTGTCGGTGTAATAACCGTATTCCAGCACGGGCTGGGCGTCGCCTCCCCGCGTGGACCAGTTGATGAGGCCGGCGGTCAGCAGGTGCGGCCCTTTTTGCACCAGGTTGAGTTCCGTGCTGAAGAACCCTTCGTTGGGTTTCAGGCCCTGGAACCACGCCACTTCAAACCGCGGGGTGAGGCCAAGCTCGAACTGGATTTCCTGGCTGTTGCCGATGGCAGGATGCTCCAACTGGGCGCTGAGCCCGAGCACACCCGTGGGCTGGATATCCGGCGTGACGATCTGGTTGAGCCCCACGATGGTCGCGTGCGCCGGTGCGAGACCAAGGGTCGCGAGAAAAAGCAAAGTCAAAAATAAGCGATGCACAGATTGAAATTTATTCACGGTGCAAAAGTGTGGCGGCTACGGCGCGGATTTGGGTGCCGGGGTCGAAGCCGCGGGCGGATTCGCGTTGCCCGGACTGGCGAAGGTGCGAACAAACTTCAGCCCGATCAGCGCGAGCAGGACCAACAGGTAAATGCGCAGGGCCCACAGGGCGACCCGGACGGTGCGTGTCATTTTGATGCGTGGCATATTAAATGAAACCTCGGATGGGTTTTAGTCTCAGATAAGTTAAGTTCTAACCGCGGATGAACGCAGATGAACGCGGATACGAACCATCGTAGACGAAAAATGCCGGGTTCCTTAAGTGTACATAAGTGATCATAAGTGGTTAAAACTGTGGGTCGTTGAGGTTCTTTCTTATCCGCGTTTATCCGTGTTCATCCGCGGTTAAAAAACATTCGTGGTTATGTTGGGAGTTCGATTTTTGCGTCCTTCATGAGGTCCTTGTAGCGCACAATCCCCAGGAGATGGTCGTGCGTATCCACCACCGGAAGCATGCGAAACCGGTATTTGATAAACGACTCCGCCAGGTCCTCGCGCAGGGCATCGCGGTCCGCGGTGACGACCGGCGCGATCATCAGTTCGCCGAGGCTGGTTTCGGGCTGGGCGGTCACCAGGTCGCGCAGGTCAACCAGGCCCACGAGCGCCCTGTCCCGATCGGCCACCAGATAGATATAGGAGATGTTCCGACGGTCGCATGGGGTTGTGCGCAGCGCGGTCAGGACTTCGCCCACCTTGGCTTCCTTGGCGAAGGCCAGGAACCGGTCGCTCATCAGCGAGGACGCCAGCACATCCGGATGGGTCATCACGACGTGGACGCGCGCGGCCCGCTCCGGCGGAAGGCATTTCATCATCTCCGTGGCTTTCTCATGGGGCAGGTGGGAGAACAAATCGGCGATCTGCGGCACGGACATTTTGGTGAGCACCGCTCGCGCGCGTTCCTCGCGCAGAAAGGCGATGAGCTGGCGCTTCGCGCGCGGCTCCGCTTCAACCAGCACCTCGGCGGCCTTGTCCGGGTCCAGCGCCGCGAACATCGCCTGCTGCTCGTCGCCGGACAGCACCTCAAGCGCATCGGCCAGGTCCTCACCGGGCAATTCCAACGCCTGCTCGCGCGCGACCGAGAGCGTGACAACGTCCTTGCTGCGGTCTTCCACCGACAGCGGCTGAACGTAGCGCCAGGAAATCAATTGATCCTTGCCCAGCCCGAAGCGCTCCAAATGCCATTTGCGGAGAAAGCCATTGAAGGAAATATCTACATGAACGAGAATCATGCGGCCCTTGGAGTAGAGCAAGTGGACGTCATTGACGATTTCGGTGCGCCGGCCTTCGGTGTCGAGGATCGTCTGGCCCATCAGGTGCTCGTTGACGAGGATCCAGCCTTTCTGATCCACGAACGGCGGATAGGGCGCCCCGCCTTCAGTCGGGGTGATAAAAATGGCATCTTTTTCGATGCGGGCCACCTTTTCCCAGGGTATCAGTTCCGACGGATAGCCCTTGCCATGCTCGATATAAATCCCGACCGCCTCGGGATACGGTTCGGAAAGCCGGAAGACGAGGTCGGTCAGGCGTCCGTTTTTTCGGTTGGTTTTGTCCTGGCGAATCCGGCAGCCAAGCAGTTTGGAAAAATACAGCAGTTGAAACGATTCAAATCCTGCCGGCACCGTGGGATGGTTATCGTTGGCGTTGTTCATGGGGGATCTTTTTCAAGAGCCTGTTTATTTCGCCGCGCCAAACCACTCCGGAAACAGGATGGAAACACCATAGGCCGTGGACATGACGATGACGAAAAGGGTGATGCTCCAGTTGGCGATATTCTGCCAGCGGGTGTTGACGTGTTCGCCCATGAGCGGCTTGTCGTTCAGCAGCAGGATGAGGAACATGAGCGCCGCCGGCATCAACGTCACCGCCACCACCTGCACAAAAATGGTGATGATGTTCTGCACGTCCACGCTGGCCACCAGCGAGATGACGCCCGCTGACATCAGCATCAGCACGTAGGCCACATAGAACCACGGCGCCTGGCGGACGCCGCGGTTGAGCGAGTGTGCCCAGCCGAAGACTTCGCCCAGCGCCCAGCTCGTGGCCAGCGAAATGCAGAGCGCGCCGAGCAGCCCGGCATCGAAAAGGCCGATGGAGAAGAGCAACTTGGCCCATTGGCCCCAGTGCGCGTTGGGCATGACCATGGGCATGGCGGCGGCGGTCTTGGCCGCGGAATCCATGTCCTGCCAGGATTGAAAAGACGGATCCACCTTTGTCCAGGATCCGGGCGTGGGCTGATGGGCGGCCATCGCCGCCGGACTGGGATTGTGGGGATTGTAGTAAAAAACCCCGGCGGCGGCGATGATGATGAACGCTGCCACCACGCAGGTCAGGAACGAGCCGACGAAAGTGTCAATTTTCCCATACTTCATTTCCTTGATATCCGTGCCCTTGTCCACCACGGCGGATTGCTGGAAAAAAATCTGCCACGGCGTGATCGTCGTGCCGATGTTCGCCATGATGAGGGTTAGCATGGCCGCGCCCGACATGCCCAAGCCCAAATCCGGATGATAAAACCCCCGTCCGACCGCGGTCCAGCCCTCCTTCACGTTTCCGGTGTGCATGGCCCAGATCGCGGCGGGAATATAGACGAGGTTGAACAGGCAGAAGAAAAGGGTGATTTTTTCGAACGTCCAGTAGCGGCCGGAAATAACAATTCCGGTGAGCAAGGCGGTCACGGCAAAGAACGTGATCCACGGCGGGATGTTGAAGAGGCTCATCGCCTGGGTCATGCCGATGTATTCGGTGACCAGCGTCAGCCAGTTGATCACGGCGAGGTCGAAGATGGAGAACCAGCCCCAGAACTTTCCAAACCCGTCGAAGATGGCCTCCGCGTGGCCGCGCTTGGTGACGGCGCCCAGCCGCACGGTCATTTCCTGCACGTAATAAGCCATCGGGAGCAGGATGGCCATGGCCCAGAGCAGATTGAACCCGGTCCGGGCGCCGGTCTGCGTGTAGGTGGAGATGCCTCCGGCGTCGTTGTCGGCGATCATCGTGATGATGCCCGGTCCCAGCGCCGCCAGGAATATCAGCGTCCGGCGATTGAGCCGGCGGACTTGGTGAATCGATTTGCTGATCCAATACAACATGATGACTAGCATCCAACATCGAACCACCAAACGACAAAAACCAATTACAAAATTTAATTCCTATCAGAAAACTGGCCATTAAGCCTGAAACTTTAGAACGTTTCAGCGTGAGAAGTATTGTTCTGTCCCTGGCCTTGCTTGGCGTGTGGCCGGTGATGACTGCCCGCGCCGCCCTCCCGCCGTTGCCGCTGATGAACGGCACGTTGTCAGGCGTCTGGCACCTCGATCCTTCCGCTCCGGTGCTGGCCTGGCGCATGACACTCCGGCCGGCGAACGCCGGCGTGGTTAATTTGGAGTTTTCGATCGAAGGCCAGGACGCGCATTTGGATGCGCGGGCGAGCCTGGATCCGGCGACTGGCGAAGGCACCTGGCAGATTGCGCAATGCCGCTTGAATCTGGCTTCGTGGTCCGCGACATTGACGGAAAACATCCCATCACTGGCCAACTGGCAGTTTCACGGCACGCTCGCCGTAGAGGGCCGCGGCACGATCAAGCAGGGCGCCTTCGAAGGGACGGCCACGCTGGAGCTGGCCGACGGCGGGATGGATAACGCCAAGAAAAAGAGCTCATGCGATGGGTTGGCGTTGCGCATCACCCTGGCAGGCTTGCAGCCCTTGTGCACGGAGCCGGCCCAGGTGCTTTCGGTGCGCACGGCCCAATTCGGAGGCGTCGAGCTGCACGATACTAAAATCTCCTTTGGCTTGACGCCTGACGGCCAGGTCCACGTCGGCTCCCTCGAGAGCACCGGCCTCGGCGGAAAATTTTCCGCCGTGCCTTTTGTCTTTGCGCTGAAGCAACCTTCGATCACCTGGGTCGCCCAGGCCAGAAGAATTGACTTGGCTCAACTCCGGGACGTGGTGGATCCCGGCCAGCTGAGAATAAATAAGGCCGCCGGGCGCGTGAGCGGCAAACTCACGGTGCACCTTGACCATGGAAACCTGACGATCGGGCCGAGCGCCCTGGTTTTGAGCAAAGGTGAGATGGCTCAGGTTGTTCTCCAACCTTCGCCGGGATTATTTACCCGTGTTCTCTATCACAACAAAAGAGTTCGCGCGGCCTATCCGGGTTTCGCCCAAATCGAGCTCGGCAAAATGCCGCTGGTGATGAAGACCTTTCGCATCAGGTTTTATCCTGACGGCGAGCAGGGCGGCCGCACGATTTTGATTCAACTGGAGGGCGGATCGACGGATCCAAAATATGCGGCGCCTGTCGTCATTGATATTAGCGTCCACGGCCCCGTGCAGCAACTGCTTCACGGGGCCTACGCCATGCGTCGCCAGCTGCAGCAATGAAAAGCGGGTTGTCTTGCGAAATCGAGCGCCCTATTTTTAAGGACATGACATGCCGCCTCTTTTTTTGCGCCGTCGCCTTGCCGCTGGCCGGCTGCGTGAACGTCAAGCCCATCGAGGTCAAACCCATCCACGTCACCGTCGATGTGAACGTGAACGTGAAGGTGGACAAGTCTCTCGAAAATTATTTCGACGATATCGACGAGAAATCCACCACGATTGCTCCCGCCGCCAAGCCAGCACCGGCGCCTGCACCCGCCACGCCATGAAGCCGGCCTTGGTTTTTAGGTTTTTGTTTGCTGCATGGGTTGCGCTTGCCGCGGTTGGCCCTGCGCAGGCCCAGGCGCCGGCTGGCCCCATTCCGCTTTCGGTTTTGCGTAAAAACCAGGAGAAGCGCCTGCCGGCACTCGATGGGCTGAAAACCAGCGGCGTGGTCGGCGAGAACAACCAGGGATTTGTCGAAGTTCGCGGCAATGGCGGCGATGACGCGGCCAACCTGGTCGCCGATGAAAACCATGATCGCGCGGTGGTCTATATGCTTTACGCGCGGAAATATAACATCGCGCCTGAGCAAGTGGGGCGCCTTCGCGCCAAAAAAGTTGCGGAAAAATCCAAGCCCGGCATCTGGCTGCAGGCACCGGACGGAACGTGGTATCAGAAAAAGGCTGAAGGGCTGAAAAACTGAAGGACTGAATCAATTTCAGCCTTTCAGCCCTTCAGTTATTCAGCTTTTTTCAGTCATGACCCTCGACGAGCGGCTGAAAAAATTCCTCGGGAAAACTCCCGACACGGCGCGGGCGCTTTTTGTCGCGCCCAACGCGACGGTGCTGGGCGACGTCGTCCTCGGCCCGCAGGGCAGCGTGTGGTATGGCGCCGTGCTGCGGGGCGACATCAACGAAATCCGGGTGGGCGAGGGCACGAACATCCAGGACAATGCCGTGGTGCATCTGGCCGATGATTTCGGCACGTACATCGGTGCGTGGTGCACCATCGGCCACGCGGCCATCATCCATGCCTGCACGGTCGGGGACGAATGCCTCATCGGCATGGGCGCGACCATCCTCGACGGTGCGAGCATCGGTGCCCGCAGCATGATCGGGGCGAATTCTCTCGTGCCGCAGGGCATGGTCGTGCCGCCCGGCTCGCTCGTTTACGGTTCGCCGGCGAAAATCACCCGCCTGCTCGCGCCCGTGGAGCAGGCCAAATTGCGCGGCTGGGCGGAAAAATATACTGGCGTGGCCAAAGCCCACGCGGCTCGGCCATAAAAAAGCGAACAGGAAAATTCTTTTTGAAACGAAGGCTTTTGATGGTGGAGCGCGTCGGGACGACGCGCTCCACCTCAAGCCAGTTTCCTCAAGCCTGAACAATGCGCACGCTTTTCACTTCGATGCGTTCGATGGGCTGGCTTTTTTCTCCGCCCGAGCCGCCCACCGGCACCGTCGCGATGCGTTCCAACACGTCGTCGCCGGCGACGAGCTGGCCAAAGGCGGTGTATTGCTTGTCGAGAAAGCGGGCATCGCCGTGCACGATGAAGAACTGGCAGCCGGCGGAATCCGGATGCGACGAGCGCGCCATGGAGATGACGCCGCGCACGTGCGGCTTGCTGTTGAATTCGGCGTTGAGCTTGTAGCCGGGGTCGCCGGTGCCGGGCATGCCGCGCGCGCCGGCCTTGGTGTTCGGGCAGCCGCCCTGGATCATGAAGCCTTTGATGATGCGGTGAAACGCGGTGCCGTCATAAAAGCCGGCCTTGGCGAGTTTCTTGAAATTTTCGACGGTCTTGGGCGCGACGTCGGGCCAGAAGGCGAGGGTCAAATCGCCGTAGCTGGTCGTGATGATGGCGTTTTCCTGGACAGGTGCGGGAGTGCTCATGGTGGTGAAAAATAAACCAAGGGTGGTTTGCACTCTTCCGCAAGGAACAAGTTTAGCACGTGCGCGAGTAATTGGTATTTAGTATTTGGTAGTTGGTATAGCTTCGTCCCAGTCCGTCCAGGATTCGACGGTCGTTGCTGTGCCGCGTGGGCACGCTATTCCGTTACCAACTACCAATTACAAACTACTAACTACGCGTCGCGTCTGCGACGCTAGGCTGGAAACGCCGCGTCGATCAGTTCGCAGAAGTGATGGATCAAAAATAAATGCGCTTCCTGTGCGGCGGAGCCGCTGGCGCCGGGCACGATGAGTTCGCAGTTCGCGAGGCCCTTGGCCTTGCCGCCGCCGCGGCCGAGGAAGGCGAGGCTTTCGAGGCCGAGGCTTTTCGCCGCGGCGAGCGCGGCGAGGATGTTGGCGGAGTTGCCGCTCGAGGTGAGGACGACGAGAAGATCGCCCGGCTGCGCGAACGCGGGGAGCTGGCGCGCAAAAACATCGTCATAGCCGAAATCGTTGGCGATGCAGGTGAGCAGCGGGCCGTCGGCGTTGAGGGCGATGGCGGGCAGTGCGCGGCGGGACTTGGCATAGCGGCCCACGAGCTCGGTGGCGAAATGCTGCGCCTCGGCCGCGCTGCCGCCATTGCCGCAGAGAAGAAGTTTTTTGCCGGCGCGCAGCGTGGACAGGATCATTTGTCCGGCGCGGTCGATCTGCGGGCGGATGCCCGAGAGCGACTGGAAAGTTTTCAGGGTTTCGGCGAGTTGGGCGTCGAAAGTCATCAACCGCGAATCAATCGAAGCTCCCGCGAATTGCGACGATCTTTTTTTAACCGCGAATGGACGCGAATTCACGCGAATAGCTCAGAAGTCTACTGGCGACTGCATGTTTTCATCTAGGTAGATCCTTTTGTTTGAGCGAGGGGCTTTATGCCCCGACATGTGGCGGGTAAGCCTGCACTCATGACTTTATTTGCGTCCATTCGCGTTTATTCGCGGTTAAACATGACCGGCTTGCCTCGGCAGCTATCTGCGGTGAAATTCAACCCGTGCCCTATTTCGACCACAATGCCACGACGCCGCTCGCGCCGGCTGCGCGTGAGGCGTGGCTGCGTGCGCAGGATGAAGCGTGGCAGAATCCATCCGGCCTTTACGGCGCCGGTGCGCGCGTGAAGGTGCGGCTCGAGGCGGCGCGAGAACAGCTCGCGCCGTTGCTCGGTTGCGCGATGGAGCGCGTGGTCTTCACTTCGGGCGCGACCGAGGGCGCGAACGCCGTCTGTGCGCATCTGGCCCGGACGCTGTCGGCGGGCATGCTCGTGGCGGTCAACCGGACGGAGCATCCCTGCGTGCTCGAAGCGGCAAAGTTTTTTCTCGGCGATCGGGTCGTCTGGCTCGAAGTCGACCGCCATGGCGTGGTGTCGGTCGGGCAGCTCGAAAAATTATTGGCATCCAAGGCCGTCGGCGCGGTGGTCGTGATGGCGGCGAACAACGAGACGGGGGTGCTGCAACCGTGGCGCGAGCTGGCGCGGTTGTGCCGGCGGCACCACGCGGCCTTTTTCTGCGACGTATCGCAGTGGCTCGGCAAGCTGCCGGCGGCGGGCCTGGGCGAGGCGGACTGGGTGATCGGCTCGGCGCACAAGTTCGGCGGACCGAAGGGCGTCGGCTTTGTCTTGGCAGCGGAGGGGGCGCAGGATTTTCGCGCGCAGCATGGCGGCGGACAGGAACACGGGCATCGCGCCGGCACGGAAAACTTTCCCGGCGTGGCGGCAATGGTCGCGGCGCTGGTTGAGGCAGAGACGAAAAAAGTTTTGCTTGAGACGGAGCGGCTGCGCTGGCGCGAATCGTTCGAGCGGGCATTGTCGGCCGCGTTGCCCGGTGTGCGCGTGGTGGGCGCGAGCGCGGAACGGCTTTGGAACACGGTGTCGCTCATCCTGCCGCATGGTGAAAATACCCGCTGGGTCGCGCGGCTCGACAAGCGCGGCTTTCAGGTTTCGACCGGATCGGCCTGCGCCACGGCGAAAGAAGGCCCGTCGCACGTGCTCGCGGCGATGGGTTATTTGCCGGAGGAGGCGCGGCGCGTGATCCGCGTGAGCGCGGGCTGGGAAACGGTGGAGACGGACTGGCCGAAGCTCGCGTCGGCCCTGGCTGAAGTCAGCGCCGAGGTGAAGCCGGCGGATGCGGTCGTGAAGATTTAGGTTTAACCACTGATGAACACTTATGGACACTTATTGGTGTGCATGTCAGGGGCTTCTCACCGAGTTGCGGAACAGTTTAGTGGTCCAAACAGCGCGCCGGGCCGCCTTCGCCAGGCTTTGGCGAGCCAGGAACGCCGGGCTCCACCTTTAAATATAAACCGAACCACCATCAGTGCGCATAAGTGTTCATCAGTGGTTAAACGTTAAATGTTCCCATGCGCCTCAGCTCACTAACCCTCCGGCATTTTCGCAACGTGGGGTTTTCCACGCTCGAATTTTCTGGTCGCAGGCATTTTCTCGCCGGCCCGAACGGGCAGGGGAAGACCAACCTGCTCGAGGCGGCGGGTTTTCTCACGGCGCTGCGTTCCTTTCGCGCGACCGACAACCGGCTGCTCGTCGGCCACGGCCAGACGACGGCCGCCATCACCTGTCAGCTCGAGCACGAACGGTTCGGCGATACGCACCTGATCATCAAGCTCCGCCACGACGGCAAGGAGCTGTGGTGCGATGAGGCGAGGGTGAGTCGGCTGGCCGATCATCTCGGGAAGTTTCCGACCGTCGTTTTCTCCTCGCAGGATTTGCAGCTTGTCCGCGGTGCGCCGGCCGGCCGGCGTCGCTGGCTCGACCTCACGCTGGCGGCGATGGATGCCACCTACCTGCAGGCCCTGCAGAAATTCACCCGCGCGTTGGCCGGTCGAAACGCCCTGCTGAAGTCGGGCCGCGTGGTGGACAATGAACTCGACGCCTTCGAGCAGATCCTTGCGCCCGCCGCGGCCGAGCTCATCGCCCTGCGCGCCGCCGGGCTGCAGGCGCTCGGGGTGACGTTGCGGGCGGCGTATGCGCAGCTCTGCGACTCCGGCGAGCCCGGCGATCTTTTGTATGATCCCAATTTCGAAAAACCGTCGGCCGAGCTGTTGCTGGCGCGGTACGAAGCCGGTCGCGCGCGCGATGCGCAGTTTCGCACCACGCTGGTCGGCCCGCAGCGCGACGATTTTCATTTTACCGTGCGCGGCACGGAAGCGAGGGACTTTGCCTCGGAGGGCCAGCAACGCTCGCTCGTGCTCGCGCTGCGGCTGGCGCAGGCGGCGTGGTTCCAGGAAAAGAGCGGCGTGCGCCCGGTGCTGCTGGCCGACGATGTGCTGGGCGAACTCGATCCCGCGCGGCGCCACCGTTTTTGGTCGGTCATCGATCCCCAGTCGCAGGTTATCGCCACCGGCACCGGCCGGCCCGACGCCGGCCTCGGCGAATGGCAGGTGTTTGAAGTCGCGGGCGGCGAGTTTACCGAAAAGGCTGATGGCCGGCCATGAACATCCAACGCCCAACATTCGATGTTCGAGGGGAGACCGACTCGTGACGCTCGAGCCCTGGCAATGGGCGCTGGCCATTTTTGCCGCGTTGCTCGTCGGTGTGTCCAAGACCGGCATTGCCGGACTGGGAATGCTGTTCGTCGTGATTTTCACCCAGATCATGCCGGCGAAACAGGCGACCGGCCTCGTGCTGCCGCTGCTCATCTTTGGCGACATCATCGCGGTGGCATCATACTGGCGGCACGCGCAGTGGCGCCATCTCTGGCGGTTGTTGCCGTGGGCGGCGCTGGGCGTGGTGGCCGGCTATTTCACGCTGGGGCGGATCGACGACCGGCAGGCCAAAGTGCTGATCGGCGCGATCATCCTCGGCTTGTTTGCGCTTTATCTGGTGCGTCGCGGGCGCGCGGGTGTGGAAGAACGGGAGTATGGC
>DATMNP010000032.1:0-53177 GCA_035568935.1 Opitutaceae bacterium | reverse complement strand
ACGGCCGATCCGGCTCGTTATAAAATCCACGCATTCCTGTCGGTGGGTCATGGCAATGAGATGCCCGCCGTCTACTATTTTACCTGCATCTGGCGGGACCGGAATGACCCGATCGAATCTCCCATGTATTCGCGCAGGCTTGAAAACTGCGTCATCCAATCCAGGCCATTCAAAAATTGCTTGGCACATGGCGCGGATAAATTCGGCCTGGCTGCGATTAAACATCTTGGTAACCTCGTTTGGAATTTTTCCGGCAACCATTTGGATAAATTCAATCGGCAACAAGTCCGCGAGAGGATGAATCAGCGCCAAGAAATCATTAATCTCTTCTTTTTTCTTCGCGCCCCCAACCAGGAAAAGATGGCTTAGGTTTCGTAGTTTTGCTATTTCACACGCAACGATTCCGCCAAGTGAAGAACCCACCAGGATTGCTCCGTCCTTTATTTCCGCCTCTTCCGCCACGCGCTGGCTAATTTTTTCGATGGAATTCTCGTTTTTGTACGGTGGCCATTTAATGAAGAAACAATTTGGCAGTGTGCGCCACACTCCAGAATACATTTCGCTATCGGCGCCCATCCCTGGAAGCACATAGATTGTTTCCGTGCTCATGCACCAAACGCCTTGATCTCAATTCCTGCTTTCCTGAGTTCCACATTCAGCCGCTGCGCAAAGGCCACCGCATTCGGGCCGTCGCCGTGGAGGCAGATGGTATCGGCTTTGATCGGCACGTCCACGCCATCGATCGAGCGGACTTTGCCTTCGTGAATCATCCGCAATGCCTGGGCGGCCATAATGCCCTCGTCCTGGATCATGGCTTCCGACCGCGAGCGCGGGGTGAGCGATCCGTCGGCCTGATACGTACGGTCGGCAAATGCTTCCTCGGCCACGCGCAGGCCGCGCGCACGGCCGGCGCTCACGAGTTCGCTGCCGGCGAGCGCGAATAAAACCAGTTCCTTGTCCACCGCCAGCACGGCATCGGCCACCACGCCGGCCACGCTGGCGTCGCGTGTGGCCAGGCTATAAAGCGCGCCGTGCGGCTTCACGTGCCGCAGCGGCGCGAAGGCGCGCAGCGCCATGATTTGGATTATCACCGTCGCCCAGATTTCTTCGGCCGACATCACCAGTTCGCGCCGGCCGAAGTGTTCCCGGTCGGGAAACCCGGGGTGCGCGCCAATGGCCACGCCGTGCTTTTGCGCGAGTTCCACGGCCGCGCGCATCGTGGCCTTGTCGCCCGCATGTCCGCCGCACGCGATGTTGGCCGAGGTGATGAGAGGCATCAGCGCGGCGTCGTTCCCGGCGCCCTCGCCCAAGTCGCAGTTGAGGTCGATGTAATTCAAATTAAACCCAAACTTTTAGTAGAAAATCGCAAAGGTCGCCAAGAAACAACCGGGCACCCTGTTTTTTATTCTTTCTTAATGCCTGCGCACAGGCTTTCCCCCAGCCGGTTACTCCCGATCCATTTGGTGCAGCTGCCATGCGTTCCACAGATTGTGCCAGATGACGTAGCACGTGGGGCCCAGCGCGATGAGCGGGCTGCCATAAGTCAGGGCGAGGAAAATCGTGAACGTGGTGTTCTTCTGCCCGAGCGACTGGCTGCACTCGCGGGCCAGCCCCCGTCCGCCGATCGCCCGTCCCAGCGCAAAATTACCGGCGCAGATGAGCAAGGTCAGCGCGGCGATCCTGAACAGCACCGGATGCGCCGTGCCGGCCTGCGCATGCAGGAAATTCGACGCATCGGCGGTAATGAGAAATATCGCCGTGACCCAGAGGCCAAATGACACGCTGCGCAGGTGTGCCGGCCATTCCACCGCGCGCGCGTGCACGGCCCGGATGGTCCACGCCACCAACATGGGCATAAATATGACAAGGGCGACGCTGCCGGAAATGCGCGCAAACGCCTCTGGCGTGGCGTGGCCGAGAACGAGCGGCAGCATCAACGGCATCAGCGCGGCGATGGTGAGATTCGTGAGCATGAAGGCCGTGGCCACATATTCGACGCGCCCGCGCAGCAGACCGACAATCACCGGCGCGGCGGTGGCCGTGGGGCTGATGCCCGTAAAAAATGCCGCGAGCGCGATGTCCCGCCCGCCCACCAGCCAGCCGAGGCCCCACGCCACTGCGCCCATGACAAGATTCGCCAGCAGCAAAAGACCGTGGCTGCGCTGGAAGGACTGGTGCCACACGCGCGCCTCGAGAAAGACGATGAAGAGCATGGCGACAATGAGCCAGCGAATGCATCCCGACAAGCCATGCAGCTGCGGCAGGAGGCTGCCCAGGATCATGGCCAGCAAAAGGGCGGCAACGCGAATAAAGCCGGGCTTCATTTGAGAATTTTAACCACTGATGTACACTGATGGCCACTGATCCGGAAGAAACGGATAAAAAATGAGTTCAAACTAAACTTCATGTTATCAGTGACTATCAGTGTACATCAGTGGTTAAGTCGGTCTTCGCCATTAGTGTCCTTTAGTGCGTATTAGTGGTTAACATGCTGTGGCAGTTTGTCGGCTTACTCAAAATATTCCGCCCAGCTCGAACTTGTTTCCGTGACGCGCACGCACTCAATGCGCAAGCCCGCTGCCGTCGGGCTGCCGGGGGCGGACTTGTCGGCGGCTTTCCCAAGCTTGCGTTTCAACTCTTCGAATACCGCCTTGGCCATCAACTCGCTGGTCGGATCGGCCTGGGTGAACGGAATGATCTTCGCTCCGTAGGTTTTTTGATAGAACGCAAAATTCGGATCGTCGGTGTTGAGGCAAAGGGCGTGGTCCCATGAATCGATAAAATCATTCAGGGCCGTCTTGATGACCTTGAAGTCGCAGACCATGTCGTTCGCATCGAGCTGATCGGCGGCCAGCACGATCTCCACCGTGCGGCTGTGGCCATGGGGAAAGCGGCACTTGCCGGGGTGCTTGGCCAGGATGTGACCGCTCTCGATCGAAAAAGTCTTACAGATGCGAAAAGGCATGGGATTTATTAAAAAAGTTTTTGAGGTGGAGTGCGGCGTCCCTGCCGCGCTCAAAAACGTGCGAGGAGTTTCTCCTTACCTTTCGTCTCGAGAATGTTCGGTCCAGACAGACCCGTGGCAGGTGAAATGGTCATTCCGAGACCTTAAAATACCCTAGGCGAGGGCTTCGATCGGCGTCTTTGCCTTCAGCATTTGCTGGCGATCCACGATCTGACTGCCGTAGGTGGGAGGCGGCTGCGGGTTGCGGTAGAATATCCCGGTATAGAGTGTCGTGCCGTATTCTTCAGCCAGCTCCATGGCCCGAAGGTGATTGGTGACATCGTGGCCTTCGGTTTGAAGGTTACGCATCCTGGCTTTTTGGACTTTTGCCTGGTTCTCGGGATCGCCAAAAGTCACGCAGGGCGACTGGATATTGACGAAGGCAAACCCGGGATACCGGATCGCTTCCTCGATGATCTTGGTCATGCCTTCGAGGTCAGCGGGCACGGCTTGGGCAACAAAGTTGGCCCCATACGCCAGTGCATACAGGAGCGGATTAACCGGCTCTTCAATACTGCCAAAGGTCGAGGCATGCGATTGGGTGCCGCGGGGCGAAGTCGGCGAGACCTGGCCTTTCGTCAGGCCGTAAACCTGGTTGTCCATCACGAGGTAGGTCAGGTCGGGATTGCGGCGAATGGCATGCGGCACGTGGCCGCCGCCGATCGAAAAGCCGTCGCCATCGCCGCCGGCCACGATCACGAGCAACTCGGGACTGGCCATTTTGACGCCTTGGGCAATGGGCAGGGCGCGCCCATGCAATGAATTAAAACCATAGGCGGTCGTGTACCCCGGAAGCCGGCTCGAGCAGCCGATGCCTGAGATCAAAGCGATTTCATGCGGCGGGCGCCCGATGGCGGCCAGGGCGCGGTAAAGCGCCGCCGCGACGGAATAATCGCCGCACCCGGGGCACCAGATCGGCTTCAATTCACTTTTATAATCCTTGGCCGTGTAAGCAGTGAACTTCACGGCACAATTTTTGACTGAATCGTGGGAAGTCATATGATGTTTAGCAGATCGCAATAATGCGACAGGGGCGCATCGGCGGCGGGTTGTGCCAGGAGGCGGATCAACCCGACGATCTCCTGCGGCGAGATCAGGTTGGCGCCGCTCTTGGCGATGGATCTAAATTCCCGCGGGACATTCACCCACATCCGGATGATGCGATGAAGCTGGCCCTGGTGCGACTGCTCAACCACCAGGCCGTAGCGGACCGAAGCGAGAAATTCTGCGTAGATCTCCTCGGCGACGGGATAGATCAGCTTCGGAATCAAAAGCTTTACCTCGAGGCCCTCGGCCCGGGCGGTGCGCAGGGCCTCCTGCGCAATACCGGCGACGCTGCCCCAACTGATCAGGCCGACCGCGGCATCGGGATCGCCCTCGATGACGAAGAGATCGCGTCGTTGTTTCAGGGGATCGAGCTTTTTCAACCGCTTGTCGTTCATCCGGGCGTGCATTTCGCCGCTGGCGGTCGGCGCGCCGCGCTCGTCATGCTCGATGCCCGCAGCGAGGTAATTGCCGCCTCTCATTCCCGGGTGACTGATCGGGCTGATGCCGGAATCCGTGAGGCCAAAGCGCTGGTAGTTTCCCAGCTCCGTCCTGGTCGGCTCCAGGCGGTTGACGATGTTGAAGCGCGCGGGGTCGATCGGTTCGACGATGACCTTTCCCTGGGCGATTTCCTGGTCGGAAAGCACAATGACCGGGGTCTGGTATTGCTCGGCGATATTGAAAGCCTCCACGGTCAGGCCGAACGCATCGACCGCGTTGATGGGGGCGAGGATGGGCCTGAGTGTGTCGCCGTGCGCGGAAAACGCGGCGGCGAAAAGATCGGCCTGCTCGTGTTTGGTCGGCATGCCGGTGGAAGGCCCGCCGCGCTGGACATTCACGCAGACGAGCGGCAGTTCGGCCGCGCTGGCGAGACCCAGCACTTCGGTCTTGAGCGAAAAGCCTGGGCCGGAGGTGGCGGTCATGGCTTTTTTCCCGGCGAAAGAGGCGCCGACCGCGGCGGCGATGCCGGCAATCTCGTCTTCTGCCTGCAAAAGTGAACCGCCGTAGCTCCAGATTTCCCGCTGCAAATACTCCATGATTTCGGTGGCCGGCGTGATCGGGTAGCCGCCGAAAAACTTGCAGCCGGCGAACAGCGCGGCTCGGGCGCACATCTCATTGCCGTCGGTGATCACCCGGTCGTTGTCAGGTGACTGCGGCCGGTCCATGCTCATGTCGCGGCCGAGCGGATTCTCCTTTGCGTAGTCCACACCCGCGGCAAAGGCCCGTTCGTTGCCCTGCAACACAGCCTCCCCTTTTTTTGAGAATTTTTTCCGGATGCCTCCCAAAATGCTTTCGCGCGGCAGCCCCAGCCATTCGGTCAGCAGACCGAGCACGACATTGTTCTTGGCCTGCAGAATGCCGGCGGACTTCATCGCAAGCTCTTCGATCGGCACGGAAAGAACGATGGCCGGTTTCACGCCGGCGAGTGGAATGGCCGCGGGCTCGACCCCGGTTTTTCTCTCATAAATGACCACGGTGTTTTCGTTGACGGGCAGGCCACCGCCGAACCGCAGGAAATCCTCCCAATTGAGGGCCACGGCCACGTCGAGGACACCCCCGGGGTTCAACACGGGGGCGGTGGACACCCGCAATCGGCAGGAGGACTCGCCTCCCCGGATTTGGGAACCAAAACTCTTGGTCAGGATCGCAAAATAGCCCTCCTGGGCAAAGGCACTGAGCAACGACTCACCGGCCGAAACGATGCCGTCTCCCCCGGAACCGGCCATGCCTATGATCAAGTCGTGCATATTCAGGCCCGGTCATTGCCAATGGAGCTGGTTGCGCAAACGGCCAAGGTCTCTTCGACCAAGGCGATTTCCTCAGCCGTCGCGGGCTGCCGGCAGACGAAGGAAAGACCCGTATCTGCATTGCGGGAGAAAAACACGGGCGCCATCGCGCGGCACTGGTCGCAGTCAATGCAACTCGCATCCACATAATAGCGGCCCGCAACATTTTCAGGGAGACATTCGGTTAAATTAGCCATGAACCAGACTAACATTTTGCCCTGGCAAGAGCTGCGTATCCGTTGAGTTAAACTGTGCATATTTTGGCTTATTCGTCGCAAACGGCGCGCCCGGATTATGAATGCCGTTCAGCTTTGATGGACTTTTTCTCCTCGTTTCGCATAACGACGGCATGGGGCAAACTCCTCCTTCGCAAACTCCTCCGCTTTTCAACTGGCTCGACGAACGCGCCGCCGGCGTTCTGCTCCATCCCACCTGCCTGCCGGGCGACTTCGGCATCGGGGCCCTCGACCAGCACGCCGACCAATTCCTAGAATTTCTCGCCGCGGCCGGCTTTCGCTACTGGCAGGTCTGCCCGCTCGGCCCGACGGGCTACGGCGACTCGCCCTACCAGTGCTTCTCGGCCTTTGCCGGCAATCCCTACCTCATCGACCTTGCCGCGCTCGTCCGCGCCGGTCTCATCGCGGACAACGCCCTCGGCCCGCTGCTCTTTCTCAACTCCGACCGCGTGGACTATGGCGCGCTCTGGCGCCTCAAATGGCCGCTGCTTTTTCAGGCCCATGACGCTTTTCGCAGTGGCCGCGCCGCCGCGCCCTATGGCGACTTTGCCGCCTTTCAACAAAAACACGCCCAATGGCTGGTTCCCTACAGCTTCTTCCAAGCGCTAAAAGACCATTTCGACGGACGGCCATGGTGGGAATGGCCGGTTGACGTGCGCAACATGGCCCTGGCCGAAAGCAGCCCGCTCGCGGCCAAACTCGCTGATCGCCGCGAAGCGTACCAATTTTTCCAATACTTGTTTTTCGGCCAATGGAAACAACTGCGCGCGCGCGCCGCCAAGCTGGGGATCAGCATCATCGGCGATGTGCCGATCTTTGTCGCCCTCGACAGCGCCGCCGTCTGGGACTCGCCGCATCTTTACCAGCTCGACGCAAAAACCGGCCGGCCTCTCGCCGTGGCCGGCGTGCCGCCGGATTACTTTTCCGAGGACGGCCAGCTCTGGGGCAACCCGCTCTACGACTGGCCGGCGCACGCCGCGGAGGGTTACGCTTGGTGGCTTTCCCGCTTTCAGGCCAATTTCGACCTCTACGATGTCGTCCGCCTCGATCATTTTCGCGGTTTCGACACTTACTGGTCCGTTCCGGCCGGCGCTTCAAACGCAAGAGACGGAAAATGGCAGCAAGGCCCCGGATTGGATTTTTTTCGGGCCGTCGCCGCGCGGTTTCCCGACGCAAAAATCATCGCCGAAGACCTCGGCGAACCGGCACCCGGCGTCACCGCGCTGCTGGCCGGCACCGGCCTGCCGGGCATGGCCGTCCTGCAGTTCGCCTTCGGCGGCAAATCCGACAACTTCTACCTCCCGCACAACCACCACGCCAACAGCGTCGTCTATCCCGGCACGCACGACAACGACACCACGCGCGGCTGGTATGCTTCCATCGATGGAAAAACGCGCGATCACCTTCGCCGCTACCTGCGCATCAACGGCGCGGAAATTTCGTGGGACTTCATCCGCACGGCCTACGCCTCGGTGGCCAACCTCGCCGTCATTCCGCTGCAAGACCTGCTCAGCTTCGGCTCGGAAGCGCGCTTCAATCTCCCGGGCAGCAGCGAAGGCAACTGGCAGTGGCGCTACCGCCCGGCCCAGCTGGAAAAATTAAAAACCGAAAGCGCCGCCTACCTGCGTGAAATCGGCGAGCTCTATGGGCGTTTGCCGAAGAAGGCCGAAAAGTTAACCGCAGATGAACGCAGATAAACGCGGATGCCTTCAATCATTCACCGCTGAGGACGCAAAGAGCGCGGAGATAGACCCCAAAGCACATTTTAACCATTAACGGGCACTGATTAATTTTACCACTGATTAAGCGGATGATCACGGATCTCGATCCAGCTCGATTCCTCTGCGATATCTGCGCCCTCTGCGGTGAAAAGATCGGGATCCAAGTCCAATCACATATTAGCGTCCATCCACGCCTGCCCGCCGTAGCCTTCGGCGAAGGAGGGTTCATCCGCGGTTAAAAAAGTCCGGCCGTATCCGCGGTTCAAAACGGCTTGGTTCGCCGGCACAGCTGCAACGGCACGCCCCAGGGATCGCGCATCATGATGAGCAGCGAGCCGTCGGGCAGGTTCTCCTCGAGAAAGAGCTTGGCCCCCGCCTGCTCGAGCCTCTTCTGCGTCGCGCGCGGATCGTCCGCGACAAAGGCGATGTGGAAACACAGCGGGTGGGCCGCCGCGTAGTCGGTAATCACCGCTGCAGGATTCGTGTAAAGCTCCACGATGACGCGTCCGGTGTCGTCGGCCAGAAACTGGGTGTAAGGGGCGTCCTCACGGCTCCGCACCACGCGCAGGCCGAGATGCTCCACATACCACCGGCTCATGGCCCGCACATCGGGCACGTTCAGGGCAAAATGTTCGAATTTCATGTTTGGTAGAAAAGCTTAACCACTGATAGTCGCTGATCCAGAAACAACCAGATTTTTAACCGCGAATGGACACGAATAGACGCGAATTAATACCTTTGCCGCGGATGGCGCGGATGATCGCGGATTCAGAACCGGATTCTTAACCGCTAATGCACGCTAATCGACGCTAACAGACTGCTGAAAAACTATGCTGCGAGCGCAGCATACGGCCCGAGGCCGTGTCGCCGTCGGGTTGCGAGCAGAGAAAGCACTGCCGCATCGCTTTCTGCTCGCAACGACGGCTCAGCAAAGTTTTTCAGCAACCTATCTGATCTGAATCCGTCATCATCCGCGCTATCCGCGGTGAAAATAAAAGGACTTACAAACAAAATAATTAGCGTCCATTAGCGTTAATTCGCGGTTAAAAACCCGGCGATGCGCCGCTGGATGTCCGGTCCGGCGTCTTCGAGCACGTAGTGCCCGGCATCGCGATAGTGCTCGATTTGCGCCCGGGGAAAAACCGCGCGCCAGCAGTCAAAAAAACGGCGGTCGAAACAAAAATCCCTGCCGCCCCACCCCAGCAACACGGGCCGGTCGGAAAATCCCGGCAAGGCCGCCTCGATTTCACGCAGTATTCGCATGCTCCGATGCGTCTCTTCGAGGGGAATGTCCTTCACGAAAGCGTCCACCGCGACCCGGTTCGCCCACGAATTGTACGGCCAAAGATACGCGCGCTTTTCATCCGCGGACAACTTGCGCCGGTGCATCGCCATCCAGGTTGCCGGCCAGGCAAACGCGTTGGCCCCACGCACCAGCAGCGTGCCGGGAAATTGCGTCCGGCACAGCGCGATCCGGCGCGGAATCCACGGTGAGGCAAACGCCGCCGTGTTCAAAATCACGAGTTTTTTGATTAATTCCGGCCGCCGCGCCGCAAATCCAAACCCAATCGCCCCACCCCAGTCATGCACCACCAGATGCAGGCGCCGCACCCCGAGATGCGCCACCAATGCCTCGATGTCGGCGATGCGCGTGATCAGCCGATAGTCATAGCCTTGCGGCTTTTCTGACAAACCCATGCCGATGTGGTCGGGTGCGATGCAACGCAGGTGCGGCGAAAGCGCCTGGATGAGATCGCGAAAATAAAACGACCACGTGGGATTGCCATGCAGCATGAGCACGGCTTCGTCGCTGCGCGGGCCTTCATCCACGTAATTCATCCGCGCCCGGCGCGTCGTGGAAAAACTCTTCGGCTCGAACGGATACATCCGCCGCAGCCAGTCGGGATGTGTGTTGGGCGGGGTCATGCTGGATATTTGAAATTTGAGAGCTGAGATTTCAGATCGGATTTGGTCGCCACAAAAGAACCCAAGGATTTTAAAGATAATCGCGAATTCGGATTTTGAACACGAAGGTCGCGAAGGACGCAGAGGGATCCATACAGTCGGACTACTGATATTTTTAACCGCGAATGGACGCGAATTAACGCGAATGGGCTGCTGGAAAACTGTGCTGCCACCGCGGCACACGGCCGCAGGCCGTTTTCGCCGGCGGGTAGCGCCAGAAAGCGCTGCGGCAGCGTTTTCTGATCGCAACGACGGCCTACAGTCGTGTTCCACAGCCAATTCATATCCGCCTGCCCTTCGAAGCTCTCGGAGCAAAGTAGGGGTCAGTCCGCGGTATCCGATTAGCGTTCATTAGCGTCCATTGGCGGTTAAAAGTTCAGGATAATAAGTGCCTATCAGTGGTTAAAAAGAGATTGGGACCCTTCGTGGCTAATGATTTTGGGTTTGAAATCTGAGATCTGAAATTTGAAATCTTAAACGGCGGAGCCCATCACCACTCCAAGGCCAGCATCATGCAATTGAGCCCGCTGCCGATGCCGAGCAGCGCCACCTGGTCGCCCGCGCGCACCGCACCCGTTTCAGCCGCCAGCGCCAGCGTGGCGGGCAGCGACACCGATCCCATGTTGCCGAGGGTCTCGAACGTCGAAAAATCCTTCGCCAGGTCCAGCCCGAGCGTCTCGTAGAGTTTTCGCCGGTGCGCACTGCCCACCTGGTGGCAGATAAAACGCGCCGCGGTCGATTCGTTCCAGGCCGAAACTTTTTTGAACTCACCCCACGTTTCCTGCGCCAGGCCTACGCCGGCGAGGAGCAGCTGCTCCGAATCGGTTTGCATGTTCAGGCCGCCGGCCGACCCGGAATCGCCCTGGCAAAGCTTGCTGTGCTCCGTGGCCGCCCGCGCCACGCCGCCGAGCAGCCGGTGTCCGCGGCCCTTCACCAGCGAGCGATGGCAAACCACCGCACCCACCGCCCCGGAGCCGATGGTGAGGTTGGCAAAGAAAGGCTTGATTTCGTTGCGCGTGAGCGGCGTGGCCAGCAGTTGCCTGAGGGTTTCCTCCACCAGCGGCCGGCCGTGCTCACCCGCGACGACGAGCCCGCATTGCGCCTGTCCCGCCTCGATCATCGCCCCGACCATCGTGAGCGAGTTGAGAAAGCCCAGGCATGCGTTGGACACGTCAAAAACCTGGGCGTGCGCCGGCAGGCCGATCTTTTGATGGGCAAACGCCGCCGTCGCCGGCTCGAGCATGTCGCGGCTCACCGCGGCATGGATGAACACATCGACTTGTTCCGCCCGCAACGCCGATCGCGCCAGCACCGCCCGCCCCGCTGCCGCGCTTGCATCCGACGCCCGCGTGCCCGCGGGCCAGACCCGCCGTTCGCGAATGCCGGACATCAGCTCGAGCCGCCCGAACGGCAGTTTCAACCGCTCGTAAAGCGGACGCAGCTGTTCCTCGATTCGCGCCGAGGTCCAGACTTCGTCCGGCAACGAGACGGCCATGGATTCGATGCAGACGTTTTCGAATTTCATTCGTGCGAATTCATCCTTTTGAGGCAGGGCGCGTTGCCCTCAACGCGCCCCTCGACATGCTCGGGGCTGCAGCCGCGGCGGTGAAGCCGTGAGCGAAGTCGAACGGCCCGCTCGGTGAGCGAGCCCTACCCGCCCGCCCTTCGTGGCTCCATTTTCTGTGGCGAAGAAGGGCGCTCCCGCGCGAAACGGACAGACCAATTCGGAAATTGAAATCATTGTTTGTCTTTTGAACCTATGGGATTTGGGATTTCTGCCGACTTTGTCGGCGGCCGCATCGCCAGTTGGATGATTTCCCGGTCAAAATAATTGCTGCCGAGGCCGGCGTCGATGACGAGCGTGGCGCCGTTCAGTCCGCTGCTGCGCTCACTGAGCAAAAACAAGGCGGTATCGGCCACCTCCTGCGTGGTGAGTGCGCGTTTGCGGAAGGTCATTTTTTCCGCGTAAAGATAGCTTTCCAAATAACCCGGGATGCCGGCCGAGGCGCTCGTCTTGAGCGGGCCGGAGCCGACGACGTTGAAGCGCACCTCGCTGTCGGCGCTGAACGACTTGGCCAGAAAACGCGCGCTCGACTCGAGCGCGGCCTTGATCGGCCCCATGTAGCCGTAGTTGTCGGGCGTGACGAACAGCGACGAGATTCCGATGGTGACGACCGAGGCATTGGGCGCGAAGTGCGGCTTGAACGCGCGGGCGATTTCCACGAGAGAAAACGCCGAGATGGCCGTGGCCTGCAAAAAATCGCCGCGCTTGGTTTCGTGGAACGCCTTGAAACCCCCGCTGTAGTTGGCAAACGCGATGGAGTGCACGAGGCCCTGCAGCGGCGCGTGGCCGGCAGCGGCAACCTCGGCCGCGAGTTTCTCCGCGGCGCCCTCGCGCTCGACGTCGCAAACGAACACCGGCCGGCCCGCCAGCAATGTTTCAAGCGATTTCCTGCGCTCATCCGAGCGCACGCTGTAAACGACGCGGGCGCCCTGCCCTTCCAGCGAGTGCGCGATGTGCCAGGCCACGCTTTTGCGGTTGGCCACGCCAAAGACCAGGAACGTTTTGCCAGCGAGATTGAGAAAGTCAGCCATGGTTGGTTAATTGGTAGGGCGAGGCATCCTTGACGAGCCGTCAACTAAATCGATTGTGAGTTGGTAGGGCGAGGCGTCCCCGACGAGCCGTCATCCGCAAATGCATCAAAAACAAATGGCCAAAGTCCAGCGGCCTTGACCAACTCCGCGCGCACGGGATTCCTTCGAATATATGTAGTTTTTTCTTCCAACGATTCATCGGATCGCAACCGATGGTCGAAGAAACGGTCCTGCCATAGTACGTTGAGGTTCTTGGCCGTGTAAGCCTTCCATGAAGAAATACGATCCGCCAACGCTGTTGTGGCAGGAAAACTGAATAATCCGTGACGTGATCAGGCATGACCAGGAACAGACGCGCAAACCACTCTCCCTTCACGTGCAAATGTCGTACGGTCTGGATTAATCTCAGGGCCATACCATCGCGTGTAAGATCGTCTCTGCCGCGCCTTTCAGCGCAAATTGTGATAAAAAACACAGAGCCATCTTGCACCCATGATGGAACCGTGTGGCCAAGCGTTTTGCGCTGAGGCGGCTCGTCCGGAGGCCTCGCCCTACCCAAGACACGCTTGTCCTCGCCGATCTCGTTCATTGCTGCTGCTGTTGTTGCTGTGCGGCGGGGACGCCCTCGGGCGTTTTCCAGATGGCGGCGAAGTCCACCGTGAGCACGCGTTTTTCTCCGCTGTGGATGCTCCCGTGCATCATATAAAACCCGGCGACCAGATCCTTCAGCTTTACCTCGATCATGACCGTGTCGCCGGGAAACACGGAATTGCGAAAGCGCACGTCGCTGATCTTGGCCAGCAACGGCACGCCTTTGGGCTTGCCCGCACCCGCCATCTTGCGTGCCAGATAAAGTGCGCCAGTCTGGAAAACCGCCTCGCACAGCAGCACGCCCGGCGTGATGGGCGCGCCGGGATAATGCCCGCGGTAAAAATCCTCCTCGGCGCGAAACGTGCGGCGCGAGACGAGGCCGGCCTCGGATTCGCTGACGATTTCATCGACGAACAGAAACGGCGGGCGGTGCGGGATGAGGTCGGTGACGGGGATCATGGAGATAAAATGAAACACAACCACGGATTACACGGATTGGCACGGATGATTTTGTCATTCCGAGCGCAGCGAGGAATTTCACCCCACCGCCATGAAAAGACAGGGATTCCTCGCTGCGCTCGGAATGACAAGGCTTCTTATCCGTGTCTATCCGTGTAATCCGTGGTAAAAAAATTCAAAGTTCAACTCTGCGTCGAAACAGCTTCATGTTTTAAGTTGAACAAATATTTGTCGATCTTGTTGGCGACGATGACGCCGTAATTGATGGTGCCAAGCCAGCCCGACATGATGATGCCAACCGAGCCGGCATGGTGGAGGCCGGGCAGCTTTTCGGACAGGTCCATCGAAACTTTCAGGCCCTCGAATTTGGTGCCAAACGACGTGCCGAGCAGGTGCGTCGTGTAGCGCTCGATGGTGCGCGGCGTGGCCGCCTCCATCCAGTCGACCTTGGCCCGCACGCCGGGAATGTAGCTTTCCAGCGCGGCCAGGGACTCCTCGATCAGCCGCACTTTTTCGACGGCATATTCGGCCTCGGAAAGTTTCTGCCAGTCGGCGTAGAGACCGTTGATGGACGCAACGACCGTGTAGCGGTCAGAGCCGGGCCGGGTGTCAGGATAATAAACGGAAAACGTGCGGCTCGTCGTGTGAAAATCGGTCAGCTCGTCGCTGCTGAACTTGGGATTTTTGGAGGTAAAAACGAGATCGCCAATGTGCGGGATGCTCTCGCCTTTCTTGATGCCGAGGTAAACCTGGCACGAACTGGAGTTGATGCGCACCGCTTGGGCGGCCGCGAGATACTCCGCCGGGAAATTTTCCGCGCCGGCCAGCCGGAGGATCGTGTTCTTGATGCTGGCGTTGGACAAGACGGCCTTGGCCCGGATCACGCGTCCGCCTTTCGCCACGATGCCGCACGCGACCTTCTGCCCGTCGTGCTCCTCCACGAGGATTTTTTCGACCAGCACGTGCTTGCGCATCTCGACGCCGTTCTTCTTCAGCTCCTCGACCATCTTGCCGATGAGCAGATCGGAGCCGCCGCGGAAGGTATAAACGCCCGAGCCCATGAAGTTCGAGAACACGATGCCATAGGTAATGGCCGGATCGTCGAGCGTGGAACCGTTGGCGTAGGCAATGGGCTCCATCAGCAGGCGCTTCACGTCGTCGCGCCCGGGAAAGAACCGTTCGAGCATCTCGCCCGTCGTCTCCGGGTTGTTGTCATAAAAATTCATCCCGCGTAGATAATCGTAGAATTTTTCGACGTGCGCGCGCTCCAGGCCGAATTTCTCGACCAGCACGCGGGTGTAATCCTCGCGCGTGAACGTAGTCCACACGTCCATCTGCGGATTGACGAAACGGATGTCCTTCAACGGCACGATCGATTCGGCGATCTCCCGGGTCCAATACTTGCGGCACGATTTGATCATGCCGACGGGAAAGCCATGCAGGGAAATATCGAAAATGTGCCCGCCCTTGCGCGTGAACCACGTGGCGAGACCGCCGAACTGGTAATGGTGTTCGAGCAGGAGCACGCGATGGCCGGCCTTGGCGAGCACGTTGGCACCCGTCAAACCGCCCAAACCGCTGCCGATAACAATGACGTCATACTCGTCGGAAACTCCTTTGAGCCAGTCGTAAGCCATGGGAAAGGCGAGAGGTAAGCAGCGGGCCGGCGAAGGGCAACTCCGTTTAAAGCGGTTTTAAAACTAGTGTAGCCACGAAGGATCACAAAGAACACAGAGAACAACCTTTCTTTGAGATCTCTGAGCTCTATGTGATCCTTCGTGGCAAAAATCCGGGTGCCTGGCAATATTCACCACCCGTCTCTCAGCGCGCGGCCCGCAGCACGTGCAGATTGGCCATGGAGATGCCGCTGAGCAGCGCGCCGATGACGCCGACGAAGCCCTGGTCGGTGCCGCAAAGGTAAACATTCCTCAACGGCGTGCGGCCGTCGGGAATTTTCTGCGGCGAGCCGTAAACCGCGCCGGCCAGATGACCGGTAAACTTGGTGATCGTCCGCGGCGTAAAGATGTCGGTCGCGACCGTCGCGCGAAGCAGGGTGTCTTCCGATACCGCCGGCAAAAAACGCCGGGCGCTGCGCTGGATTTCGGCGAACCAGCGCTGCTTGTCGGCCAGGTAGCTTTCCTCGGGCAACTGCGCCCAGCGGTCGTAATTGGCCAGGCAGGTAACGCGAACCATGCCTTCGGCCGGCGCCTGTCCGGCAGCGTAATTGAAGTTGTTGGGGAAACAGATCACCCCGCTGCGCGGGTCCACCTGCTCCGACGGGCGCGAGTAGTCGAAGCTCGCGGAGTCGTTGAAAAACACGATGGTGTCGCTCCCCCACCCGAGCGCCTCCGGCTGCCGGTCGAAAACCGTCATGGTTTCGACGAAGGAGAGCCTCCCTGCGGTCGGCAGTTGAGAGTTGAGGGTTGAAGGTTGAGAGTCTGACAGCAAAGCAGCCGTCTCCACTGCGCCAATCGACGATAGCACATGATCGGCGGTAATCTCCTCGCCGTTTTCCAGCACGAGCGCCGTCGCCTGGTCGCCGCGCGACACAATGCGCGACACCCCGCATTTCATCCGGCGTTCGCCGCCGGCGGCCCGGTATTTTTCGAGCAGCACCCGCAGGATAACGCGCACGCCATCGGGCGGCCGGGCAAAACCCTCGAGGAAAAGCGCGCGGGCCATGATCGCGAATTGCGAGAGATCCATGTCGTTTTCCCGGGCGCTGCCATAAAACATCAGCGGGCAAAAAATCATCTCGACCAGCAGCGGATCGCGCACGAAGCGCGCCACAAATTCCCGCGCCGAGGTGGCGTCCACCGCCGCGCCCAGCGCGTCGTAGCTGGGCAGCGCAGCCAGCAACGCGCGCCAGCCGTCGATTTCGCCCGGAAATTTTTTCGCGATATCCGCCGTCAGCACCGCCGGATCGTTGCTGAAATGCAGCTCATGCTCGGCATGTGGGCCAAACGCGATGCGCGAACCGCGCTGTTCGGCCAGCGCAAACTCATCGCGGTCGATGCGCAGCTGGCGGAAGATTTTTCCGAGCGGCGTGCCCTTGATGCCGGGGCCCACGAAGTTGGTCAGCGCGTGCAGGCCGACGTCGTATTTGCGGCCGGCCAGGCTGTAGAAACTGTTGAGTCCGCCGGGCGCGTTGTGGCGCTCGAAGATGCAGACGCGTTTCCCGAAATGGGCGAGACGAATGCCGGCGGCGAGGCCGGACATGCCCGCGCCGATGATGGCGACGTCATAATGCGAGCGGGAATTCATGCACGAACAAACTAGTATTTGGTAGTTAGTAGTTGGTATTTGGTGACGGAAAGACCTTAGCGCAGCGCCGAAACCGGGTCCACCAACTACCAACTACAAAATACAAACTACTCGCGGCAAGCGTAGCGAGACGTCGCTACGACTTGCCCGCTAGGGCATTGAACTTGGGCGTAAGATATTCCGCGCAACTGTCGAGCGAGGCGAGCTGGATGTAGTCGGCCTCGGGCACTTCGATGCTGTGGCGCTTGCGGAGTTCCATGACGATGTCCAGGAAATCCATCGAGTCGAGTTGCAGCTGGTCGCGCAACCGCACGTCCGGCTTAACATCAGTGATGTCTTCGTCGGGCGCGATGTCGGCAATGATGGCGAGCACCACCTTCTTACATTCGTCTTTGGTCATGGGTCGTTGGCAAAGGGTGAGTTAAGGCACAAATCGTTTCACAATCAACGCGGAATTTATGCCAAGCATACCGAATGAGTTATTGAGGATGGCGTCAATCCGCGCGACTTTTTTCGGCTGGTTGAGCACGAGGCCCGGCAGCGCACAGGCCGGGTCGAGGTCGTCCACGTTGATCGTCGGATGGACGACGAGGTCGGTGAAGGACGGCAGGTTGCCGGCGAGTTCGAGCGCGCCCGCCGCGCCCATGGCGTGGCCGATGTAGCTCTTGGTGTTGTTGATGTGGGTATCGGGGCAGCCTTCGCCGAAGACGGCGCGCAGGGCCTCGCATTCCTGGATGTCGCCGAGCGGCGTGGCGGTCGCATGGGTGTTGACAATGTGCATGTCGCGCGGCGCGAAGCCGGCATGGGCGATGGCCCGGCGCACGCACTCGGTTTGGCGCACGGGATTGGGCAAAACGTAATCGGTGGCATCGCTGTTCACGCAATACCCGGCGATCTCCGCGTAAATCCTGGCGCCGCGGGCCAGCGCGTCGTCCAGCCGCTCAAGGGTGTAAAGGCAGCCGCCTTCGCTCACGACGATGCCATTGCGCGCGCGGTCGAAGGGCCGTGAGGCCTTTTTCGGGTCGTCGTGCGTGGCCAACGCACCCTGCGACTTGAAGCCGGCGAAAATGCCAAACGACTGCGTGCTCTCGCTCACCCCGCCGCAAATCGCCAAATCCACCTCGCCGAGCCGCAGCATCTGCGCCGCATGGATGAGGCCGAGGTTGCCCGCCGCGCAGGCCGCGCCGATGCAGTAGGCCGGGCCAGTCACGCCGAGATGCAGCGAGGCTTCACCGGCGGGATTGTTGGCGACCGTGCGCGGGTTGTGGTAGTGGGACCAGAACTTCACGTCGTAGTTGAACTTCGAGATGGCGAAGATTTCGTTCTCGGTTTCAACCGTGCCGTGCTCGGTCGTGCCAATGTAGATGCCGACGCGATCCTTGGGCATCGCATCGAAATTGACGCCGCTGTCGGCCAGCGCTTCGCGCGCGCAGTAAATGCTGATGCTGCCGGCGCGCGTGCCGACGCGAAGTTCCTTTTTCTTCTGGTACCGCAGCGGATCGTAGTGACACATGCCGGCCAGCACCGAACCCATGTAGCGCATTTCGATGCGCTCAACGCCGGCCACGCCGGCCAGCAAGTTGGCGCGAAACTCGCTTAGGTTGGTGCCGTTGGGCGAAGCGAGACCTATTCCAGTGATGACAATTCGTGAAAGCATGAAAATAAATTTCCTAGCCAAGTGTCTGTCCTACGCAATACAAGCCTCTTAAAGAATGATGCCTTGAAAATATGAACATACTCGTCGTCGGGGGGGCCGGTTACATCGGCAGCCATTGTGTCCGCCAACTCATTGCCGCCGGGCACCGCCCGGTCGTGCTGGATAACCTCGTGTACGGCCATCGCGCCGCCCTGGCGCCCGGTGCCGCCTTTTACGAGGCCGATCTCGGCGACGAGGCCGCCGTGGGCCGCGTGCTCGCCGCGGAAAAAATCGACCTCGTCATGCACTTTGGGGCGTACTGCTACGTCGGCGAGTCGGTGACCGATCCGCTCAAATATTATTTCAACAACTCCGTGGCCGCGTTGCACTTGCTGCACGCGATGCTCGCGGGCGGCGTGAAAAAATTCGTCTTCTCGTCCACCTGTGCAACCTACGGTGTGCCGGAAAAACTGCCCATGACCGAGGATCTGCCGCAGGCGCCGATCAATCCCTATGGCCAGACCAAGCTCGACGTCGAAAACGCGCTCAAGGCGCTCGCCTTCGCCCACGGCCTCAGTTTCGCCGCCTTTCGCTATTTCAACGCCGCCGGCGCAGCCGAGGACGGCAGCATCGGCGAGGACCACGACCCTGAGACGCACCTCATTCCGCTGGCCATCGACGCCGCCACGGGCCGGCGTCCCTCGCTCAAGCTTTTCGGCACCGACTACCCCACTCCTGACGGCACCTGCCTGCGCGACTACGTGCATGTGGACGACCTCAGCCGGGCGCACATCGCGGTGTTTCCGCAACTTGAAAAACCCGGCGCGCAATTTTTCTACAACCTCGGCACCGGCCGGCCGTCATCCAACCGCGAGGTCATCCGCGCGGTGGAGAAAATCACCGGCAAAAAGATCGCGGTCATCGAGGCGCCGCGGCGTCCTGGCGACCCACCCGCGCTCTATGCCGACTCGACCAAGGCGCAGCGCGAACTCGGCTGGAAAGTCAAATTCCCCGACATCGAGTCCATCGTGGCCACGGCGTGGAAGTGGCACGAGCAGCATCCGCGCGGCTACGCCGACCGCGGACGCTGATTTCAAATCTCAATCCCTGTGACTCACCGTCACAGGGAGTCCACCCGCTTTTTTAACGCGGCTTTGGACAGGCCCAGCCGCGCGGCAGCCTTGGTGAGGTCGCCGGCCTCATCCTTCAGCGTGCGCCTGATCAATTCATCCTCGACGAAGTCCAGGATGGGTTCCTTGTGTTCCGCCTTGAGTTGCGCGTAGAGCACGTCGAGCGCAGAGGCGAGAGGGGGACCCCCGACCGCGGGCACGGCGGCCGATTCGTCGGCCACCGCGGCCGATTCGCCAACCGCCTCACGAATTTCCTGCGGCAGATCCTTCAACAGGATCGTATCGCCCTGCGCGATGACCGCCGTGCGATAAATGACGTTTTCGAGCTCGCGGACGTTGCCCGGCCAACGATGGCGCGTGAGCAGCGCCAGCGCTTCGGGTGAAACTTTTTTCAAGCGGGCTTTTTTGGTTTTTTCCAGCGTCTGCAGCACGTAGTCGATGATCGGGGGAATGTCGTCGGCGCGTTCGCGCAGCGCGGGCATGCGGATGCGAACCACGTTGAGCCGGTAGTAAAGGTCTTCGCGGAAGGTTTTTTCGCGCACCATTTCCTCGATGTTCTTGTTGGTCGCGGCGAGGACGCGCACGTCCACCCGGATGATCTCCGTGCCGCCGACGCGCTGGATTTCACCCTGCTGGAGCACGCGGAGGATCTTCGTCTGCGTGGCCAGCGCCATGTCGCCGATTTCATCCAGGAAAATCGTGCCGCCATCGCACTGCTCGAATTTGCCGATGCGCTGGACCGTCGCGCCGGTGAAGGAACCTTTTTCGTGGCCGAAGAGCTCGCTCTCGATGAGATTATCAGGGATGGCTGCGCAGTTGACCGCGATGAAGGGTTTGTTCGCCCGGTGGCTGTGTTTCCAGATGGAGCGGGCGACGAGTTCCTTGCCCGTGCCGCTCTCGCCGGTGATCATGACCGTAACGTCGCTGGCGGTGACCTGGCCGATGATTTTAAAGACCTCCTGCATCACGGGCGAGCTGCCGACAATGCCTTCCTTGTAGTCCTCGGTGTTGATGGCCGACTTGTAATCACCGACGGCACGCATGTCCGCATGGGCCTTGAGGGCGGTCTCGGCGACGGTGAGCACCTTCTGCGGGTCGAAGGGCTTCATGATGTAGTCGAACGCCCCGTACTTCATCGCCTCGATGGCGGTCTGCGCGGTGCCAAATGCCGTCATGAGCACCACCATCTGCTTGGGGTTGATGGAGCGGATGTGTTGCAGCGTCTCCAGTCCGTTCATCCCGCCCATGCGGACGTCAAGGAACACGAGGTCGGGCGCGCTCTTTTTGACCAGCGCGATACCCTGCTCGCCGCTCGCCGCCTCCGTCACCTGGTATTTGCGCGACGAAAGCACCCGCGAAAGGGAGTAACGGATTTCCGTGTCGTCATCGATGACAAGGATGACCGGTGGTTTGGATGGATCAGGCATTGCAATATGCGGCTTGCGGTTGGGAACTCGTTTCAAAACTCAAAACGAGCAGCGTGGCTGAGTTTTGGCGAGGAGCAAGGCGTAGCCGAGGGATCAATCCTCAAAGAGGCTTGCCCCTCGCGACCCGCCTGGCGGCGACGGCTTTCCGGCCAAACGATGCTCATTTTGAGTTTTGCACGAGTTCTAAATCGCCAATTGGCTGGCCAACCGCGTTAAATACGCATTCCTTGGTTCAAATGCTCCGTTGGTCAATGAACTTGTTCCGCATCCGCGGCATTCAGCTCGCGGTGCATGGCAGTTTTTTCCTCCTGCTGGCCTATTACGCCTGGTGGGGATGGGCGCACAACGGTGCCGCTGGCGCAGCGTGGAGCGTGGCCATGGTGCTGGCATTTTTCTCCTGCGTCGTCCTGCACGAACTCGGCCATTCTTTCACCGCCCGGCGTTTCGGGGTGAGCGTGCGCCGCATCCTGCTCATGCCCATCGGGGGCATGGCGGAATTCGACTCGATCCCGCGCCAGCCGCGCAGCGAACTGCTCATTACCCTGGCGGGGCCGGCGGTGAATTTCATCATCGCTGCGCTCCTGGCCATTTTTGTGCGGTTTCCCGGTGGCCTGTGGCAATGGGATCCGACCGGGCCTCCGAATAATTTTGGCGAGCTTGGCCGTTGTCTCCTCTTCACGAACATCGTGATGGGCTGCTTCAACCTTGTCCCCGTTTTTCCCATGGACGGCGGTCGTATTTTGCGCGCATTGCTGGCCATTCGCCTGCCTTACCTGGATGCAACCTTCTGGGCCATGAGCATCGGCAAGGTCCTGGCCCTGGCCGCCATCATCGGCTCGCTCTATGCCGCCGGATTCTTGCAGTATGAAAGTTATTATGTGGTCGCGGTGCTTTTTACCTTCATCCTCATCGCCGGCGACGCCGAATACCGCCACGTGAAGCGAAGCGATGCGGCCAAAGCCCATTGGGCGGAAACGCTGCGCCGGCTCTACCACGAGCCGCCATTGCTGCATCCGTAGTGCATCAAGCAGCAAGTGCCAGGGATCAAGCAACAGGAGGACAGGCGAATCACGCTCTTGTCACTTGAGCGCGCTGCACGCGCATCACGGTCCGGTGTTCGCGCGAGTCGCTACGTGGGCAAATGAGACGTCCGCGCCGGGCGAACCTCCGCCACCGGTCGTGAACACCCCAACCCACACGCTTTTTTTCATGGGCACATCGGCCTCACTGATTTGGAGCCAGATTCTTCCGTCCATCGATTTAAAGCTGGTGAAATGATTGCCCTGGCGGACGATCCTCAGCCAGGATGGCGGATTGCAATTGGAGCAGTTTTCTTGCACCGCCACTGCGGCCGACTCCTCGGTGCGCACAAAATTCTGGATGCCATGCCCGCGGGTGCAGCCTACTGCAAAAAATTTGGATTCCGCACCAAAACTTTCGCGAACCATAACACCACCTGAAGCCCAATCCTGCGTACCCGGGGAAATTTTCGCCACTTGGGCCACGATCTCACAGTTGCCTTTCATTTTGGCCGGGCTGGAAGCAAATCCAAGGGCATCCGATTTATCGGCAAGCGGAGCACCAGCCGCACTCAGCGTAAAATAAAGTGTGCCATCCGGGTTTTCAACGGTATCGGCTTGAATCTGGACCCCAATGCCACCGACCGCGCCAATGTTGCACGCCCCCCAGTCGGCCCTAAGTGGCACGGTTAAAATTGGGAGTATAATACTGGCAAAAATAATGCGGGTTTTCATCTGCACTTGCCGAGACGGCATTTGTTATAAAAGCGTACTAACAAACAGCGCGCCTCCTTGGAGGACAACGTATGATACTACCGCCCGGTGACTTTTGTAAAGCTCGGATTACCGATGAATTCGCAATTTCCCCGCGCGCCTTTGCCAATGAAAAATCGGGTGTTGATTTGGTGTCGACCCAGAAGCCAGTCCGCCTTCGCGAGGCGATGGAGAGACATCTGCCGACGCTTTCGGAATCCGAAAGCGTCGGCAGATGGTGGACCCGATCAGGTTCGAACTGACGACCTCCTCAATGCCATTGAGGCGCTCTTCCAACTGAGCTACGAGCCCATTGCAACTGCAAGGGGTTAATCAAATTCCTACTTGGTTTAACGCAAGGACTTTTTCAACCACTCGTGCCATCATCGAGCATGCGGAAGGGAACTTTTAACACTTCGTCAAGGCCGTCCGGCCTGGTTCCAAGAGGGCGGACGCGAGCAATCGCCTCAAGCACCGCGCGGTCAAATTCATCGCTGCCCGAGGTCCGGATAATGCGCGCGTCGGCCAGCGTGCCATCGGACAGGATGTGTAATTCCACGATGGCCTCAAGCCGGTCGCTTAAACCCGGCGGCTTTGCTTCGTCAAAAGCGGTGTGCAATTGCTGGCTCAGAAACGCGAGATAGCTGTCCACCAGGCTTTGCTCTTCGCGCTGGAGCGCCTTGCCGCCGGCGCCGCCGGTCTTGTTCGCCGTGGAGCCGCCAACCACCCCGCTGGCTATGCCCTGGGCGTCGATGCGCGGCACATTCGCGGCGCGAGTCGAGGCTGAGGCTCTTTTCGACGCGGCGGATTTGCCATGCAGGCGGTCAAACTCCGCCTTGCTGAGGCGCTTTTTTTCGGCGGCATGCTCGGCTTTGATTTGAGCCTCGACCTTTTTGAGTGCGCGGGCGTCGGCGCGTTTGAGCTTCTTGGCAAAGTCGGGCACCTGGATCGGCGCGGCCTCCGACGGCGCCTCTTCAACCGCCATTGGGGCGACTGGGGTGGGCGCCGACACGGTTTGGGCGATGGACAGTTTAGGCGGCCCATCAGGCGAACCGAGCGCGGGAGCCTCAGTCGCCGCGTAGTTGCTGCCCTCGCCTGCCACCAACTCGAAAATGACCGGTTGCACGGGCTTGCCCTGCTGCGAGTAAAATATCCCCAGCAACACCACTGCCGCCACGCTGGCATGGAGCAGCGAGGACAGGGCAAAAGCGCTGGGTGAACGGGCGGTCATGGCGCATGAGCTGGCTTCTAATCGGAAGCTTCCGTGTCGAAAGTGATCTTTGTCAGGTTATGTCGTTTTAATTCGGACACAAGCGTGACGACCTGCTGCCACGCGAGCGCACCATCGGCGCGAATGCGGATGACCGGTTCCTTTTCCCTGGCGGCAAGCCCGCCCAACCGGTTTTTGAGCTCGGCAAAACTTACCTTCTGGCCGTTGTAATAATAGGCACCGCCCTTGTCGATCGACACCGCGACAAACTCCGTGTCCCGCGCCGGCGTTGCCTGCGCGCTCTTGGCTTCCTTCGGCAAATTCATCGGGATCGTCTGCTCCTGTTGGATGAGCGGCGTCGCAATCATGAAAATGATCAGGAGCGTGAACCCCAGGTCGATGAGGTTCGTCAGGTTCAACTCGGCGATGGGCTGCGACTGCCGCTGCCTGCGAAAGGTGCGCGCCATGTTATTTTGACTCCAGTTCGATGCGGTCGGCGAGCGAACTCGCGTAATTTTCCAGCTCGGTGACGAGCTGCTTGCTCTTCGCAAAAAGAAAATTGTAACCAAACACCGAGGGGATGGCCACAATGAGGCCCGAAATGGTCGTGAGCAGCGCGGCCGACACGCCCGGCGCCAGCGTCTGGATGCTGGCCGTTTGCTGCACCGACACCGCGCTGAATGCCGTCATCACGCCCCAAACCGTGCCGAGCAGCCCCAGGAACGGCGCGCCCGAAACCACCGACGCGAGGAAGATCATGCTCGATTCATAGCGCAGGGTCTGTCGCGCCAGCGCGCGCTGCAGGGCATTCTCCGCGTGTTCGAGCGGTGCCCGGATGTTCTGCTCGCCCCTCTCCTTGCCCACGGCCTTGGCCCGCCAATAGCCTTCAATGGCATCGGCGAAAAGATCCGCATAAGGGATCGCTCGGTGGTTGCGGAACGTCTCCGGCAGGTCGAGCAGTGAACGCTCGTCCCGCAGCTTCATCTCAAACAGGTGGTTGAGCGTGCGCAGGCGCTTCAGCTCAAAATGCTTTCCGATCATCACGGTCCACGCCATCAGGCTGATCACCCCCAGCCCGACCGTGATGACCTGGCCGACAGGATCGCAGCGCAAAAAAACTTGGATGACATTGACGGTGGCGAGAACAGGGATCATGCGGAAAAAATCTGGCGCAGTGTGGGCGACTTTACACGGGGCAATCAATGGAAAACCGGCGGACCCGTGGATGGAACAAAAAAAATCTGTTCGCCACAAAACCTTCCTCGCCAACCGAAAATAATTTTGCCAGCATTACCTTCATGCCATTGAAACAAAAAAGGCCGGGCAAGCTCATCTCCTTCGAGGGCTCCGAGGGCAGCGGCAAGTCCACGCAATTGATCCGTCTCGCGGCGCACCTTCAAAAACGGAAGCTCGAGGTCATCACCGTGCGCGAGCCCGGCGGCACTGAAATCGGCGAGCAGATCCGCAACATTATCGTCCACAACTCGCGTGGCGACGAGATGTGCCCAGAGACCGAGCTGCTTTTGTTCACGGCGGCCCGCGCCCAGCTGGTGCGGGAAATCATCGCCCCGGCGCTCATCGCCGGAAAAATCGTCCTCAGCGACCGTTTTCTCGATTCGTCCACGGTTTACCAGGGCATCGGCCGCAACCTCGCGCTCGACCCCGTGAACCAGATCAACCGCTTCGCCGTGGGCAACGTAATGCCCGACCTGACGGTTGTCATCGACGTGCCCAGCGAAGTCGGCCTCGCCCGCATCCGCCAGCGCGCCACCGACCTGCCCGACCGCATGGAACGCGAGAATCTCGATTTCTACAAAAAAGTCCGTGAAGGCTACCTGGTCCTGGCCAAGGGCCTGCCCGAGCGATTTGTGGTGGTCGATGGCACGCTGAACGAGTCCGCGCTCGAGAAAAAGATCTGGGCCGCCATCGCCGAACGCGTGACCGGCCTCAATCACAACGGCAAACACTGAGCGCGTAGCGCATGTCCACGGCTGTTCGAGATTCATTGGTCCTGAGTCATTGGTCATTCGTCATTGGCCATTGGCCTGTTCGCCGAAGCCTTGGCGAAGGCGAATCGTTCGGCATTCGGCATTCGGCATTCGGCATTCGCAGCAGCGTCACCCTATGACGTCCGCCGCCACCACCTGGCCCCCTGCCCTCGTTGGCACGCCCGCAGTCGCCGTCATCGAGCGCGCCCTTGAACGCCAGCGCCTCGCCCACAGCCTGCTCCTGCACGGCGACGATCACGACACATTGGTCGCCATCGCCCACGCCATCGCCGACCGCCTGCTCAACGGCCCGGATACCGCCGCCAAATTTTCGCCCGCGGAGCATCCCGATTGTTTCAACCTGCGCCCGGCTGGGAAAATGCGCCTGATCGGCGCCGAGGTCATGCGTGAGCTGATTGGCAAAGTGCAGGTCTCGCCCGCGGTCGCCCCGCGCAAAGTCGCCATTCTCCACGAAGCCGACCGCCTCAACCTCGCCGCCGCGAATATTTTCCTGAAAACCCTGGAGGAGCCGCCGCCCCACACCACGCTGCTCCTGCTCACCACCCGTCCCTATGCGCTTCTGCCCACCATCCGCAGCCGGGTGCTGCATTTTCGCTTTCCCGCGGCGGCCACGCTTGTCACCGCCGCCGGCTGGCTGGCGTGGCTCGGCGACTACCGCGCCTGGCTCGGCCGCCTGGCCGACAGCGTGACCGACAAACGCGCCGCCACCGGCCATGTGCTCACGCTCTATGGCTTGCTGGCGCGATTCGGAAAAATTCTCGACGACGCCACGGCTACAGCCCTGGCCGCGCAAAAGGAGAAGTTTCCCGCCGAACTCGACGAAGACGAACAAGTTGCCCTCGAAACCGGCCTGGCCAACGGCCTGCGGGCGCGCCTCCTCGCCGATATCGAAACCACCACTCGTGATTTCGCTTTACCCCGCTTGTCGGCCCGTGAGGCTGACAACCCCGAGCCTAGTCGAGTGGCCTCCCGATCGCTCACCGCTGCGGTGGAAAACCTCGAGCACGCCGCCAGCCTGCTCCGCCTCAATCTCAATGAATCCGCCGCGCTCGAGGAGTTTTTGCTCACCTCGCTGCGGCTGTGGGCGCGGCGGTGACGAGCGCGGTGCGCGTATTTAAAGTCTCAGATCTCAGATTTGAGATATGAAATGGCAGCTGTCCATAAGTGCCTATAAGTGTGCATCAGTGGATAAAAAATCGAATCCGCGATCATCCGCGTAATCCGCGGTAAAACAAATCAGTGCCCATCAGCGTTCACCAGCAGTTAAAATCCGATATTTTTATTTTGAGTTCTTTGTCTTCCTTTGTGGCTAAAGCCTCAGAATTTTTGGCCACGAAAGAACCCAAAGGTCGCATAAGCTGTTCTGAAATATGCAGCCATTAGGGTGTATTAGTGGTTGAAACCACCCTAACAAAAGCCTCCCGCTCATCCATGTGCGGATTGTGGCCGGCCTCGGCGACGGTTTCGATGCGGGCCGACGGAAAGTACTGGCGAATTTTTTCGTGATCCTGAGCCTCCACGAAACGCGATTTTCCACCGAGAATAAACAAGGTCGGGCCGGCGTAACTGTCGCCGGGCGCAAGCGGATTTTTTTCCAGCTCCGGCAGCGCCCGCGTGAGCACCGGCAGGTTGATCTGCCATCGCCAGCGTCCGTCAGCGTCGCGCTCCAGGTTCGTCACGAGAAATTTCCGCATCGCCCACTTGGGCACGAGCATCTCGAATTGCTGTTCGGCCTCCGCGCGCGAAGCCAGGCGGCCGAGGTCGAGCTCATTCATCGCGGTGAATTCCCCCCGATGCGCCGACAATGAATAATCCTTCGGCGCTATATCCACGACGATGAGCCGCGTCACACGGCCAGGATGGCGGCACGCCAGCAGCATGGCGACTTTCCCGCCGAGGCTGTGCCCGAGGAACGTGGCCTTCGTCATCCCCTGGGCGTCAAGCCAGGCAAGCACGTCGTCCATCATCGCTTCATAAGTCATCGCATCCGCATGCGGCGAGCGTCCGTGATTGCGCAGGTCGAGGGCACAGACGTGGAACTTCGCCGCCAGATCGGCGCCGACCGTCTGCCAGTTGCGCGACGAGCCGAGCAGCCCGTGCAGGATGACCAGCGGCGGATGGCCCGCCCCGCCAAGATCTCGATGGAAAAGATTTAACACGAAAACATGAACTTTCTACACACAACATCCTCAAACGCGCCCATAGGAAAGTTTTTCATGCTAAGATTACAGGAGCAATGCTTTTAGATTTTACACGAAGGTCGCCAAGAAACGCGAAGAGACGCTGATATGCATCCGCTCTACAACAAAGCCCACGCCTGGCCAGGCAGAGTGATCGGAGCGGCCATCGAAGTGCATCGACTCAAAGGTCCCGGCTTGATCGAGAGCATTTATGGAAAATGCATGATGCGTGAGCTCGTTTTGCAAAACATCCCGGCAGTTCAGCAGATTCCTGTCCCCATCGATTACAAGGGCCTGCAATTCGATGAATCACTTCGCCTCGACGTTTTTGTGGATGGCTGCCTTATCGTCGAAATCAAAGTAGTCGAAAAAAATCTTCCAATTCACAAAGCCCAACTTCTTTCCTACATGAAGCTGCTCGATGTACCGCTCGGCTTGCTGATCAACTTTCATGAGATTCTCCTAAGAAATGACGTCACCCGGCTTATCCTGGAAGGCGCCGACCAACCTTAATCGCTTCGCGACCCTTGGCGTCCTTGGTGTAAAAATATCCGTGCTCTCCGTGTCTCTGTGGTTAATTGTGAAGCCTTATGTCTGATCCCGAGAAAACGACCCCGATGATGCAGCAATACTTCGAGGTGAAGCGCGGGCTGCCGCCCGAGACGATACTGCTTTTCCGCCTGGGCGATTTCTTCGAGATGTTTTTTGACGATGCCGTCACCGCCTCGCGGCTGCTCGGCCTCACGCTGACCAAGCGGCAGGAAACCCCGATGGCCGGGCTGCCCGCGCACGCGCTCGACAATTACGTGGGCAAACTTCTCGCCGCGGGGAAAAAAGTCGCGATCTGCGACCAGCAGGAAGCCGCCCGGCCGGGCAAGCTCGTCAAGCGCCAGCTCACGCGCATCCTCACGCCCGGCACGACGCTCGCCGCCAGCCAGCTCGATGCCCAGCGCAACCATTACCTCGCCGCGCTCAGCCTCGACAAGCACGGCCTGCACGCGGCCTGGCTCGACCTCTCGACCGGGGAATTCCGCGTGGCCACCGACGCGCACCTCGAGAACCTGCTCCCCGTCCTCTCCGCGCTGAATCCCGCCGAGATCCTGCTGCCGGAAGACGAGCTCGCGCGCTGGCAGTCCGCCCCGCATGAGCAGGTCGCCTTGCACGCTCTGCACCATTTCTGCTCCGCACGCCTCTGCACCGGGCTGCCCGCCTACCAATTCGAAACCTCGGCCGGCGCGCGCACCGTCGCGGATGCGCTCGGTGTGCTCAACCTGCAGGGTTTCGGCCTCGCCGCCAGCCACCCTGCCCTCGGCCCCGCCGGCGCACTGGTTTACTACGCCACGGAAAATCTCTGCGCTAAGCCGGAAAACCTCCGCAGCCTGCAGGAATACCGCAGCGCGCGCACGCTGCTGCTCGACCCGGCCACGCTGCGCAACCTGGAGATTTTCCAGTCGGTCCGCGGCACGCGCGAGGGTTCGCTGCTCGGCGCCATCGACCGCACCGCCACGGCCACCGGCGCGCGCTTGCTGGAGCGCTGGCTCGCCGCGCCCACCCTCGAGCTCGCTGAAATCCAGCGCCGGCAGGCGCTCGTCGGCGGGCTGCTCGCCCAGCCGTCGCGCCTTGCGGCCCTGCGCGCATCGATGGCGAACATCCGCGACATCCCGCGCATCCTCGGCCGCCTGCAAAACCGCCTCCGCAACCCCCGCGAGCTCGGCGGCGTGCGCGATACGCTCGCGCAGCTCCCGGCGATTGGCGCGGAGTTGTCGGGTTTTGGCGGCGAACTCGCCGCCGGATATTTGCCGAAGCTGGGCGACTTTTCACCCCTGCGCGAGCTTCTGGCCCGCGCGCTGGCCGACGAACTCCCGGCCGATCTGCAGGAGGGCAATTTCATCCGCGCCGGGCACGACACGGAACTCGACGGGATGCGCGCGCTCACCAGCGGCAACAAGACCTGGCTCTCCGACCTCGAAACCGCCGAGCAGCAGCGCACCAATATCAAAAGCCTGAAGGTACGCTTCAACTCCGTCTTCGGCTATTACATCGAGGTCACGAAGGCCAACCTGCACCTCGTGCCGGCCGGCTATGTGCGGAAACAGACGACCGCCAACGGCGAACGTTTCATCACCGACGCCCTCAAACAGAAGGAAAAGGAGATTTTCCATGCCGAGGAAAACTCCCTCGCGCGCGAATTGGAATTGTTCAACGCCCTGGTCGCCGCCGTGCTCGCCGAATCCGTTGCGCTGGCGCAGGCCGCCGAGGCCCTCGCGGAACTCGATGTGCTCGCGGGCTGGGCCGGACTCGCCCGCGAATGGAGTTACAGTCAGCCCTTGCTCGACGAGGGCAACGCGCTCGAAATCGCCGAAGGCCGCCACCCGGTCGTCGAACAAATGATGAAGATCGAGCGCAACGGGCTCGCCGGCACGCAGGCGTTCGTGCCCAACGACACGCTGCTCGCGTGCGGCGACGCGCAAATCCTCCTGCTCACCGGCCCGAACATGGCGGGCAAATCGACCTACATCCGCCAGGTGGCGCTGATCACGTTCATGGCCCAGATCGGCTGCTGGGTGCCGGCCCAATCCTGCCGCGTCGGCCTGGTGGACCGGATTTTTTCCCGCGTGGGGGCCAGCGACGACCTCGCGCGCGGCAACTCGACCTTCATGGTCGAGATGAACGAAACCGCCAACATCCTCAACAACGCCACCGACCGCTCGCTCATCATCCTCGACGAGATCGGCCGCGGCACCTCGACCTACGACGGCCTGAGCATCGCCTGGGCGGTGGTCGAGCACCTGCACCGCGGCGCCGAGCTCGGGCCACGCACGCTCTTCGCCACGCATTACCAGGAACTCACGCAGCTCGACAAGCACCTGCCCCGCCTGCGCAATTTCTCCGTCGCGGTGAAAGAGTGGAACGACGACATCGTCTTCGTCCGCCGCGTCGTGCCCGGTGCGGCCGACCGCAGCTACGGCATCCAGGTGGCGCGCCTGGCCGGCCTGCCGCCGAGCGTCCTCGACCGCGCCAAGACAATCCTGGCCCGGCTCGAGAGCGACGACACCTCGGTCGAGCTGCCCGCGCCGCAAGCCCGCCCGAAGAAAAAGATTTCCGTCACATCAACGGATGACGCGCAGCTCAATTTGCTTTGATACCGTATTAACCACTAATGCACACTGATTGGCACTAATACTTCAAAGCAGGCAGAAGACCGACTTAACCACTGATGTACACTTATTGTCACTGATATATAAGGAGTTAGATTTGAACCCATTTTTATCTGTTTTTTCCGGATCAGTGATCATCAGTGTGCATCAGTGGTTAAAATGCTCGAGAGCGGTAAACCTCGCCTGTTCGTTTAAAAATAAAAGCGCCCGCCGCGGGATGCGGCGGGCGCTGAAGAAAACAGTTGTCGTTTAGGTTACGGATTAAGGTTGTTGGCCGTGAGCGAGCAGCCCGAGGGCGTGGCGTTCACATCGAGGTTCCACGTGTCCAGGCTCATTTGCGTGACGCGGAAGGCGTAGTTGAGCCCGACGGTCAGTTCCGATTGCCCGGGCGGGGTCACATAAACCGAGTACGTGTGCGCAGGAACGTTCACCACCATGCGGAAGTGATACGCGGTGTTTTTTGCGTACGGGATGATTGAAGCCGCCTGATAGGCCGTGCCGTTATAGGCGTCGATATCGCCGGAGGTATTGAAACGCGCGATGCAGGAGAGACCGGTATAGGCCGTGGCCACGCCTTTCGACAATCCAACCACGGCGTTTTCCGGCGAGATCGTGGGTGTCGCGTCGAAGGTGGCGGTGAAGGTTCCCGTCTGGGCGGAGGTCAGGGCCAATGCATGCCATCCATCGCTTGAGGTGCCGGTCAGGGATCGGCCCGAAGTAATCGTATATTGGCCCGTGGTAACGGTGCTGTCCGTCATGCCGGTCTCGTAGGCAATGGCCTTGAGCGTGGTCGTGGTGCTGATGCTGACCGGGCTGGAGTAGAGCGTACCGGCGGTTTCGGTCGGCGTGCTGCCGTCCGTCGTGTAACGGATGGACGCGCCACTGGTCGTGGTCGTGATCGTTATCGTCTGTGGGCTCGTATACGTGCCGGCCGCGGGACTGAACGTCGGCGCCGCCACTTGCGTTGGGCTGATCGTGTACAAAACGGAGGTCACCGTGCTGTCCGTCATGCCAGTTTTGTAGGCGATGGCCCTGATCGTAGTCGTGGTGCTGATGGTGACCGGGCTGGAGTAGAGCGTGCCGGCGGTTTCAGTCGGCGTGCTGCCGTCTGTCGTGTAACGGATGGACGCGCCGCTCGTCGTGGTCGTGATCGTTACCGTCTGTGGGCTCGTATACGTGCCAGCCGCGGGACTGAACGTCGGCGTCGCCACTTGCGTTTGGCTGATCGTGTATTGCCCGGAGGTCATTGTACTGTCCGTCAGGCCAACCTCGAAGGCCATCGCCTTGAGCATGGCGGTGGTGCTGATGGTAACGGATCCTCCATTGGATAACGGCGTGCCATGGGTGACTGTGCCACCGCTCTCGGTCGGCGTGGTGCCATCCGTGGTATAGGCAATCGAGGCGCCGCTCGTCGCCGAGGTGATTGTCACGGCCTGTGCGTTCGTATACGTACCAGCACCTGGACTGAACGTCGGCGCCGCCACTTGCGTTGGGCTGATCGTATAGTTGCAAGGGGTATAATTACTATCGTTCATTCCGAATTTATAGGCCATGGCATCGAGCGTGCCGCTGGTGCTGATGGTAAATGACCCTCCGTTGGGCAATGGTGTGCCATGGGTGACCGTGCCGCCGCGCTCGGTCGGGATGCTTCCGTCCGTCGTGTAAACAATCGAGGCGCCGCTGGTCGCCGAGGTGATCGTCACGGTCTGTGCGCTCGTATAGGTGCCGGTCGGTGGGGTGAATGTCGGCGGCGCCACCTGCGGCAGGTTGAGCGTGTATTGGCCGGTGGTAAACGGGCTCGTGCCGGAGTTGTTCGTGCCGATCGCCTCCAGCGTCATGCTCGATGAAATCAGGATTGGACCGGTATAGAGCGTGGACGAGCTGATCGGAAGGCTGCCATCCGTGGTGTAATAGATAGAGCTCGCGCCCGAACTCGTGATGGTGACCGTTGGCATACTCGTATAGGTTCCTGCACCAGGGCTAAACACCGGCGCAGAGGGAATCGGGGGGATCGTGTAGTTGCCGGTGGTGACCGGGCTGTCCGTCATGCCGGTTTTATAGGCGATGGCCTCGAGCTTGGTCGTGGCGCTGATGGAGATCGATCCGGTATAAAGTATGCCAGCCGTTTCCGACGGCGCGCTGCCATCGGTCGTGTAGCGGATGGAGGCGCCGCTCGTGGAATCATTGATGAGCACGGTCTGTGCCGTGCTGTAGGTGCCGGCACCCGGACTGAAGGAAGGCGCGGCGACAGTGCCTCCAGAACCGGAGCCAGAAAGGTTGCACACGGTCACCGAGCCGCCCGGTGTCGCGTTTACGTCAATCGTCCACGTATCCAGGCTGGTCACGGCACTGCGGAACTTATAATTGAGCCCCACCGTCAACTCGGAGCCGCCGGGAGGCGTCACATAGACCGAGTAGGTGTTCGCAGGCACATTGACCACCATCCTGAAGTGATACGTTGTGTTCTTGGCATACGGGATGACCGAAGCCGCCTGATAGGCGGTGCCGTTATAGGCATCGATATCGCCGGAGGTGTTGAAACGTGCGATGCAGGAAAGGCCGGTATAGGCCGTCTGCGTCCCCTTGGACAATCCGATCACGGCATTGCTCGGGGAGAGCGAAGGTGAGGCATCGAACGTCGCCGTAAAGGTGCCCGACTGCGACGACGACATCGCGATATTGTCGAAGCCGTTGCTCGAAGAGACGCTGATGCAGCTGCTGCCAATCGTGTAAGTGCCGCTCGCTACTGCGCTGTCAGCATAGCCGCTCTCGTAAGCCATGGCCTGGAGCGTGGTGGTCGTAGCGATGCTCACGGGGCCGGCGTAAAGTGCGCCGTTGGTTTCGGTTGGCGTACTGCCGTCGGTCGTATAGCGGATCGAAGCGCCGCTGGTCGTCGTGGTGATCGTCACGGTCTGCGCACTCGCATACGTCCCAGCCGGAGGGCTGAAGGTAGGCGTCGCCGCGGTGAGGCCTGAGGGCGGAAACGCAACCGGATCTGAACTGTTTCCATTGGCGACGACCACCAGTGCATAAGTTCCCGCCGGGAGACCTGCCGGGACTGAGAAATCCGTCGCGACCGGAGTCGTTCCAGTCGCGACTACGCCAGGAGTCCACCCGAACGTTTTGGCATAATAGACGTTACCCGACACATTATTCTTCAACCGAACGATCGGCCAGTTCGTATCCATCTGCGCATCGTCGCCATATTTCGCGCCCTCAGAAATTCCGTTGAATCCCGTGCCAGTCAGGTGATAGGAACCATCGGAGTTCGTCGTAAGAGTCTGAATCGAAGGCTTGCCGGCAGCGAGTGGCGTGCCGTCAGGCTGGTAGACATAGCATTGGGTAGCTTCAACGGAAAACAAAATACTACCATCAGGGAGAGCCAGCATTCCCGATACGAACGGCGGCGCCGCGTCGTACATGATCCCAGTAGGACCATTGACCTGCGTCAGCGTGTTGGCGACATAGTCGTATTCATAGAATGAGATTGGAGGGTTGAAGGTGCCCGTCGGACCCACCGCCATGAGGATCTTACCGTTGAACATCGAGGCGGCGGGGGCGTCATTAGCCCCCAGGTTATTCGGAATGTTAGGACCTTGCACCCATGTGCCGGGGTTCGTGCTGCCGCTCGGAGTATAAATTGCGGTTACTGGAGCCCCACCAATGACCAAGACCTTTCCGTTCGGCAGAAGATTAAACGATCCAATTTCGCCGTCGGAGGAAAACAAATTCACCGGTGTGGCGGTATCGTGAGCCCATTGGTTCACCGAGGGAATGTAGCGGTCAACCTCCGTTGAATTACCATCCACCGTGAGAATACTTTCGTCAGGCAATTGCACCCAGTCAATTTCATCTTGTTCGTTAAGAGGCGCCGCCCCGGGCGTTGACGTATTCGAGACCGGGTCATAAATCACGGTTCCCCTTGCACACTTGACGAGGACTTTGCCGCTAGGGAGGAGTTTTGAGATGGCGTCAACGAAGACATAATTGGTATTGGGGACGAGGCTCCAAGTGTTCGACTGCGAATCCCACACTTCAGCCGAGGTTGCGGCTCCTGGGTCTCCGTATTCCCCTCCGGCAACGAAGACATCGCCATTGTTCATTACCTGGGACGCATAATACAGGCGGGCATCATTCATGGACGAGAAAGGGGTCCACGTACCATTGACATAACTGCCGTGAAGATCGGGAGTGAGTCTATACCAATGATTGGTGGGGTTATTACCGCTGTCAACAACGCTAATAATGACCGTGCCGTCAGTGAGCAGGAGCATGTGCGCAATATTTTCCGGAGCCTGATTGGCCAACGGCGTCCAGGTTCCGCTGGCCTCGGCCCGCCAGCAGGATGCCGCCAGCAGCGCGCTGACGACGAGGAATTTCATGTATATTCTTTTCATAGACTTGGATGTATTCGGTTAAAGGTTCTTCGAAGTGGAGTGCTGGAAATATTGTCGTGCCCTAAAACGGTGAGCGCCGCCAGTTCGCTCAAAAACAGAGCGCCCGCTGTATTAAACAGCGGGCGCTGATTTATATTGGTGCCTGGGATTACGGATTAAGGTTGTTGGCCGTGAGCGAGCACCCCGAGGGTGAGCCGTTCACATCGAGGTTCCACGTGTCCAGGCTGGCCTGCGTGACGCGGAAGACGTAGTTGAGGCCGACCGTCAGTTCGGTGCCACCGGCCGGGGTCACATAGACCGAGTAAGTGTGCGCAGGAACGTTCACCACCATGCGGAAGTGATACGCGGTGTTTTTTGCATACGGGATGATTGAAGCCGCCTGATAGGCCGTACCGTTATAGGCATCAATATCGCCTGAGGTATTGAAGCGAGCGATGCAGGAGAGACCCGTATAGGCGGTGGCCACGCCTTTCGATAATCCAACCACTGCGTTTTCCGGCGAGGCCGAGGGCGTCGCGTCAAACGTCGCCGTAAAGGTTCCCGTCTGGGCGGAGGTCAGGGCCAGCGCATGCCATCCATCGCTTGAGGTGCCGGTCAGGGACCGGCCCGAAGTAATCGTATATTGGCCCGTGGTAACGGTGCTGTCCGTCATGCCGGTTTTAAAGGCCATCGCCTTGAGCGTGGTCGTGACGCTGATGAATACGGAGCCGCCGTTGGCCAACAAGGTGCCGTGGGTGACGCTGCCACCGCTCTCGGTTGGCGTGCTGCCGTCCGTGGTGTAGGCAATCGAGGCGCCGCTCGTCGTCGACGTAATCGTCACCGACTGCGCGCTCGTGTAGGTGCCAGGCCCTGGGCTAAACACGGGAGGGGCCACCTGAATCGTATATTGGCCGGTGGTAACCGGGCTCGGGCCGGAACTGTTGGTGCCGATCGCCTTCAGTGTCAGGCTGGTCGAAATCACGATTGGACCGGTATAGGGCGTGGACGAGCTGGTCGGTGTGCTGCCATTCGTGGTGTAATAGATGGCAGTCGCGCCCGCGCTCGTGATGGTGACCGTTGACGCACTCGTATAGGTTCCGGCACCAGGACTAAACACCGGCGCAGAGGGCGGCTGGGTAATCGTGTAGGTGCCGGTGGTGACCGGGCTGTCGATCAGGCCGGTTTTAAACGCGAGCGCCTTGAGCGTGGTCGTGACGCTGATGTTAACGAACCCTCCGTTGGACAACAAGGTGCCGTGGGTGACCGTCCCGCCTTTCTCAGTCGGCGTGCTGCCATCGGTGGTGTAGGCGATCGAGGCGCCGCCGGTCGCCGAGGCGATTGTCACTGACTGCGCACTCGTATACGTGCCGGCCGAGGGGGTGAAGATCGGCGCCAAAACTTTGGGCACTTCAAAAACCACCCCGTCATTGAAAGTTCCACCGGAGGCGGCCGTGCCGTAGAAATTGCCGTCACTGCCCTGCACCAATCCATTAGGATTACTCCCATTGCCGCCGTAGAAAGTATCCACGGTGGTCAAGACACCCGCCGGCGTCATTTTAAAGACCGTGCCATAAATTGCGCTGCCGCCATTGGCAGTTGTGCCATAGAAATTGCCGTCGCTGCCCTGCACCAAAGCGCCGAGAGGATTGGATCCATTGGAGCCCGTAAATGTTACCAAGTTGGTCAAAGCTCCCGCCGGCGTCATCTTAAAGACCGTGCCATTGCTGAAAGTGCCTCCATTCCCGTCTCCCTCGGTCATGCCGTAAAAATTGCCATCACTGCCCTGCACCAGCGCTGCCACGGGATATAACCCATCGGTGGTGTTATCAAAAGAAACCAAGGTGGTCAAAGCTCCCGCCGGCGTCATCTTAAAGACCGTGCCAAAGCCATAACCGCCGCCCTGTGCATCCCCCATCGTCGTGCTGTAAAAGTTGCCGTCACTGCCCTGGATCAATGCTGCAGTAGGAGAGGCTCCGTTGGGCCCGGTGAATGAAACCAAGGTGGTCAGGGCACCCGTCGGCGTCATCATAAAGACCGTGCCATAAGTGCCGCTGCCGCCACTGCTGGTCGTGCCATAGAAGTTGCCGTCGCTGCCCTGCACCAAAGCTCCCGTGGGATTGCTTCCATTGGCACCCGTAAATGAAACCAAGGTGGTCAAAACTCCCGTCGGCGTCACCTTAAAGACCGTGCCATCAGAGGCACTGCCTCCAGTGTCGGTCGTGCCGTAGAAGTTGCCGTCGGTGCCCTGCACCACGCCTGCGTAGGGATAGCTTCCATTGGCTCCGGAAAACGAAACCAAGGTCGTCAGGACGCCCGCCGGCGTCATTTTATAAACGGTGCCCTCATTGGCGCTGCCACCTAAATTGGTTGTGCCGTAGAAGTTGCCGTCGCTGCCCTGCACCGGAGCTGCCTCTGGAAATATCCCTCCGTTGTTCGCTGCGTTAAAATAGCACCGGACAATCACGGGAGTGATCGCGTAATTGCCATTCGTCACCGTGCTGTCCACCATGCCGGCTTGGTAGGCGATGGCATTGAGCGTGGTGGTGCTGCTGATCGTTACCACGCCACCGTTGGCCAGCGATGTGCCATGGGTGACCGTGCCGCCGTTCTCGGTCGGCGTGGTGCCGTCCGTGGTGTAGGCAATCGAGGCGCCATTCGTCGCCGAGGTGATCGCCACCGATTGCGCGCTTTGATAGCCGCCAGCCGGGGGGCTGAACGCCGGCGCACTGACCTGCGTGCCGAGAACGTAGCTCCCCGTGGTGACTGAACTGTCCGTCTTGCCGCTCTCGAAAGCCATCGCACTGAGCGTGCACGTGGGGCTGATGGAAACGAACGCGCCATTAGACAGCAAGGTGCCATGGGTGACCGTGCCCCCGACTTCCGTCGGGGTGGTGCCGTCCGTGGTGTAGGCAATCGAGGCGCCGCTCGTCGCCGAGGTGATCATCACCGAAACCGAACCCGCATACAGGCCGGGGGGAGGACTGAACGTCGGCGCAACCACCTGTAGCGTATACTGGCCGGTGGTAACCGGGCTCGGGCCGGAGCTGTTGGTGCCGATCGCCTCCAGCGTCAGGCTCGTCGAAACCGGGATTGGACCGACATAGCGCGTGGACGAGCTGGTCGGAGTGCTCCCATTCGTGGTGTAGTAGATGGAGGTCGCGCCCGAACTCGTGATGGTGACCGTTGGCGCACTCGTATAGGTTCCTGCACCAGGGCTGAACACCGGCGCAGAGGGCGGCGGGATGATCGTGTACATGCCGGTGGTGACCGTGCTGTCCGTCATGCCGGCTTTATAGGCGATGGCCTCGAGCTTGGTCGTGGTGCTGATGGAGATCGAACCCGTATAAAGCGTGCCCACCGTCTCCGTCGGCGTGGTGACGCCGTCGGTCGTGTAGCGGATGGAGGCGCCGCTCGTGGCATCATTAATGATCACGGTCGGCGCACTTGAATAGGTGCCGGCACCCGGGCTAAAGGAAGGCGGGGAGACCTGCTGAAGTCCGCTGCCGACGGCAAGGTTGCTCACGGTCACCGAGCCGCCCGGGGTCGCATTCACATCGATGGTCCACGTATCCAGGCTGGTCGCGGCTTTGCGAAACTTATAATTGAGGCCCACCGTCAACTCGGAGCCGCCGGGTGGCGTGACATAGACCGAGTAGGTGTTTGCGGGCGCATTGACCACCATCCGGAAGTGGTACGTCAGCGCTTTGGAGTACGGGATGACCGAGGCCGCCTGATAGGCGGTGCCGTTATAGGCATCGATATCGCCGGAGGTGTTGAAACGTGCGATGCAGGAAAGGCCGGTATAGGCCGTCTGCGTTCCCTTGGACAATCCGATCACGGCATTGCTCGGGGAGAGCGAAGGCGAGGCATCGAACGTCGCCGTGAAAGTACCGGACTGCGACGACGACATCGGGATGTTGTCGAAGCCGTTGCTCGACGAGATCGTATAGCTGATCGTGTAGTTGCCAATCGTTACTGCGCTGTCGGCATAGCCGCTCTCGTAAGCCAGGGCCTGGAGCGTGGTGGTCGTACTGATGCTCACCGGGCCGGAGTACAGCGTGCCATTCGTTTCGCTCGGGGTGCTGCCGTCGGTCGTGTAGCGGATCGAGGCGCCGCTGGTTGCCGAGGTGATCGTTACCGTCTGGGCACTCGTATAGGTGCCGCCGCCCGGGCTGAAGGCAGGCATCGCCGCAGTGGGAGGAAACGCGACCGGAGCCGAAACGAGGCCGTTGGCCGAAACCACCAGCGAATAGGGGTCCTGAGGGAGACCGGCCGGGAGCGTGAACTCGGTGGCGATGACGGTACCGCCCGTCATCACGCCGGTCGAAGTCCAGTTGTAGGTGCGGGCATAATACACATTGTCGGTCGCGTTGTCGGTCAGATGCACGATCGGATAGTTCGTGTTCATCTGTTTGTCATCGCCGAACTTTGCGCCTTCAGAGAGTCCGGTGAGACCCGTGCCAATGAGATGATACGAGCCGTCGGCATTTTTGGTCACGCTGGCGATCACAGGTATGCCTGCGGTCAGCTGGGTGCCGTCCGGAGTATAGATGTAAGACTTGGAGTCGGCACCACAGTAAAACACGCTGCCATCCGGGAGATCGATCATGGACGTGTCGTATGCCACGATCGGATCGCTCAGATCGGCCGTGTGATTGGGATCGGGAATTTGAGTGAAGGTATTCGTGGTATAGTCGTATTCGTAGAAGAAGGTCTTGGTTCCAAAACTGGTCGTGGAGTCGGCGAAAGCGCAGAGGATCTTGCCATTGGCCATCATGGCGGCAGGCGCATCGTTTGCGCCATACCCGTTTGGAATAACCGGGCCCGCGACCCAAGATCCGGGATTGGTGTTGCCGGTGGGCGTGTAGATCACGGTATTGGAAGTGGCGCCGAGCCAGAACACTTTTCCGTTGGGCAACAAATGGGCGGAGCCAAGTTCGCCCTGACTATTATACATATCGACCGGCACCGGCGGTTCGCTCACCCACGTGTTTTGCGACGGGATGTAGCGTTGCGCGTTGCGGCCATAAGCAATAATGGTCAGGAGGCTGTCATCGGGCAGTTTAACCCAGTCCGCCTCGTTCTGGTCGCCCGGCGCGGCCGCCAAGCTCCACGTGTCCGTGGTGGGATTATAAATCGCTGCGGACGACTGGCTGTCCGATTGCAACACATTGCCATTGGGCAGCAAGGCCGAGATGGCATCGGAAAAAACCGAAAAAGGGCTGGGTGCAGTGTGCGTCCAGACGTTCGTCAGCGGATTGTAAGTTTCGGACGTACCATGGCCCGTGCCGTATTCGCCGCCGGCGACATAGACTCGGCCATCGGTCAAGACTTGTGCCGAATAAAAGAGCCGAGTGTCGTTCATGGACGCAATCTGCGACCAAGTGCCGTTGACGTAGCTGCCGTGGCTGTCGGGCGTTAAGCGATACCAGGCGCTGCCGCCGTCGGCGCAGATAAGGGTGCCATCGGATAGCAACAAACAGTTGGAAAAAGCCGTGGGGGCCGGATTTACAAGGGGAGTCCAGGTTCCGCTGGCCTCGGCCCGCCAGCAGGATGCCGCCAGCAGCGCGGCGACGAAGAAGAGTTTCATGATGATTCTTTTCATAGACTTTGATGTATTTAGTTGACGGTTCTTGCGAAGGAGAGTGTTGCCGCCAGCCGGCAAATTGGCTTTCGACCCGGCTGGTATTTGTCCAGGGGCCCGAAGCCGGTATATTTGTGCAACGGTGGCATCATCATGGAGCCGGCGGAATGATTTCGTGGCGGACATCAAGAGCGCGTGGCGAGGCAGCATGAATACAGCCAAACGCTGGGAGAAACGCCCCAGAAAATACAACGGCAAAATGCGGATTCCCGGTTAAGATTGGGCGACAAACAACAGGCTGATGAGGGAAAGACATTCGGTTCATTGGCTTTACCCATATAACAGCCGCTCGTTTCAAAAACGAACGGACAATCTCGATCTTTTTTTACGCGAGGGTGTGTTTTTGAAATAAAACGCGTGTCGCTGTGTTACGCGCTGGAAAAATATTTGTCGTGCCCTGAAAACGGCAGGGATCCGTTCGCTTGAAAACAAAAGCGCCCGCCGTTGGATACGGCGGGCGCTGAACCGACTGGTTATATTTGATCCGGTTACGGGTTAAGGTTGTTGGCCGTGAGCGAGCAACCCGAGGGCGTGGCGTTCACATCGAGGTTCCACGTGTCCAGGCTCGTTTGCGTGACGCGGAAGGCGTAGTTGAGTCCGACCGTCAGCTCGGTGCCGCCGGCTGGCGTCACATAGACCGAATAGGTGTGCGCAGGGACGTTCACCACCATCCGGAAGTGATAGGTTATGTTTTTTGTGTACGGGATGACCGAAGCGGCCTGATAGCCGGTGCCGTTATAGGCATCGATATCGCCGGAGGTGTTGAAGCGCGCGATGCAGGAGAGACCCGTATAGCCCGTGGCCACGCCTTTCGACAATCCCACCACCGCGTTTTCCGGCGAGACCGACGGAGTCGCGTCGAACGTTGCGGTGAAGGTCCCCGTCTGGGCTGCGGTCAGCGCCAGCGCATGCCACCCATCGCTTGAGGTGCCGGTCAGGGACCTCGTCACACTACTGATCGTATAGACACCGGTAGTCACCGTGCTATCCGTCATGCCGCTTTTGAACGCCATCGCCTTGAGCGTGGTCGTGACGCTGATGGTAACGGCTCCTCCGTTGGCCAAGGCGGTGCCGTGAGTGACCGTACCGCCGCTCTCGGTCGGCGTGCTGCCGTCCGTGGTATAGGCAATCGAAGCGCCGCTCGTCGCCGAGGTAATTGTCACCGTTTGTGCGCTCGTATACGTACCGGCCACGGGACTGAACGTCGGCGGGGTCACCTGCGGCGGCGGGTTGATCGTGTATTGGCCGGTGGTCACCGGGCTCGAGCCGGAGCTGTTGGTCCCAATCGCCTCCAGCGTCAGGCTCGTCGAAATCGGGATCGGACCGGTATAGAGCGTCGACGAACTGGTCGGAGTGCTGCCATTCGTCGTGTAATAGAGGGCGGTCGCGCCCGAGCTGGTGATAGTGACCGTTGGTGCACTCGTATAGGTGCCGGCACCAGGACTGAACACCGGCGCAGAGGGCGGCGGGATGATCGTGTAGTTGCCGGTGGTGATTGTGCTATCGGTCATGCCGGTTTTATAGGCGATGGCTTTGAGCGTGGCTGTAACGCTGATACTCACCGGGCTCGAATAGAGCGTGCCAGCGGTTTCCGACGGCGTGCTGCCATCGGTCGTGTAGCGGATCGATGCGCCGCTCGTCGTCGAGGTAATCGTCACCGTCTGCGGGCTCGAAAAGGTGCCTCCGCTGGGATTGAACACCGGCGGGGCCACCTGCTGCGACAGGTTAATCGTGTAGTTGCCGGTGGTAACCGGGCTCGTGCCAGAGCTGTTGGTGCCGATCGCCTCCAGTGTCAGGCTGGTCGAAATCGTGATGGGACCGGTGTAGAGCGTGGACGAACTGGTCGGTGTGCTCCCATTCGTGGTGTAATAGATGGCGGTCGCGCCCGAGCTCGTGATGGTGACCGTTGGCGCACTCGTATAGGTGCCGGCACCAGGACTGAACACCGGCGCAGCGGGCGGCAGGGTGATCGTGTAGGTGCCAGTGGTGACCGGGCTGTCCGTCATGCCGGTTTCATAGGCGATGGCCTTGAGTATGGTCGTCGCACTGATGGAGATCGATCCGGTATAAAGCGTGCCGGCGGTCTCGGACGGCGTGCTGCCGTCGGTCGTGTAGCGGATGGAGGCGCCGCTCGTGGAATCATTGATGAGTACGGTCTGCGCCGTGCTGTAGGTACCGGCACCGGGGCTGAAGGAAGGCGCGGCGACGGTGCCGCCAGATCCGAACACAGAGCGGTTGCTCACGGTCAACGAGCCACCCGGTGTCGCATTCACGTCGATCGTCCACGTATCCAGGCTGGTCGCGGCCGTGCGGAACTTATAATTGAGCCCCACCGTCAACTCGGAGCCGCCGGGTGGCGTGACATAGACCGAGTAGGTGTTCGCGGGCACATTGACCACCATCCGGAAGTGATAGGTTGTATTCTTGGCATACGGAATGACCGAAGCGGCCTGATAGGTGGTGCCGTTATAGGCGTCGATATCGCCAGACGTGTTGAAACGCGCGATGCAGGATAGGCCGGTATAGGCCGTCTGCGAGCCCTTGGACAAGGCGATCACGGCATTGATCGGGGAAATCGAAGCCGATGCATCGAAGGTCGCTGTAAAGGTACCGGACTGCGACGACGACATCGGGAGGTTGTCGAAGCCGTTGCTCGGCGAAACTGTGATGCTGCCGCTGCCAATCGTGTAGAGGCCAGAAGTGACGCCGCTGTCGATAAAGCCGGCCGCGTAGGCGATGGCCTGGAGCGTGGTGGTGGCACCAATGGATACCGACCCTCCGCTGGACAACAATGTGCCATTGGTGATCGAACCGCCGCTCTCGGCCGGCGTGGTGCCATCGGTGGTGTAGATGATCGAGGCGCCGCTCGTCGCCGAGGTGATTGTCACTGCCTGCGCGCTCGTATAGGTGCCAGCCGCGGGACTGAAGACGGGCGCGGCGGCTTGCATCAACTGAAAAATCACCCCGTCGCCGGTGCCGCCACTGCCCCCAAATGGAGTCGTGCCATAAAAATTGCCGTCGCTGCCCTGCATCAGAACTGCGGGCGGCTGGGCTCCATTGGGACCGGCAAACCAAACCAAGGTGGACAAGACGCCAGCCGGGGTCATTTTAAAGACCGTGCCATCATTGGAAAAGCCGCCGCCCTCATAAGTTGTGCCATAAAAATTGCCGTCGTGACCCAGGACGAGGCCCGCGTGCGGAAAGGCCCCATTGGCGCCGCCAAATGACACCAAGGTGGTCAGGACGCCAGTGGGGGTCAGCTTAAAGACAGTGCCGCCCCCCTCTTCAGTCGTGCCGTAAAAGTTCCCGTCGCTGCCCTGCACCAATGCGGCCCAAGGAGCAAGCCCATTGCCATTGACGCCAGTAAACGAAACCAAGGTGGTCAGGACGCCCGCCGGGGTCAGCTTAAAGACGGTGCCATCACCCTGAGGAGCGCCCGATGAACCGTAGGTGCTGCCCCCCTCTACGGTTGTGCCGTAGAAGTTGCCGTCACTGCCCTGGATCAGGCTCGCGGTGGGAAACAACCCGTTGGCGCCGGAAAACGAAACCAAGGTGGTCAGGACGCCCGCCGGGGTCATCTTGAAGACCGTGCCACCGTTGGCACCACCGCCCACTTGGGTTGTGCCATAGAAGTTGCCGTCGCTGCCTTGCACCAAGGTTTCATAAAAAGGATTGGCCCCATTAGCGCCGGTAAACGACACTAGGGTGGTCAGGACACCCGCCGGAGTCATTTTAAAGACCGTGCCTAAATTGCTGCTGCCTCCATAGGTGGTCATGCCGTAGAAGTTGCCGTCGCTGCCCTGCACCAAACCCGCGAAAGGCGTGACCCCATTGGCGCCGGTAAACGAAACCAAGGTGGTCAAGACACCGGACGGAGTCAGCTTAAACACTGTGCCATCACCGCCACTGCCCCCATTTGCGGTCGTGCCATAAAAGTTGCCGTCTTTGCCCTGCATCAAGCCCGCCCAAGGATTATACCCTCCGTTGTTAGCTGTCGTAAAATTATAAAGGACGTTCACGAGACTGACCGTGTAGAGACCGCTGGTCACCGGGCTGTCAATGGAGCCGCTCTTGAAAGCGATGGCCTGCAAGTTTGTCGTGGGGCTGCCGATGCTCACCGGACCAGTGTAAAGCGTGCCGTTGGTTTCGGTCGGCGTACTGCCATCGGTCGTATAGCGGATCGATGCACCGCTGGTCGCGGTGGAAATTGTCACCACCTGCGCAGTGAGATACAGGTTCCCGCCGGGGCTGAACGTGGGCGCGGTTACTTGGGGAAGGAACGTGTAGCTGCTGCTCGCCACCGGACTATCAGTCAAGCCAGTCTCGTAGGCGATGGCGGTGAGCGTGGTAGCCGCACTGATCGAAACCGGGCTGGAGTAAAGTGTGCCGTAGGTTTCAGTCGGTGTGCTGCCATCGGTCGTGTAACGGATGGAGGCACCGGGAGTCGCGGAAATGATGGCTACATTTTGCGCATGGCCGCTCAAATAAACACCCGCCGGGGGGGAAAAGGCTGGTGCGGCCACTTGCGAGGAGAAGCCTCCGGCCAAGGCCGGGACGAGTTGATTGGCAATGGGAGACCCCAAACCTGTGACCAGATCGTAGCCGGTGCCGGCAGAATACGCCCCATTACTTCCTGAAATTATGTCGTGGTAGTAGCCCGCGTAATCCGAAGTCGCGAGCGAGTAGAGAATGCCGGGGGACGAATTGATCGATTGTGAACGCAGGGAATTTGCAAGGGCGCAAAGCGCAGCCCATTGAGGGCTGCCACTGCTTGTGCCGCCAACTGGCACCCAGCCGGCTTCAAAACCACCTCCATCTTGATAGACGGGAACTCCTGGGGTGGGATTGGCATAGTAGGCGACATCGGGAACGCCGCGGGTGGTGCCGCTCAGGGTGTCCCAGCTTGCCTGATAGCTTGGGAGTGTTTCATAAAGGCTGCTGCCGCCACCACCTCCGTAGCCAGTATTGGGGTCATAAGACCAAGCCGTCTCCGAAAGAATATTGCCGGTTGAATCAAGATTGAGAGTGGTGCCTCCGACCCCGACTACATAGGGGGAACACGCGGGATAGCTTACGCCAACCGCGCCGTTCGCGCCGTTGTAGGCGCCAAAGTCCCCGGATGCAGCGAAAAACGTCACCCCAGCGACATTAAAATGAAAATCAGAGGACGTTTCTGTGGAATATTCCGAAGAGCCCCAACTCATCGAAACCTGGGTGGCCCCAAGGCTCACCGCGTAATCCACCGCCGCGTAGAGATCAGCGTCATTTGCGGATTGGGCAACCACGAGAACAATGGTGGCGCCCGGGGCGATGGCGTGCGCCCACTCGACATCGAGCGAGGTTTCCGTCACCCACAGGTTGACTGGCTGGGGTTGACCTTGCGGATAATATACTTGGACCGCGGTGCTCGGAATGCCAAATGCCGTACAAAACGTATTTAGGTCGGCCTGGATGGTGGGGCTGCCGTAAGCGTCAACGATCGCGATGACCTGGCCTTGTCCCGTGGCTCCCATGGCGATGAGCTGATCGACCCCGTAGGCGTGCCGCATTTGCTGGGGAGTGTAGCCATTGCCCGTTGCGCTCGAAGAATCGAAGGCTCGTTCCGATATATGCACCGGCGGATACATCTTGTGGCCATGCGGGATGCGTTCGTTGCGCCGGTCGGCGTCGCGATCGGCCCGTAACAAGCCGGCGGTGGTGGAGAGAACTAGAAGGCAGCAGGTCAGCGAACGGAGTAATTTAATTTTCATCTGGTTAAGGTTTGGCTCATCCCGGTTGGAAATGTCGAGACACAGGCTCGGCACTCAAATTATAGGCAGTGGCTGACGTTACCATTTAAATGGAAAGGTCAACCGGAATAATGGCGCTGCTCATAGCTGGCATTAGAACGCGACACCGTTGGTTTATTTCCAACCGTCACTTTCAGGTAGCCTCGGGGGCCTTTCCCGGTTTCAAGGAGGGCGTGAATCTCGATTCCTACCGCGCCTTCGCCCTCGACCTCGCCGAAAAAAGCGGTGAGTTCATCCGGCCGTTTTTCGCCAACCCCGGCCTCGTGGTGGAAACGAAGGCCGATTCCACGCCCGTGACGCCGGCCGACCGCGGCGCGGAGGAGCTCATGCGTGCACTCATCGGCAAAAAGTTTCCCGGCCATGGCATTCTTGGCGAGGAGTTCGGCGAGGAAAATGCCGGTGCGGAATTCGTTTGGGTGCTCGATCCCATCGACGGGACGAAGTCCTTCGCCAGCGCCTGCCCGCTCTTCGGCACGCTCATCGCCCTGCTCCACCGCGGCCAGCCCGTGCTCGGCGTCATTCACCAGCCGGTCTTGCGGCAACTGCTGCTCGGCGACGGCACGGCGACCACGTTCAACGGCCGCCCGGTGCGCTGCCGCGCCACGACGCAGATCGAAAACGCCACGCTGCTCACGAGCGACCCGCTCAATCCGGCAATATATCAGGACGGCGCAGCCTTCGACTCGCTCGCCCGCCGCGCAAAACTTGTCCGCACCTGGGGCGATTGTTACGGCTACCTGCTCGTGGCGAGCGGCTGGGCCGATGTGATGTGCGACCCGGTGATGAATCCGTGGGATATCGCCGCGCTTGTGCCGGTCATTCGCGGCGCGGGCGGCGTCATCACCGACTGGCAGGGGCGCAGCCCGATGAACGCAAAATCCATTGTGGCCGCAGCCACCCCGGCCCTGCACACCGAAGTCATCGCGGCATTGAATACATCGCCGGCATCGCCTCCAAAAATCATATAATGGGATGGGGAAACTGAGCTTGTATTGATTTACTTTTGTGCGGCATGCCAAAAGCCGACCAACAATCGCCAAACGCTCGCTTTGTTGGTTTTATTGCAAATCAATAAAAAGAATAAACGGAATTCATTCACTTGTTAAACAGTTATTTACAGGCATTCATGCGCTCATTTAACGATACAAATAAAAATGCTGTCGATTTACAAATGACCGGCTTTCAAGATGACCTCTTAGATATAGTTCCCTACTGCTCGGATGCCCCCTCATTCGCAGCACTTGTCAGTCAACCTCAACCCCTCATCGGAATCATGAACGTCAAAAAGCGTTATGTTAAACGATTAGCTGCATTTGCTGTCATCTGCGGCTTATCTGTCTCCGCCCAAGCCCAAGTCGGCTCCGGCTGGTCGCCCGGCGGAGAAACTGTCCAAGCCCAGCAAACGTCTGCTGGGTGTACCATCACCTCTATCCCAGGAGGTTCCGAGTTCCACAGTCCCTCCGGCCACGGCCGCGCGGAGAATCGGTGGTCCGGTGCCGACCTCACCACCACATGGCAGTGGACCGGAACGGCCAAGATCGTAGACTGGCCCGCCGGCTCCTCCTCCACCTGTATCTACCAGCTGTGGGGCTCGCCGAGCGGCGACGTCATCATCGATATGGATGCCGGCGGCGGAACGACCACGAACCTGATCTCCCTGCACGACGCAAGAAAGCTCGTGGGCAACGTCCAGATTGGCGTGCCGTTCAACTTTGCCGCGATTTATGATCACGCCACGGCCACTGAGAATATCTTTATCAATGGCTCGCACACCGGCACGACGATCCTGATCGATGCCCCCTCGGGCCACTACGACAAGAATGGCACCTACGTATCGAATTCCGGCAATGGCCCGGCCACAGTCGATTGGACGAACATGTCAAATTGGAAGGGTGGCACCTTCGCCGGCACACCGCCGCCACCGCCACCCCCACCGCCACCGCCACCCCCACCGCCACCGCCGCCACCACCACCTCCTCCTCCGCCGCCACCGCCACCGCCTGGAAACCCACCACCACCACCACCGCCACCCCCGCCGCCGCCACCGGGTTCTGTTGAATTGGCAGTTTCCTGTTCAGGAGTGACCGCGAGCTCATTCCAGAGCCCCAATGGGCCATGCAACACCATTGACGGCAGCTTGAGCACACGCTGGTCGGCCAAAGGCATGACGGAGTGGATCCAGTACGATCTCGGCTCAGCGAGCACCGTCACCTCCGTGAAGGCTGCCTTTTATAAAGGTACGAAGCGCGTGGTGACCTTTGACATCCAAACCTCCGACGATGGTACGACGTTTACCACGGTTGCGGCCGGTTTGAAGAGCAGTGGAACGACCCTGGCTTTGGAAGATTTCGCTCTCCCGACGCCTGCAACCACACAATTTGTGCGGCTCCTCTTCCACGAGAAATCCAAGAAATCCTGGACCAGCTTAACTGAAGTGCAGATCTGGGGTAACAGCGGCAGTGGCACACCACCTCCTCCGCCACCACCGCCGCCGCCACCGCCGCCACCGCCTGGAAACCCACCTCCTCCGCCACCGCCGCCACCACCGCCACCACCTCCTCCTCCGCCGCCTCCTGGTGGCGCATGGGTGGGCAACTTCGATGGTTTTCCCGGTGCTGCATGGCAGGCCGCATGGGGCGTATCGACTACGGACACGGGAGCCCCTGCGGGTGCCCGCAGTCCGGATGAGTATGGCTTTAATGGCCTCTATGGCTACAATCCCCCCGCCGGCGGAATTACTATCTCCACCGAAAACGGGCCGAGCGGCCATGCCGCAGCGACAACCTATTATGCGGCGAATTCATCCGCATATTCCTGCGGCTGCGCCAGGGGCGGCGCCCAGTTCTACCAGGAACTGCAAGACACCCGGAACACGACCAACGCCAACCAACCTGGTTTCAACGGAGGACCCGGTGGAATCGGCAACAATCCCGGTGCGGGTCGCCCTGACCTCGCTACTTCGAAGGTTCTTTATCTGAAATACTTCGTGAAGTTCCCGGTCGGCTTTAGCTGGGGCACGGCCGGCAAGCTTCCCGGCTTGTTCGGTGGCAGGGAAGGCGACGAGAGCGGCTTCAACACCGGCCCCGACAGCTTCTCCACGCGTTACATGTGGCGTGGCACAGCGGGTGAAGTTTACGAGTATGACCCATCTATGGCCCCAGGCACGGTCGGCAACGATATTGGCGCGGGCAAATGGAACTGGCAGGCCGACGGCAAGTGGCACAGCATCGAGCAGATGGTTAACCTCACCACCGGTGCGGTTACGGTCTGGTATGATGGAGCCCAGGTCTTTTCCGGGACTAACATCGTCAAGGGAGACACCAATGGTACGTTTGGCGGGATACTGTTCTCCACCTTCTACGGTGGCCATGCCGCAAGCTGGGGTCCCAAGACCAATACGACGATTGATTGGGCTGACTTCACGATCGACACCAAGTTCATCCCGTAATGCCACTGGCTGTTTGGTAACATCAAAAGTTATATAGTTTCGGGCCGCGCAACATCCGTTGCGCGGCCCTTTTTTTGGAACTGTTTCCGGCGTGGAGCGACACAAGGAAAGGCCTCTAAAGGCTCGCCACTTCTGCAAGAGGTTGCAAACCTGAGTCCATTGCTCCAACTTAAACCCTTAATCCATGAATTACATCCCCATTACCACCAATTTCTGGCACGCCAAGACCCTTGGTTTTGAGGCAAAGCCAGTTGATCTCGCCCTTTGCGCCAACCCACCCGGCGCAGGGCTTTTCGCCCGCACACTGGAAGGTGTGCGTGGCGGTTTGGCCCTGCTGGTTTTTGCCGGTGGGCTTGCGGCCAGTCCAACCGGGCTTCGCGGCGAATCCAGCCCAAATACGACCATCCATCTGACCGCCACCTTGATTTCTCCCATCGATGTCTCCTTGGAATGGAAGGATCCCATACCCTGTGTCGGTCATGTCCCTCAAATGGCGCTGAAACCGGACGGCCCCTTCTACATCCTTGCTTTTTGCCCGCCGGGGCAGACGAAATATATTCATCCCAAGTTGATGCCGGAAACGACGCTCTACTATCGCATTTGCCCGATCTTCGGGCCGGCGACCAATGAAGTCGAGGTTGCCCTGCCTAAAAGTTTGCCCGATGCCGAGTATGTCGATAGGTTTCACAAACCGGAAGATTACGCTTGGGACGCGCCGAAAGTTCTCCCCGATGCAGGGCCGGTCGCGAAGGTGTCGATCCGGAACCCAGCGACGGCTGCGGCCGGGGCTCCCACCAACTTTAAAGCCACCTTGGTCCCGAGCACCGTTAGCGGCATCCTGTTCACATGGACCAACCATTCCAGCGATGAGGAAGGATTCTTCTTGGAGGAAAAAACCGATGACAGCTCGGACTTCAAAGTCATCGCCACCATGGGCGCTAAAACAAACTCGTTCGGCATTGGTTTTCGTCCGCCGCAAAGGAGCGGCACGTTCCGCGTTCGGGCCTATTATTTTGGCGAACCCTCCAATCTGGAGTGCAGGACTACCGGAAATTAGGGGATTGGAAGATTCCCGCGACGCCAACCCCAGCCGACACATTAGACCCATCGGACCATGCACACAGATTCCGGCCATCCTAACCAACGCAAGTTTTCCTGGTGGCTCTTTGGCGGAGTAGCCGTGGCAGGCTCGGCCATCGTGTGCTGGTCTTTTCTTTCAGGAAATAATCCGGCACCTCCCTCGCAGCCTCTGCCGGATCTGGCCGCTCCGGCCACTTCAACGCAGCAAACGGCGGACGACCGTCAACTCTCGGGCAGTCTCCGTGATAAATTGCCAGAGGACACGCTGGCCGACCTTAAAGTACTCGCCCGCAGTCAGCCCGAGAAGGCGATCGAACTCGCCGAAAGCCTCGGCCATACGGCCGCGGAGAAAGCAGCCTGGATTCAGGCCCTCGTAAAACAGTGGGCTGATCGGAATCCGGGAAATGCCTGGGATTGGGTGGCGCGACCGAGCAATTCGCTCGCGAACAGCTCGTTGCTCACCGTTGTGATGGACTCCATGGCAACGTCCAATCCAGAAATGCTCATTGGGAAAATAACCGACGCCCTCGTTGTGGATGACAAATCAGGCAGCCTGCTTGCGGCGCAGAATGTGACGACTTTGGGCCTGCAGGCTGTGGTCAAGAGTGGCAACATCGATCTCGCCAAGGCTGCCGTCGAGGCATGGGCAAACGACCCGAGCAAGCCGAAGCTGGGAGAAGCGGCCTATGATATCGTGGCCATGGCCATGGATCAAAAAGAGCCGGCAACCATCGGCACATGGTTGAGATCCTTTCCGGCTTCGCCAGAACGCGATGGCGCCATCGACTCGCTGGCGTACACTTGGGGAAAAACGGACCCCGTTGCGGCGCTCCACTGGGCTCAAGCCCTTGGGCCGGAGGAAGGCCAGCCCAACGCCGTCAGTCGGGTTTTTGGCGAATGGATCCAAGACGATCCCGCGAAGGCCACGAATTGGCTCGAAGATTACGTTGCCCACGCCCCCAGCAACATTGCCAGCGATGAAATGATTGGGAGCGTGGTTCTTTTTTCGCCCGTCACAAAAAATAATCCCGACGAGGCCGCAAAATTGGCTGATTCCGTCGCCGACCCGGACAAACGCTTCACCTATCAGCAACAGATTTTCCAGGCATGGGGCCGCAGCGATGCTGCCGCCGCAATGGCGTATGTGCAGAGCAGCGCCACGATTTCCCCGGAACAGAAGATAGTGCTGACTAAGGAAATTCAAGAAGCCAGTTCGCCCAACCCGTCTGAGCAGTAATAGGCGCTGTCGATTTGGCCTGTGACCGCCAGAGCTCTGCGCCAATCGGGCCGCCCTTCACCACCTTCTCGCACGGGCTTCTGGCTTGCCTTGCAATTGGCAGACTCGATTTCGCGACCCAACAAACCCGGGAAATCTATGAGCGCAGGTTTATCGGCCATGGGGCGCCGTGACCCGACCGCTGCAATCAATGATGCACGGAACAACCGGGCGATTGAGCCAGAGCAGAAGCAAATGTTGATCCAACATTCAAGAGGCCGGCTCGCCCAATCAATCGTAAGCGTCCGGCGGGGTGCCACGTAGTCATCGAGTCATAATTTGTATATGCTACTGCGATGAAGACATTGCAGACGGAAGTCGTGGACACAGGGGAAAAGCGCGACACGCGTGGTCGGCGGATCGCGACGGCAGAAGA